>PWYM01000126.1 GCA_003567855.1 Gammaproteobacteria bacterium | reverse complement strand
GCAGAAACATATCGTTTGATTTCCCGGATAGCCAGGGTGGAATCATAATTCATGCGTGTGCATTTGCTCTGGCAATCATGGTCGCATGCAGTGCCCGTAATGGTGGGGAAAGGATTGGTTTTCATGATGACTTCAAAGGCCTGCTGCCGGTTTCCCTTTGCCGTATGATGCATATAAAGCGGAATATTTTGTTCGGCAGGGCAGGTACTCATGCACGGCGCATAAATGCAATCGAAGTAGTTAAGCGGGCGAAGGGTTTTGATATTGGGCTCTCGCAGGGCTTTCCTGTAAGCAGGATTATCAGCCACCGAAGCGCTGTATTCTGTCAGTTTTTTGGAAGGGTTTTCGTTAATGAGTTGCGATATGTTCGTGTAATTCTTTTCTTGAAGTTTTTCTTTGAGATTTTCAAGATACTGCGAAAGTCTCGCGTATCCACCGGGCTTCAGCAGGTCAGATGAAACGGTAACCGGTGTCAGTCTGCAGGCCAGCAGTTCCTGAATATTGAAACAATCGGCACCGGCAGAAAAAGAAATGTCTATTTCCGGAAAGTCTTTGCGGATTTTGGCTGCAAGGCTTACCGCCAAGGGGTGAAGCGCCTTTCCACTCATGTACATTTGTTTCTGGTCTTCGGCAAATACATTGCGGAAGTTATTGCTCTCCAATGTATTGGTGAGCTTCAGTCCGAAAAAAACTTTTTGGTCATGGGCAGTCTTTTGCAGGTTGGATATTATTCTGACCGCATCGGGATATTTCAGGTCGTGCTCAAAGGCCTGGTCGGGCACCGGGGTTTTGAAACCGCATTTCTCGTTCAGGATGTTTCTTACCCTTTCAGGTCCCAGCAGGGTTGGGTTCAGTTTTATGAAGGTGTGAAGCCCTTTTTCCCTGATAAGGTACATCCCTATTTTTTCAATCTCATCGGGCGGGCAGCCGTGCATGGTACTCAGTGTGATGTTGTCGGAAATCTGACCGGGAATTTCAACGTCGCTTATCCAGGGAAATTCCTGAGCAAGAACTTCAATTTTGCTTTTAAGTTCCTGTGAGCAATCATTCATTTTTTCAAAAAACCACTGCACATTGGGCTTTAGAATTCCTTCCATGTTGTAACCCACGCTCATGTTAAAAATGGTTTTTTGTGCCGAACCTATCCAGCCCAGATGCTTCTCCAGCAGATGAATAATTATCCATGCGTCAAGGTATTGCTCAAAGGACTGGTGGATGCGCAGTTCCTGCGACCATTCGCAGTTGTAGCCTTCGTCCTGCATGTCGATACAGGGTTTGGAAACTTCAAGCTCATCAAGGGTTTGCACGGTTTTAAGCTCGATGTATCGGGCACCGCAAAGCCATGCACCCACAATATTTTGCGAAAGCTGCGTGTGTGGTCCGGCTGCCGGTCCCAGGGGCGTTGCCAGGGTTTGTCCGAACCGCTCTGTCTCGAAGATATGGCCTTTGGGCTCATAAAAATTTTCCCTGGCAATCCCAAAATAGTGCCCGGCCTTCAACTGCGACAGTATAGATTGAAATAAGGCAGGCAGGGCTATGGGTACAAAACGGTCGGTCATACTACTGTGCTTTGGGTGAAGGAATGATTCCAAAAATACGAAAAAAAGAACAGCTTGGGGTGTTTTTGAAATCAAAGGGTTAATTTTGGGTTTGCTTTATGATTTCAAAAAATTGTTGTCTGTTTTCTCACAAAAATATTAATATCTCGCAGAGACGCAGAGACGCGGTTTTAAAAAAAATCACTTTGTGATTTTTTGCTGTGTTTTCAAATTAACTGTGTCTCTGTGCTTTGGTGGTTTTTGAAATCAAAGGGTTAATTTTGGGTTTGGTTTGTGGTTTCAAAAAATTGTTGTTTGTTTTCTCACAAAAATATTAATATCTCGCAGAGACGCAGAGACGCAGTTTTAAAAAAATCACTTTGTGATTTTTTACTGCGTTCTTAAATTTACTGCGTCTCTGCGTCTATGCGAGAAAAAACAAAACTGCGTCTTTGCGTCTCTGCGAGAAAAAAAAGCGAGAAAAAGCGAGAAAAAAGAAAACTGCGTCTTTGCGGCTCTGCGAGACAAAAAAAAAGCGAGAAAAATAAAGACAATTAAAAACTTACGAGAACCGGCATGACTGACTTGCACCACCCCAACGCCCTAATCCTTGCCGCCGGCCACAGCAGCAGGATGGGGACACCCAAATGGCAGCTCAGGATGCCGTCAGGTGAGTATTTTGCCGGCTATCTGTATCGCCGGTTCAGAGAATTTGGGTGCAACGTTCTGATGGTGGTAAACAGTGATGCCTTTGCTGCCATTTCATCGGATGATGCATTGAAAAACATTCCCCTGGTATTGAATTCCCGGCCGTATTTGGGCCGTTTTCATTCCTTGCGGTGCGGACTTGAGCAATTTCCCGATGTATCACCCTGTTTTATTCACAACATAGATAATCCGTTTGTAAATTCCGGGCTGCTTGATGAGTTAAAAACAGCCCTGGGTGATTATGATTATGTATTGCCCGAATATCAGGGTCGTGGCGGACACCCCCTTTTTATCGGCCTGGTTATGGTTCAGCAGGTTTTACAGCAAAAGGAACCCTGGCCCGATTTGCGCAGTTTTATTGAAAATTTTCATGGGAAAAGGGTTTCGTTTGAATTCCCCGAAATACTTTTCAATATTAATACGCCGCAGGATTATCAACGTTTCCGCGAAAGCGAAATTTAAAAACATCTGATGCCGGGTTCAAGTCCCATCATTCCGGGTTTCCTTTCTCATTTTAACAAGCTTATTCGTTACTGTATATATGTTGGTAATTCAGTTTTTTTTTCTAAATTGCGGAAAAAATCTACCCAATCTTCTGTTTTCAAAACACACAAAACCTCATGGATAAATTATTACTTATCAGAAAGATCAAAGAACTATCGGAACAATATCGTGATTATACCGCCGAAAACCTTTCCAGGCTTATAAAAATCAAATCACTCAGCGGAGAAGAAAAGCAGGTGCAGCAGGAAGTCATGCGCCAGATGCAGGAAGCGGGTTTTGATGAAGTTAAGATGGACGAACTGGGCAATGTGCTGGGACGCATCGGTTAGGGCCCGCTTATTCTGGCCATCGACGGGCATGTGGATACCGTTGATGTGGGAAATCCTGAAAACTGGACCTTCGACCCCTTTTCGGGGGAAATCGACAATGAGTTTGTTTACGGCCGTGGTTCGGTTGACCAGAAAGGGGGAATTGCTTCCACCATCACGGCCGGGCGCATTCTTAAGGAAATCGGCGTACCACCGGAAATTACGTTTTATGCCGTTTCCAGTGTTATGGAAGAAGACTGCGACGGGGTTTGCTGGAAGTTTATCATCGAAGAGAGCGGCCTGAAACCCCATTTTGTCATCAGCACAGAACCCACCAATCTCAACATTT
>PWYM01000112.1 GCA_003567855.1 Gammaproteobacteria bacterium | reverse complement strand
GGGCAGTCGCGTGGACTCGACGCGGCCATCGACGCGCCACGGGTGCCGGTCGAGCGTGCCGTCGAACGCGAGTATTGCGCCTTCGAAGTCATCGATGGTCAGCGCGTATTCGAACCGTGATTCCGGCGCGAGACCGTGGGCCTGCATATCGATGCCCGTGAACAGCCAGCGTGGGTCGCGATGTTCGCGCAGCAGCAGCAGCGTTGCATCGTGCACCACGATCCGCTCGACGTGCAGACGCGTGATGTGCGCCGCGAGCGCGTCGAGCGCCGGCGGCAGGCCCCCCGCATCGCCGGGGCGGAAGGTGTCGACGGTGGCCTCCGGGCGGTGGATCTCGAGCCATCGCCATTGCGGATCGCCCCGGCGCAGCAGCGATGCCGGCCGGGGCGCGTAAGAGAGCCTGGGTGCGTGTATGCGCAGCGGCCCGGCGGTTTCGCGCAGCCGCACGTCGGTGAGCTCGACGACACCGCGAAACGGGCGGATGCGCACGCGACCCGCATGCAGTTCGAAGCCCGTGAGCGACGCGCTATGGCGTTCTATCGTGCGTTCGACCAGCACCTGGCCGAAGCCTGCAACGAACGCGATGTAGGCGACGAGCGCCGCGGCGAATCCGATCCCGGCGCGCACCGCGATGCGCCCGCGCCTGTGCCACGGCTGTGTGGGCTCGCGCGCGGGCCGCGCGGATGTGTGCTCCGGGGCTGCCATATCACCGTCATCCTGCCGGTCCATGGTACGGGCGTTTCGCCCGGTCCCGGCGAGGGGTATATTGGAAGCAGGCCTCTGCCATGTCGAGGTGGCCCATGCGTGTGACGCCAAAGGTCGCGGTCGGCATCGCCGTCGTGATCGTGGTCGCAGTCGTCGCGGTGTTCGCACTGCGCGGCCTGCTTGCGCCGGAGCCGGGCCCGCCGCCTATCACGGGGCCGGAACGCGCCGAGGACGCACGCGCGCTGCTCGCGCAGTACGAGCGCAGCGGTCGCGCCGATCACGACGAGGCCTACGAGCACGCGCGCCGCTTCCAGCGTGACGGCCAGCTGGCCGACGCCCAGCTGCTGCTGTTTTTCTCCGCGCGGGCCAACCACGGGCCGTCGGCGTTCGCTCTCGCGACGATGAACGACCCCAACCACCACAGCGCCGACACGAGCCTGCTGCCCGAGCCCGATGCCTACCAGGCCTATCGCTGGTACGCGGTTGCGCGCGAGCAGGGCATCGACGATGCCCCGGAGCGTCTCGCCGCGCTGCGTGGCTGGGCCGTGGATGCGGCCGCCGCGGGTGACGCCGAGGCCGAACGGTTCCTGCTTTCGATTGACGAGTGACGCCATGAGCATCCCTGCTACCCGGTTCCCGGTCACCCGTGTGGTCCTCGCCGCCATCGCGCTGTACGCGGTCGCGATCGCTGCGGCGCTGGCGCAGCCACCCGCGCCGCTGACGATGGAAGGCAAGGAGTCGCTGTACCAGCGCGTGATCGCCGTCCCCGGCGCCGCGCTGCACGCCTCGCCGGGCGACGACCCGGACATCGCACAGCCGGTCACGCCGTTCTCCGTTTTCTACGTCTACGAGCGCGAATCACGCGACGGCGTGCCGTGGATGCGCGTCGGGCTCGACAGCCGCGGCGACATTCGCGGCTGGCTGCCGGCCGAGCAGGCCGTGGACTGGCGCCAGACGCTGACCGTGAGCTTCAAGGATCCGGCCGAGCAGCCGCGCGTGATGCTGTTCGAAGACCGCGACGCGCTGCAGTCGCTGGTCGATGCGAACGACACGGCCGCGTGGCGCGAACTGCGCGAACAGGCGGCCGCGGGTGACCTGCGCGACTCGCCCGTCGCGGCGATTCAGCCCGACGGCTTCATCGACATCCGCCGCAACTTCT
Organism: Gammaproteobacteria bacterium; assembly: GCA_003567855.1. Classification (GTDB taxonomy): domain Bacteria; phylum Pseudomonadota; class Gammaproteobacteria; order Steroidobacterales; family PWYM01; genus PWYM01. Next base: position 1,560 of record PWYM01000112.1, on the reverse strand, counting down.
ACCTCGTGCCCATCCTCGGCCACGAAGACGTGCTCGTCGGCGACTGGCAGGCGCGGCTGCTCGAGGTCGCGAGCGTGCCGCTGCACTACGGACGCGACCAGGACCCCTACCGCGCGGGCGTGGTGTTCGTCATCGACACGACGTTGTCGATGCAGCCCTACATCGACCGCACGCGTGACGTCGTGCGCCGCATCTATGACGAGATCGACGACGCCGGGCTGTCGGACCGCGTGTCGTACGGGCTGATCGCCTTTCGCGACAGCCTCGATGCGGTGCCGCAGCTCGAGTACCTGTCGCGAAAATATGCCGATCTCACCGAAAGCGGCGAAGAGTTCCTGCGCCAGGTCGGGCGCGTGCGTGCGACCAGCGCCTCCAGCGACGGCTTCGACGAGGACCCGTGGGCGGGCGTCATGCAGGCGATCGACGACATCGACTGGAGCGGGCACTTCGCGCGCTACGTGGTGCTGATCACCGACGCGGGCCCGCGACTGCCCGACGACCCGCACTCGAGCACCGGGCTGAACTCGTCGGAGATGCGCGACCGCCTGCTCCAGCGCGGCATCTCGCCGTGGGTCGTTCACCTCAGGACCGCATCGGGTGCGCGCAACGAGAACCACGAGTTCGCCGAACGCGAATATCGCGAGTTCGCCGCCATCCCCGACATCGGCACCTTCTATCACCCGGTCGACGCCGGCGACGTCGACGACTTCGGCGACGCGCTGGAGTCGATGCTCGGCCAGCTCACCGCGCAGGTGCGCTCGGCGGCGTCGGGGTTCCAGCCGCTGCAGCCGGGAGCGAGCGAGCGCGAGGAACGCCTCGCCGCGCTCGACGAATTCGGCGAGAGCGTCGCGCGGCTCGGCTATGCGCTGCGCATGGACTATCTGGGCCGGCGCGGCGACGGTGAGGCCGTGCCGCTGCTGTTCGACGCCTGGATGCTCGACCGTGACCCGGAAGCGCCGGAGACCCAGGCCATCGACGTGCGCGTGCTGCTCACGCGCGACCAGCTCAGCGACATGCACGACCTGCTGCGGCGCATCCTCGAGCGCGCCGAGGAAGGCGCGTTCGCACCCGACCGGTTCCTCGACGAGCTGCGCAGCCTCGCGGCGATCGTCAGCCGCGACCCGGAGGCCGCGCAGGTGATCCCCGGCGAAGGCACCACGCTCGCCGAGCTCGGCTACATGCGCGAGTACATCGAGGACCTGCCCTACCGCAGCGAGGTGATGGACCTCGACCTCGGCACCTGGCGGCAGTGGACGGCGCAGGAGCAGTTCGAGTTCATCAACCAGCTCGACAGCAAGGTCGCCTATTACCGCGCGCTGCACGACAACCTCGACCTGTGGGTGTCGCTCGACGGCGGCCCCGTGGACGGTGACTCCGTCTACCCGCTGCTGCTGGAGGCGTTGCCCTGAGTCCGGAGGTGGTCTTCAGCCTGCGAGACGTCGAGAAGACCCACGACTCCGGCGGTACCCGCTTCACGCTGCGGGTGCCTCGGCTCGACGTCGCACGCGGTGCGCGGCTCGCGCTGATCGGTGAAAGCGGCTCGGGCAAGAGCACGCTGCT
>PWYM01000082.1 GCA_003567855.1 Gammaproteobacteria bacterium | reverse complement strand
TTTCACCTGGCACATTGCATTGTCGGACCCGCAGCCTGAAGATGAGTGGGAAGGTTATACCGGGTTCATCCACCAGGTGCTCTATGACAACTATCTCCGCGACCATCCCGCGCCCGAGGACTGCGAGTACTACCTCTGCGGTCCGCCCATGATGAACACCTCGACGATCCGGATGCTCGAAGACCTCGGCGTGGAACCGGAGAACATCATGCTCGACGACTTCGGAGGCTGAGTGATGCTGGCCACCGTCATAATCGCGATCCTGGCTTTCGGCGCGTTGTTCGCCGCGATGGCCATCGGCGTGATCTTCGCGAACAAGCCGATCAAGGGCTCGTGCGGCGGGCTGAACGCGCTCGGCATGAAGCAGGACTGCGAGATCTGTGGCGGCAGCCCGAAGGAGTGCCGCGACGCGCGCGGTCAGCGCTGACCGTACACACCGTCCGAAGGCTGAACCTGCCTTCGGATATTCCCCATTCCATGATGTCGCCGAAACGCGCAAGATGAGTCGCTGGGTTTTCGCGTGCGCCGCGTCCCCGGTGCATGCGCTCGTACGTGCGCGCCCGTCTCCGGGTGTGCGACGACCGGAGACCTCTAGTGACGGCGCCAGCGACCGAATCATCCGCCGTGTTCGCAACGCGCGGGTTGACCAAGACCTACACGATGGGCGAGGTCGAAATCCACGCCCTGCGCGGCGTCGACATGGCGCTGTACGCCGGTGAGTTGACGGTCATGCTCGGCGCCTCCGGCTCCGGCAAATCCACGCTGCTGAACATCCTCGGGGGGCTCGACAGCGCGACCTCGGGCGAGGTGCGCTACGGCGGCCAGGACCTGGTGCGCGCGAGTGACCGTGTGCTCACGCAGTTTCGTCGCGAGCACGTGGGCTTCGTGTTTCAGTTCTACAACCTGATCTCCAGCCTCACCGCCCGCGAAAACGTCGCGATCGTCACCGAGATCGCCCGCGATCCGATGACGCCTGAGGAGGCACTCGAGATGGTCGGGCTTGAGGCGCGCATGGATCACTTTCCCGCGCAGCTGTCGGGCGGCGAGCAGCAGCGGGTGGCGATCGCGCGCGCGGTCGCCAAGCGCCCCACGGTGCTGCTGTGCGACGAGCCCACCGGTGCGCTGGATTCGAAGACCGGCATTCGCGTGCTCGAGGTCATCGAGCGCATCAACCGTGAGCTCGGCACGACCACCGCAGTGATCACCCACAACATGGTCATCGGCGAGATGGCCGATCGAATCATCACGCTGCGCGACGGGCGCGTCGACGACGTGCAGGTCAACGAGCATCGCCGCGCGCCGTCAGAACTGCACTGGTGATCCCGGCGATACACAGGAAGCTGCTGCGTGACCTGGCCGAACTGAAGGGCCAGGTCGCGGCGATCTCGGTGGTGATCGGCGCCGGCGTGATGGTGCTGATCCTCGCGGTCACGAGTCTCGACGCGGTGCAGCTGTCGAAGCAGCGCTTCTACGAGGGCTACCACTTCGCCGACGTGTTTGCAGACCTCACGCGGGCGCCCGAACACGTGCGCGAACGCATCGCCGTAGTCCCCGGCGTCGACCAGGTCGAGACGCGCGTGCGCGCGCCGGTGCGCGTCGAGGTCGCGGGCTTCGCCGACCCGGTGCGTGGCCAGCTGCTGTCGATCCCGGACGGGCGCCAGCCTCGGCTCAATCGCCTGCACCTGCGCGAGGGAACGCTGCCTGAGTCGGGTCGCGGCGACCAGGTCGTGATCAGCGAGCCCTTCGCCGAGGCGCACGGGCTGCGCGCCGGCGACCGCCTTCGCGTGATCATCCGCGGCCGGCTCGAGACGCTGACGATCACCGGCATCGGGCTGTCGCCGGAGTTCGTCTACCAGGTCGGCCCCGCGGACCTGCTGCCCGACTACGAACGCTACGTCGTGATGTGGATGAACCGCCGTGCGCTTGCCAACGCGTTTGGCATGGACGGCGCGTTCAACAACGTCGTGCTCACGCTGCAGGCCGGCGCCGACCGGGCGTCAGTCATCGACGCCGTCGATGAGGTGCTCGCGCGTTACGGCAGCACGGGCCCGGTCGGGCGCGAGGACCAGGTGTCGCATCGTTTTCTGTCCGACGAGCTCGACCAGCTCCGCGTGATGGCGGTCGTGCTGCCGACGATTTTCCTCGGCGTCGCCGCGTTTCTGCTCAACGTGCTGATGGCGCGCATCGTGCGCACGCAGCGCCAGCAGGTCGCGATCCTCAAGGCCTTCGGTTACGGCCACGACGACATCGCGCTGCATTTCGGTCTGCTGACAGGCGCCGTGGTGCTCGTCGGCTGCGTGCTCGGCGTGGGCTTCGGCGCGTGGGCCGCCGAGGGGCTCGCGGGTATCTACGCGGAGTACTTCCGGTTCCCGGAGATGAGCTTCAGGCTGCAGCCGAGGGTGCTCGCGCTGGCCGCGGTGGTTGCGGTGGTCGCCGCGGCGCTCGGGACATGGCGCGCGGTGGCCGGCGCGGTGCGCCTGCCGCCGGCGCAGGCGATGCGCCCGCCGGCACCCGAGCGCTTCACGCAGGGCTGGCTCGAGCGCTCGCGCTTCGGGCGCCTGCTCGACCAGGCGGGACGCATCATCCTCCGCAACCTGTCGCGGCACCGCCTGAAGGCGGTGCTTTCGATGATCGGTATCGCGCTTTCGGGTGCGTTGCTGCTGCTCGGCAGCTACCAGTTCACCGCGGTCGATCATCTCATCGACATCCAGTACCGGCAGGTCATGAAGATGGACCTGCACCTGCCGCTGACCGATCCGACCTCCGAGCACGCGCTCGCGGGGCTGCGCCACAAGCCCGGCGTGCAATACGTCGAGGGATATCGCAGTGTGCCGGTGCGGCTGGTGAACGGGCTGCGTGATTACCGCACCTCGCTGCAGGGGCTCGAGGCCGAACCGGTGCTGCGCGTGCTGGTCGATGCCAAGCTTCGCCCACAGCGCCTGCCCCCCGACGGCATACTGCTCACCGGTTACCTCGCTGACCACCTCGGCGTGCGCCCCGGCGACACCGTCGATGTGGAGATCATGGAAGGCCACCGCCGTACGCTGCAGGTGCAGGTCGCCGGCACCGTCGACGAACCCATCGGGCTGGGGGCCTACATGGAGCGGCGCACGCTGAACCGCCTGATGCGCGAGGGCCCGGCAATCAACGGCGTATGGCTGATGGTCGACCGCAGCCTGGAGGCCGAGCTGTTCGACGCGCTGTGGGAGGTACCACGGATTGCTGCGATCGGGCTGATCGCCGACGTGGAGGGCAACTTCCGGCAGTACTACTACGACACCGTGCTCGTGTTCATGGGTGTGCTGCTTCTGATGGCCGGGACGATCACCTTCGCCGTCGTCTACAACAACGCGCGTATAGCCTTCGCCGAGCGCGCTCGGGAGCTTGCGACGCTGCGCGTGCTCGGCTTCACGCGCGGCGAGGTCGCGTGGGTGCTGATCGGTGAACTCGGGCTGCTGGTGTTGCTGGCGATTCCGCTCGGCTGGCTGGTCGGCACAGGCTTTGCGCTGCTGCTCAACGAAGCGATGACGGTCGACATGTACCGGGTGCCGTTCGTGATCACGCCCGGCGCGTACGCGTTTTCGGCGCTCGGTGTGCTGATCGCCGCGGCGCTGTCGGTGCTGATGATCGCCCGACGCCTGCACCGGCTGGACATGATTTCGGCACTCAAGACCGTGGAATGAATGCCGTGCACAATGAACCGTACAGGATGGTGACTCATGACGCTGCGTAAGAAACTGCTGCTCGCAATCGCCGGGCTGATCGTCGTCGGCCTGCTGGTGCTCGCACTTCGGCCGGCGGCGGTGCCGGTCAGCGTGACGACGGTCGAACGCGGCTATTTCGCCGAGACCGTCGACGACGAGGGCCGAACACGGCTGCGTGACCCACACACCGTGGCGGCGCCGATCAGCGGTTACCTGCAGCGCGTGCGCCTCGAGCCCGGCGACGATGTCGAAGCTGGCGACGTCGTGTTCCAGCTCGAATCGATGCCGGCGCCGGCGCTTGACGCGCGTGCACGCGAACAGGCGCGCGAGGCGCTGTCGGCCGCACGCGCCCGGTTGGATGCCGCCGAGGCCGAACTCGAGACCCGTCGCGCACAGCTGTCGGTGGCGGAGTCCGAGTTCGAGCGCGCCGAGCAGCTCCACGCACGCCAGCTCGTATCGTCCGAGGAGCGTGATCGCCGGCGCGGGACGCGCGACTCCGCCCGCTCGGCGGAACGGGCCGCGCGACACTCGGTCGAGGTCGCGCGCTTCGAGATGGAGTCGGCGCGTGCGACGTTGGAGGTCGCCGACGGCGAGCGCTCCCCCGGTGATCAGCCCAAGCTCGACGTGCGTGCACCTATTACCGGCACCGTGACCGCGCGCCACCGCTGCTGCGAGGGGCCGGTACAGTCCGGCGAACCGGTGCTCGAGATCGGCGATCTTGCCAACGATCTCGAGGTGCAGGTCGATCTGCTGTCGATGGACGCGGTGCGCGTGCGCCCGGGCATGCGCGTGGCGATCGAGCGCTGGGGCGGCGCGGACATTCTCGAGGGCCGCGTGCGGCGCGTGGAGCCTGCCGGCTTCACGCAGGTGTCAGCGCTCGGCGTCGACGAACAGCGTGTCCCGGTGCGCGTCACCTTCGAGACGCCGCGCGACGCGTGGGCGCGGCTCGGCGACGGCTACCGCGTCGAGGCGACGTTCGTGATCTGGGAGGACGACGACGTGCTGCAGGTGCCGACCAGCGCGCTGTTCCGCCGTGATGACGGCTGGCGGGTCTTCGTCGTCGACGCCGGCCGCGCGCAGCTGCGCGAGGTCGAGGTCGGACGGCGTGCAGGCCTGACGACGCAGATCGTCGCGGGGCTCGAACCCGGCGAACGCGTGATCACGCACCCGGGGGATCGAGTCGCGGACGGCGTGCGGGTGCGGTCTGATTGACCGCATCGCGTGCGCGTGATCAGAACTCGTAGCGGAAATCGACGCCCCAGGTCCGTGGTGTGGCACGGTGTGCGATGTCGTGCGGAAGACCGGTGAACGGCTGCGCATTGAAGTCTGCATAGTAGAAAGTGTCAGTGAGGTTTCGTCCCCAGAGGGCGACCTCCCAGCGCTCGGCGCGCAGCGCGAGGCGCGCGTTCAGAAGATCCACCGGATCGAGCACCGAAACGTTGTCGGTATGCCAGTACTTGCGGCCGCGGCGTTCGTAGTCGACTCTCAGTACCCCTTCGATACCAGGAGTGAGTGGTACGCCAAGCTGGGTGCCCAGGTTGACGCTGTGACGCTGCGTCTTCGGAGTACGGTTACCTTCCTCCGCCGGTACGGTGAGTCCGTCGTCAATGCGCCGGATATCCGAATCGAGCAAACCGAGTGCGCCATACACCTGCCACTGTTCGGTGATCAGGGCGCGCAGCTCGACCTCGGCCCCCCACAGCCGCACGCGAGCAAGGTTATCGATGACCTGGGCGCCGCCGGCGTCGATGTCGACGAAGAAGAACTGGAAGTCGTCGCTGCGCGAGGCGAACAGCGCGCTGTTGAGGACGACCCGATTGTCGGCGAAGGTGGTCTTGTAGCCGATCTCCAGGTTGTGCAGCTCCTCTTGCGCGAACTCGCGCCCGCCGATGCCGTTGAATCCACCGGACCGGAAACCATGGGCGTAGCTGACGTAGCCAAGACCTTCATCGGTGAACTGGTGGCTGAGCACCAGCCGAGGCTGCAGGGCGCTGAAAGTGGCCTTTCGTGATTCGCCGGTCGCGACGTCGGTCTGCCGCCGGATGTCCTCGTCGAAGCGCAACGAAGCCGAGATCTCGGTCCGTTCGGTAATGTCGAAGTCAACTTGCCCGAAGACCGAGTATGCATAGTTCCGGTTGCTCTCCTCATTGCGGACGATTTCGAAGTTCCCGAGTTCGGTAAGTGTCGCGCGCGTCAGCAGGTCGCGATCGGTGCGCAGCCCGTAGACGCCCGCGATCCAGCGCAGGCGCTGATCGTCCGGCGAGACCAGTCGCAGCTCCTGGCTCAGCAGCTCGACATCGAGATCCTGCATCTGGTCAACCTGCCCGAAACCGAAGAAACCGCCCGGACAGTCAACGGGATTACAGAAGTCGAGATCTCCGAGGTAGTCCTCCTGGACCCGCGTGTACGCGGTGATGGCGGTGAGCGTGCCCATGCCGGCTTCGTAGTCCATGACCAGTGCAACGTCATCCATGTCACGGCTGCTGCGTCCGAGGATGTCGGTGACCGGGTCGCGCCGGAGGTTCGTGTTGTCGTCGCTCGTGGAATCGAAGAAGGCGGCGTCGTAAGTCGCTCCGCCATCGGCGCGGGATATGGCGCCACGCAGGTCTATTCGCAGCGCATCGCTGGCGAGCCAGGTGAGTCGGCCCTGAACGTCCGTGGAGTCGTAGAAGTCTACCTTGTCGTCGAGAAACCGATTCACGATGAGCCCGTCGAATTCCGTGTACCCGGCAACGACCCTGAAAAGGAGCGTATCGTCGATGATCGGGCCACTTGCCGCTGCCGAGATTTTCCGGCGCGATCCATTGCCAATGCCGGCCTGTACCCAGCCCTCGGGTTCATTCGTCGGTTGGCGGGTGACGATGTTGACCGCCCCGCCAATCGCGTTGCGGCCGTACAGCGCGCCCTGAGGGCCCTTCAGGATCTCGATGCGCTCGATGTCATAGAGCTCCATCTTGAACTGTTTCTGGTTGTTCTGCGGTACGCCATCGATGACGATCGCAACGGGTGAATCCGCGTTGTTGATCTGCGTGACGCCACGCAACGTAACAAAGGAATTTCCCACGGTGAAAGAGTCGTCGAATCCGACGTTCGGCGTGAGGGCAATAAAGTCGGCGGTTGATTCGATCCCCGCGTCGAGCACGTCACGAGCCGAAAACGCGGTGACCGCGACAGGGACATCCTGAAGTCGTTCGTCGCGCCGTTGTGCGCTGACTACGATCTCTTCGAGCCGCGGAGCGCTCCCCTGCGCGAATGCACCCCCGGCCGGGGTGAAAGAGATGGCTGCGAGCGCGAGCGCGGCGGCACACGGGTAGCTGGGGTGCTGCTTCGGGCCTTTGATTTTCGCATACATGGTCGGGCTCACTTTCAGGTGTTAACGGACTGCAGCGCCTCGAGGGCGGTGTAGGGCTCGTCTAGGCCAAAGGCGTGCGGACCCATCACTTCCAGCGCGGCAGGTGTAAGCAGCATCGGTGGCGCGCTGACGCCAAGGACGCGCACGCGCTGGCCATAGCGCAGGCCCTCGGTGGTGATCGGCTCGCCGGTCTCGGCGTCGACGATGACGATCAGGTCGGGCACGATCGCACGCACCCGGCCTGTATGGTCACGGGCGAGCAGATTCTCGTTCTGGAAGATCACCTCGAACGTGGCGTGGTGATCGTCGAACCCCGTGATGCGCACTTCGCCGACGGCGAACCCGCCCCGTGTCTCGCGTCTCAGGTCCACGATGCGGCCAGCGAACAGTTCGCACGCATGGCCGTAGTGGACGCTGTCGCGCAGGCACTCGAGCGCCGCGCTTACACTGCCCGTGCTGCTGTGCCGGCCTTCGCGCAGTGCCGCGCCGATCGCGATCGCCTGGCTTACGGTGCCGGGAATGATGGCCTCTCGTGCGCGGGTCCCGGTCATCGGATAGAGGCTGATGACGGCCGATCCCCCCATCGCCATGACGACGTGACGCGCCAGGCGCTCAATGTCATCGTTGCGTGCGTTGAGCAGCACGGCGTTATCGTATTCATCGACCATTACCATGGGTGCGGCCGGATTGCCGTGTACGTGGAAGGTCACCATCTGCAGTTGCGGGAATGCACGGCCCATGCCATCACCATCGACGACGGGCAGGCCGAGGCGCGCCGCGATCGCAAGTGGCAGCGTGGCATTGATACCGCCGATTTCCGCGCAGGCGATCGCCTCCACCCGCGCACCGAGCTCGCGCTCGATCGCGCGCACCGCCGCTGCCGCTTCGTCCCCACTGGGAAACTTCTCGATCAGCACCGTCGGGGCGCCCATCATGGCTACCGGCAGCGCGATGCCCTCGGGCGAGAGGTGCTCACGCGGTATCAGTTCAACCGGACCGTGCTCGGTGAGCGCCTGCTCGAGCATCAGCGCGCCCAGCCATGGGTCACCGCCGCCGCCGGTGCCGAGGAAGGCGGCGCCGCGGGAGAGGTCCGTGATCTGCTCGATTCCTACGCGCATGGCGTTGCCCCCCTGACGATCCGTGCGAGAGGACCTATGGCCTTGACTCGTACGCGCACTGCATTGCCGGGCAGGTAGGCAAGGGGGATTTCGTCGACGTCGACGATTTCCACCGCATCGGGTTCGGCGCCGGCCACGATCGCCTTCTGGCGGGCCTCCTCGCGCGCCTGTGCCAGCGCGTGTTCGCGCCCGAGCGGCTCGTATGCACAGACGCGGTCGACCTCACCGCCTGCCTGGGCCGACGCCGCGCCGATCGCGTTCGCGACCGGCGCGGCGGTGGGCGTGTCGACTCCGGAGGCGCCGGCAAGCGGACGACCAAGCAGTATGCTGCCGCCGCCCACGAGTACGACCGGTACCGGCTCCGCACTCGTTTTCATACGGTCGATCGCCTCCTCGATCATGCGGTGGATCGTCTCGTTCGCTTCTGCGACGAGCCTGCGATCGAGGGCGGCAACGTGTCTGGGCTCCCCGACCATGGCATGGCCCGAGGCGACCGCAACGTCGGTTGCGGTCAGCGTGTCGCCGCCGAACACCAGTGCCCGGCGGGTCAACTCGTGTCCGACCGATTCGGGGCCCACGCGCAGCGTCCCGCCCTCTTCTACGACGACGCTGCCGCCCCCCAGGCCGAACGACAGGACGTCAGGCATCCGGAAATTGGTGCGTATGCCGCCGACCTCGGCGGCAACAGAAGACTCGCGCGGGATACCGTGGCGCAGCACGCCGACGTCGGTGGTGGTGCCACCGATGTCGACGACGATCGCGTTGCGGTGGCCGGTGAGTCCGGCGGCGCCGCGCATCGAGTTCGTCTGTCCCGCGGCGAAAGTCAGCACCGGCAATGCGCGTACCGCGTCGGCCGTCATCAGTGTGCCGTCGTTCTGACTGAGGTAGAGGGGTGCGTCGATGCCCAGTGCGGCGAGGGCGGACACGTAGGCGTCAACGACCTGCTCGGCGAGAGCGATCAGCGCGGCGTTGATTATCGCTGCATTCTCGCGCTCGAGCAGGCCGAGGCGGCCGATCGTCGACCCCGCTGTGACCGAGGCGCCAGGGATCGCCTTGGCGACGATCTCGGCGGCGCGGCGCTCCATGTCGTCGTTGACCGGAGCAAACACCGAAGTGACGGCGATGTGCCGCAGGCCCTTGGCGTCGAAACGCCGAGCAATCGTACGGATCTCGGACTCGTCGAGGGGTGAAATCGCCCGGCCATCGAAGTTGTAGCCACCACGGGCGAGGGCGACGTCGCCGTTGACCGCTTCGGCCAGCATTCGCGGCCAGCCCGTGAGCGGCAGGAGCCCACGCCCGGCCGGCGCCGCCAGGCGCATCACGCCGACGCGGCTCAGCCGCCGACCCTCGACCAGCGCATTCGTGAATTGGGTCGTTCCGATCATCACCGCGTCGATCGCCCCGGCGCGGACGCCGGCATCGGCGAGTGCGGCGCTGATCGCTTCGCGTACGCCGCTGCCGATGTTTTCGGAAGTCGTGATCTTGGCCTGGCCCAGCAGGTTAGACCCGCGCATCACCACCGCGTCGGTATTGGTGCCGCCCACGTCCACGCCGATCCTGAGCATCGATTCACCGTCACCGTTGAAGTCGCCGACAGCGTCCGTGGCTGCAGATCCGGCGACAACCCACCGCGAGGGTAGGCGCGGGTGGTCAAACGGGTAGGGTCGGCTAGGGCACCAGTCCGCGGCGAAGCGCCTCGCGCACAGCCGTGCGCCGCGAGCCGACGCCGAGCTTCGCGTACAGGTTCTTGAGGTGGAACTTCACGGTATTGGTTGTCAGTCCGGTGTCAGAGGCAATTTCCTTGTTCGACAACCCCTGGCCGAGCAGCAGCAGCAGTTCGCGTTCGCGTGCGGTAAGTGGCGATGGTTCGACTGGCAGCCGCGCCTCGCGGTCATGGTCCATCGCGCCAAGCAACTCCAGCACGAAGCGGTCGCGCAGCGCATTGCGGCGATCGCCATGCCCGTCCTGAAGGCATCGACGGAGCAGTGGCAGCAGTGCCTCGCCTTCGTCGATAAAGACCCGTCGCCATCCCTGGAACATCGCGCGCACCAGCGTGTGATCCAGCACGGCGACGGCTTCTTTCTGCTCGCCGAGCGTTGCCAGTGCGCTGGCGAGCACGATCTCGGCCTCCATGGCGCAGCGTATCCGTCCCTCGCCAAGCAATTTCGCGCGCAGTGTCTGCAGGCGTGTCGCCGCAGAAGACGCGTCTTCGATGGCGAGTTCCATGCGTGCGCGGCACAATTCCACGGCGTGACGCAACCGGGGCTGGGTCTTCGGGTCGGCGGCAACGCTGTCGAGTGCCAGTGACTGCGCGCTGGTGATTGCCAGCTGCGGCTGACCGGAATGCAGATAAAGCTGGAGTCGGTGCAACTCCGCCATCATCCGCAGGCGAGGGAGGTTGCGGAAAAGCGCAGTGGAAATCGCACGGTCGATGCATGCCAGCGCCTCCGGAAGCCCCTCGCTGAGCCGCAGCAGATTCGCCCGGGTCAGATACGCGGCGACGAATACGTCGGCCCAGCTGTCAAAGCGTTCGATGTGGGGTAACGCGATGTCGGCATACCGTGCGGCGGCGTCCAGGTCGTTGCGCTGGTAGGCCGTCTCGGCAAGGTAGGCGGCCGCAATCGCGGAAAGATCACTGCCGGGCCCGAAACACTTCAAGGCCGTGCGTTCGCCTTCGAGATAGAGTACCTCTGCATCACGCAGCCGTCCCTGTGCCAGGCATGCGCGTCCCTGGTGGTAATAGATGAAGTTTTCACCATAAGCCGAACCCATCGCCCGGTACGCGGAAATCGCGCGCTCGCCGATACGCACGGCTTCCTCGAGGCGACCGAGCTCGAGGTAGAGCGCGCTCAGCAGGTTGCAGCGGGTCGCGTGCAGCACGTGTTCGCCGGGCGGTGCGTTCTGCGCCATCGTCTCCAGAGTTCGCACGGCCGATTCGTCGGCCGGAAGATCAGCGTAGCGTCCGAGAAGGCAGCCAATTATCGCGATTTCGCCATCGAGCACGCGGCGCGCCAGTGGCGCGTCGTCGCCGTGGTAGACGCCGAGTTGCGCCTGCAGGCGCGCATAACGCGCGCTCGCGGTCGGGATGTCGCCGTGCTTGGCCAGTACGTAAATTTCGCCGAGCCACAGTCGAGGATGGCGTTCCACCTGTTCGGGGTCTAGCGCGTCGAGTACGCGCTGCAGCACTTCCATGTGTCCTGCCAACCCGAACCTCCAGCCGCCAGCGTCCTCGGCCCAAGCCGCAAGTTCGTGCCTGTCGCCCGCAAGCAGGGCGTGCTCGAGTGCTTCGGCAAGGAGCCCCTGCGCCTGAAACCAGTGCGCCGCGCGATGATGCAGCGCCTTGACCTGGTTTTTACCGAGAGCGGCTGCGCGCTCACGAAGGAATTCCCGGAACAGGTGATCGAAACGGTACCAGCGACCTTCATCGTCAAGACGGACCAGGAACAGTTCGCGCGAACGCAGCGCCTCGATGATATCGAGGCCGAGCCCGTCACCCACGAGAGCATCGAGCAGGTGCGAATTGAAGCGCTCGATCAGGCCCATTGCTGGCAGCGTGGCGCGCAAAGTCTCGGGAACCGTGGCCAGGACTTCCTCGGCAAGCAGTGCACTCAACTGCTCGCGGGACGGCGCGCGCGTGCAACACGCCGCTCCGCCGTCGCCAACGCCCCTTGCGCCCATGCCGATCGCAATCGGCCAGCCTTCGCACCGCGCATGCAGCTCACGCGCCGCAGCAGTGGCGCCGCCGAGCAGCGTCTCGGTTTCCTGCACGGAGAACCTCAGCGGCGTCGCGTCGATGACGAGCGCCTCGCCTCGCGCCTGAAGCCCGGCCGCGCCTATTCTCGGCCGCTCGCGCCCGGCAATGACCAGTCCCGTCTGCCGGGGCAGTCGACTCACCAGCCACCCGGCCAGTCCATCGATCGCAGTCCCTGCCACGGCTTGCCAGTCATCGAGAATCAACACCGCCGGCGCTCCGGCGCCGTCCAGCGCATTGATCAACGCCGTCAGCTGCAAATGCGGGGGTGCTCCGGTTGGCGCATCGAGCACATCGACACCGCTTTTCCCAACAAGTCCGCCACGCGCGCACGCGGCCAGGAGATTGCGGACGAATACCGTGGGTTCCGCGTCATGGTGGTCAAGGGTCAGCCACGCGGCGCGCGCCCTGTTCGTGTCGGTGAGCCTCTGATACCACTGCGCGAGCACGATGCTCTTTCCGAATCCGGCAGGCGCTACGAGCAGTCCGAGGCGCTGGCCGGGGATCGCGTCGAGTTGTGCGAGCAGTCTCGGTCGTGCGACCAACAGGCATGGGGCCGGCGACGGCGAGAGCTTGGTCGCGGCGGGTTCCGTCGAACTCACGTTGTCGGCCGCTGGGGCCATTTCAGAACCCGTAAACGCTGAATCCGCCGTCGACGGCGATCACCTGCCCGGTGACGTAGCCGGCGACCGGCATGCACAGGAACGCGACCGTGCCGGCGACTTCCTCGGGCCGGCCGATGCGCCCGGCCGGCGTACGTGCAAGCACCGCCTCCAGGTAGGCGGTGTCGTCGAGCACCTGCCGCGCGAGCGGCGTGTCGATGTACCACGGTGCGACGGCATTGACTCGGATGCCGTCGGCGGCCCATTCGGCGGCGAGGTTGCGCGTCATCTGGTTCAGCGCCGCCTTGCTTATCGCGTACGGGGCGCCGGTGCGCAGGTGCGTCAGCCCCGCCACCGAGCTGACGTTGACCACGCAGGCGCCGTCGGCTGCCTGCAGCAGCCGCGGATGCGCGGCGCGGGAGAGCTCGAAGGCCGCGACGAGGTTGGTTTCGAGGATGCCGTGCAGCTCGCCTTCGGCATAGTCGAGGGCGCGCCGGCGCACGTTGTAGCCGGCGTTGTTGACTAGGATGTCGAGGCGCGTGCCGACCGCGTCGAGCGCGTGCCTGCGACCAGCCGGGTCGGTCACGTCGGCGACCACCGCGTGCGCCGCACCGTCACCATGGTCACGGCAAAGCGCGCTGACCGCGGCGTCGAGCGGTCCCGCGTGACGCGCCGCAAGCCACACCGCGGCGCCACGGGCGCACAGCATCCGCGCGATCGCCAGGCCGATACCGCGGCTGGCGCCGGTGACAAGCGCACGGCGGCCATCGAGTCGCCAGCTGTCTTCGCCCGCGTCCATCACACCACGCGGCAGGCGTCGAAGCGGCGCTGCAGCCATGCCGGGTCGAGTCCGTCCGGCGCGCCGATCACGACCAGGCGCGTGGGTTCCTGCGGATCGCTGCACTCGCCTGCCGGGGTGATCTCGAGGCGCCGCCCCACCCCCTGCACGAGGCCCCGGCGGGTCGGGGTGCCGGCGAGCCTCGTGATGCCCTTCACGCGGTAGACGCTGGCGGGCAGCTCGCGTGCGACATCGGCGAGTGCCCGGGTATCCATCGCGTCACCGCTGCGGTAGTACCAGCGCGCGTAGTCGCGGTGGTGTGCATGCGCGGGATGATCGCAGTCGTCGCCGCCACACGCGTGGCCGTCGTCATCGGCGGGGTCGTCGCCCGCGACCGGTTCACCCGGTGCGCGCATCGAGGACAGCAGGACTTCCAGCGGCGCGTCACCGTGCACCGTCGGCAGGATACGCGCGCGTGAGAGCCAGCCCCGGATCAGCGATTCGGCACGCTCGCGCACGGCGCCATCCACGGTATCGACCTTGTTGAGCAGCACGAGGTCCGAGACCATGAGCTGGCGTAGCACGAGGTCACGCTCGGCATGGTCCGCGTCGAGTTCGCGCGTGTCGACGATACAGATGACACCGTCGAGGCGCACGCGCCCGCCGAACACCGGTGCGAGCAGCGTCGTCGCGATACCGGTGGGGTCGGCGACGCCGCTTGCCTCCAGTACGATGTGCTCGGGCGGGTCGGGCCGGTGCAGCACGTCCATGACCGCGCCGACGAGGTCCTCCTTCAGGCTGCAGCAGATGCAGCCGTTCGTCAGGCGCAGCGTGTCGTCCGTGCGCCCGGAGATCAGCTCCTCGGCGATGTCGAGATCGCCGAAGTCGTTGACCATCACCGCGATGCGCAGGCCGTGTTCGCCGGCGAGGATGCGGTTGAGCACCGTCGTCTTGCCGGCGCCGAGAAAACCGGTCAGCAGCGTCAGCGGTGTTGCGCCACGCGGGGTCATCGGGTGCGCTTCAGGTGGTGATCTGCCGCGGCGGAATGCGGTCGGTATCGATGCGAAACAGCCGCGCGGCGGTGCGCCATGCGATGTTGTCCTTGGCCTCGTCCGGCAGCTCCAACCCGTCGAAGAACTTCAGGTACGTGCCCATGCCGGCGAGCGGCCAGTCGGTGCCGTACAGCAGCTGCTGGCCCGGGTCGCCCATGTACATGATCAGGTCCTTGACGCGCTGGAGCATGTAGCGCTCGAACTCGTAGTGAAAATCACCGAGCGTGAGCCCGGAGATGTCGGCGTAGACGTTGTCGTTCTTGTACAGCACCTGTGCCGCGTCCTGGAACCACGGATTGCCGAGGTGGCATAGCACGAACTTCACTTCGGGGAAGTCCACCGCGACGTCGTCGACGAGCAGCGGGTGCGCCTGGCGCACCTTGGCCTGCTTGGCGTAGGTGTCGCC
>PWYM01000074.1 GCA_003567855.1 Gammaproteobacteria bacterium | reverse complement strand
GTGCCCATCGCCGCGCCGAGGCTGCCCAGAAAGCCGACGAGAACCAGGTTGTCCATTGCGCTGGTGCCTTCCGTGGCACGCCGGAGCGGCGCGTACGGGCATCATGGTACGGCCTCACCCGCGCGGTGGCACAATCCCTTACCCATGGCAGACGACATTGCAGCGCTTGGCGACACGCTCGTTGCATTGCTCGGCGAGGACCGTGTACTGACCTCGACCGAAGCGCGCGAGTCGTATTCCGCCGATCTTTATGCACGCGGGCGCACCTGTGCGGCCGTGATCCGTCCCGCCGACCGCGACGCGCTGGCCGGCGCCGTCGCGGCCGTGACCCGGGCCGGGTACGCGCTGATGCCGCGCGGTGCCGGGCTCACCTACACCGGCGGATACACGCCTGTCGTCGAGCGCTGCGTCGTCGTCGACCTGTCCGGACTCGACCGCATCGTCGCGCTGAACCCCGACGACATGACGATCACCGTCGAGGCCGGCTGCACGTGGCGCCAGATCCACGACGCGCTCGCAACGCACGGCCTGCGGCTGCCATGCTTCGGGACCTTCTCCGGAGCACGCGCGACGGTCGGCGGCGGGCTCTCGGGTGGCGCGGTGTTCCTCGGCACCGCGCGGTACGGCGCCGTCGCCGACGCGCTGCTCGCGCTCGAAGTCGTGCTCGCCGACGGCGCCGTGGTGCGTACCGGTCACGCCGCGTTCGACCACGCCGGCGCACCGGTCTACCGGCTCTACGGGCCGGACCTCACCGGGCTGTTCGTGCACGACTCCGGGGCGCTCGGCATCAAGACGCTGGCGACATTCCGGGTGATCCGTGCGCCGGCGCACACCGGCTTTGCGTCCTTCGCATTCGCCGACGCCGATGCGGCGGCGCGCGCGCTGTCGGAGATCGGCCGCGCGGGCGTTGCCGAGGACGCCTGCGTGTTCGATCTCCGACAGCGCGCGCGCAGCCTGTCGGCGGCGGACCTGCGCTCGGGCCTGCGCATCGCGCTGCGCGCGGTGCGCGACACGCGCGGCATTGCGTCGAAGCTGCGCGTCGCGCTCGCGATGGCCGGGGCGCGGCGCCGCCTTGGCGGTGCAGCCACGTACTCGCTGCACGTGACGGCCGCCGCCGCGGGCCGCGCGGCGCTCGCCGACGATCTCGCTCGCTGCCGCGCCATCGCCACCGACTGCGGCGGCGTTGAGATTGCCGACACGCTGCCGCGCGCGGTACGCGCCGGCGTATTCCCGGTGCCGAACGCGGTCGTCGACCCCGACGGCGCGCGCTGGGTCGCGCTCAACGCGAAGGTCTCGCACGCGGTCGCCGCAACGCTCATCGAACGCTCGGAGGCGGTGCTGTCGGCGTTCGCCACCGAGATGGCGACTCACGGCATCACCGTGAGCCGCCTGATGATGGCGATCTCGAATCACGTGTTCAGCTACGAGCCGGTGCTGCACTGGCACGACGAGTGGCTGCCGCTGCACCGCTCGGTGCCCGAGCAGGGGTACCTCGATGCGCTGACCGAACCCGGAGCCGATCCTGCGGCGCGCGCGGTGGTCGGTCGCATCCGCGACGCGCTGCTGGCGGTGTTCACCGAACTCGGCGCCGCGTCGAACCAGCTCGGCCGCGCCTATCCCTACGCGCAGGTCATGCAGCCCGAAACGCGCGAGCTGCTCGAGCGGATCAAGGCGCTCGTTGACCCGGACGGGCGGGTCAATCCGGGCGTGCTCGGGCTGGTTCCTGCGCCGGATCGAGCCACCGACCCTGGCGCAGCAGGTGCGCAAGCCAAAGATGCAGGCCCAGGCCGCGCACCCCCATGAACAGCAGGAACGCCGCCCACAGCCCGTGGTTGCCGAAGCCCTGCAGCGCATACCACGCCGGCACGTAGACGAGGAAGGTCGCCACCAGCATCGTGTCACGCATCTCGCGCGCACGGGTCGCACCGACGAATACGCCGTCGTATAGAAACGGCCACAGGCAGATCAGCGGCGCGATCACCATCCACGGAAGGTGGGCGCGCGCGATCTCGCGCACCTCGTCGATGCCGGTGAGCAGGTGGATCAGCGGTATCCCGCCCAGCGCGAACGCGAGCGAGAACACGAGCGCCGCGCCGACCGTCCACTGCATCGAGCGCCGCAGCGCGAGCCGGAAGCCGTCGAGGTCGCGCCGCCCCAGCGCGCGCCCGACCAGCGCCTCGGCGGCGTTGGCGAAACCGTCGAGCGCATAGGAAAGCAGGAAGACGAACTGCAGCAGCACCGCGTTGGCGGCCAGCACCGTGCTGCCGAGCCGCGCGCCCTGCGCAGTCAGGAACCCGAACGCGAACATCAGCGACAGCGTGCGTACGAACAGCGCGCTGTTGACCGACAGCAGGCGTCGCAGGCTCGCGGCCTCGACGACGCGTTCGCGGCGCAGCCGCCCGGGCCACCCGCGCAACATGCGCGCGACCAGCCACAGGCCCATCGCGAGCCCGCTGAACTCGGCGATCACCGACGCCGCCGCGACCCCCATAACGCCCCAGCCGAACACCAGCACGAACAAGAGATCGAGCGCGATGTTGATGACGTTGACCGTCAGCATGATCGCAAGCGGAATGCGCCCGTTGCCGAGCCCGATGAACCAGCCGACGAGCGCGAAGTTCGCGAGCACCGCCGGTGCGGCCCAGATCCGCACGTGGAAGTAGTCGGCGGCGAGCGCCGCGACTTCCGGGTCCGGGGTCAGCAGCCGCAGCGCGAGCCGCGCGATCGGCACCTGCAGCGCGATCAGTACCGCGCTGATCGCGACGACGACGAGCAGTGACTGCACCAGCAGCGCGCGCAGTCCGTCGCCGTCGTCGGCGCCATGTCGCTGCGCGGCAAGGCCGGTCGTGCCCATGCGCAGGAAATTGAAGCCGGTGAACAGGAAGCCGAAGACCATCGCACCGACGGCGACCGCGGCGAGGTAGGCGGGGCGGTCCATGTGGCCGACGACCGCGGTGTCGACCATGCCGAGCAGCGGCACGGTGACGTTCGACAGGATCAGCGGCGCGGCGATGCGCCAGACCGCACGATGCGAGTATGGGGCGTTCACGGACAATGGCTTGCACCGATACGGGATGCGCAGACGACGACGCCCGGGGCCGTCACCGGCACCGGGCGTCGCGTGCCGCGATCGCGCCGGCGGTGGCGCACGCGGCTAACCGGCGGAGCGGGCCTCAGAACGCGGACTGGCCCGTCAGCTCCTTGCCGATGATGAGCTGGTGCACCGCCTCGGTGCCCTCGTAGGTGATCACGCTCTCGAGGTTCAGCATGTGGCGGATCGCGTTGTACTCGGCGCTGATGCCGCTGCCGCCGAGCAGGTCACGGCAGTCGCGCGCGATGTCGAGAGCCATGCGCACGTTGTTCCACTTCGCGAGCGACACCTGGGTCGGGTTTAGCCGGCCGGCGTCCTTGATGCGCCCCAGCCGCAGGCTCAGCAGCTGTGCCAGCGTGATGCGCCGTGACATGTCGGCCATGCGGATCTGCGCCGACTGCGTGTGCGACAGCGGGCGGCCGAACAGTATGCGTTCACCGGTGTACTCGATGATCTCGCTCAGGCAGGCCTGTGCCGCGCCGATCGCGCCCCAGGTGATGCCGTAGCGCGCCTGGGTCAGGCATGAGAGCGGACCGCGCATGCTCGACACGCCGGGCAGCACGTTTTCTTCGGGGATGCGCACGTTGTCGAAGAACAGCGCCGAGGTCACCGATGCACGCAGGCTGAACTTGCGCTCGATTTCCGGCGCCTCGAAGCCCTTCATGCCCTTCTCGACGAGAAAGCCCTTGATGCCCTCGTCGGTCTTGGCCCAGACGACGGCGCAGTCGGCGATCGTGCCGTTGCTGATCCACATCTTCGAGCCGTTGAGGATCCAGTCCTTGCCGTCACGCTTGGCGTAGGTCTTCATGTTCGACGGGTCGGACCCGCCCTGGGATTCGGTGAGGCCGAAGCAGCCGATGGCCTCGCCCCTGGCCATTGCCGGGAGCCACTTCTGCTTCTGCTCTTCCGAGCCGTAGGTGTAGATCGGCCACATCACGAGGCTGGTCTGCACCGACATGAAGCTGCGCAGCCCCGAGTCACCGCGCTCGATTTCCTGGCAGATCAGGCCGTAGGAGACCGAGTTCAGCCCGGCGCAGTCGTAGCCGTCGAGGTAGCAGCCGAGCAGCCCGAGTTCCGCCATGCCGGATACGAGCTCGGTCGGGAAGCGGTGTTCCTCGAAGGCCTCGCGGATGATCGGCAGCACCTGGTCGTCGACGAAGCGCGCGACCGAGTCCTGCACCATGCATTCGTCTTCGGTGAGCTCGCCGCGGACGTCGTAGAGATCCATCGGGTCGAGTTCGACGGATGCGGGCTTGCCGCGGTTACTGCTGACCGGTTCGGGTGTGGCCACGATAGCCTCCTGTGCGTGAGTGTCGGCACGCAGGCCAAGACCGGCTCCGCGCGACCGGTAATTGTATACCGCAGTGCATCAATAAGGAATGTTGAGCCGCCGGTAGATGAACCCGAGCAGCCACACGGGCCCGATCATCAGGAACTGCATGTCCTTGAAGAATGAAGGTTTCTTGCCCTCCCACGCGTGCCCGGCGAACTGCCCGGCCCACGCGGTCACGAAGATCGCGAGCGAGGTCGCCCACAGTGGCGCCTCGAGCGTGTCGAGCCAGCCGACCGCGACCGCGACCAGCACGACGAACGGCAGCATGCCGATCGCTAGGCTGAACGACAGGATGAAGTAGTAGACGGTGGCGGCCATCAGGAACGTCGTGCCCCAGTTCAGCGCCGGCGAGATTTCGCGGAACGCCTCCGGTACCGGCAGCGACCACATCAGCCCGACCAGGCTCAGCACGATCAGCGGTACGCAGACCCAGTGCAGCGTCTTGTTGACGGGGTGCTGATGACTTTCGCCGTATTCGGCGAACCACTCGTCCGGCGTCTTCACGGTGGTTTCTCCACTGTCGCCCTCGGGCGACGCTACTTTGCGTGGCGCGACGCTGCAAGCGTGCCACATTCAGCCGCGGTTCACGCTTCGCGCGCGATAACATCGCTACAATTCGGTGCATCAGGCCGCCCGACCGGGCGTGCCCAACGCAAGGAGAATGCAAGATGACTCGACGCCGCAATCGCAGCCTGCTGGCTGTGGCCGCCGCAGCGGCGGTGTTCGCCGCCGGCTGCCAGACCGTCGACCCGTACACCGGTGAGCAGCGCACCAGCCGCGCGGCGATCGGTGCCGGCATCGGCGCCGGTGTCGGTGCAGTGGTCGGGCTGGTCTCGGGCAGCGACGCCGTCGAGCGCCGCCAGCGCGCGCTGATCGGCGCCGGCGTGGGGGCGCTCGCCGGTGGCGCGGTCGGTGCCTACCAGGACCGCCAGGAGGAGAGGTTGCGCGAGCAGCTCGCCGGCACCGGCGTGAGCGTCACCCGTGACGGTGACTACATCATCCTGAACATGCCCGGCAACGTGACCTTCGACACCAACAGCTCGGCGCTGAAGCCCGAGTTCTTCGAGGTGCTGAACTCGGTCGCACTGGTCGTCAACGAGTTCGACAAGACCATCATCGAGTCGGCCGGTCACACCGACATTACCGGGCCGCGTGACTTCAACATGACGCTGTCGCAACGGCGCGCGGAGTCGGTCGCGAGCTACCTGAGCGCGCAGCGCGTGAATTCGCAGCGGATCATGACGGTGGGCATGGGGCCGGACCGACCGGTTGCGTCCAACGACACCAACGAGGGTCGGGCGCTGAACAGGCGCGTGGAGCTGACCCTGGTGCCGATCCGGGAGGGCTGATCGCCCGGGGTTGATGGCCCGGGCTGACCGCCCCGGCATCGGGCGGCGGGCGCTTGCCCGCCGTCGCCGGTTCAGGCCATCGCGTGGCGCAGCTTCGCGATGGCGCCGGACTCGATCTGGCGGATGCGCTCGGCGGACACGCCGTATTCGTCGGCCAGGTCCTGCAGCGTGGCCTTGGCGTCGGCGAGCCAGCGGCGCGCGAGGATGTCGCGGCTGCGCTCGTCGAGCGTGGCGAGCGCGTGCTGCAGCCGTGAGCCGGTCACCGCTTCCCAGTCCTCGGCCTCGACTTGCTGTGCGGGATCGGCGTCGGGACTCGGCAGGTAGGCGGCAGGGGTGAAGTGCCCGCCATCCTCGTCGTCGGCGTCGGGCGTCGGGTCGAACGACATGTCGCGCGCGGACATGCGCCGTTCCATCTCGGTGACTTCTTCGGCGCGCACGCCGAGGTCGCGGGCGACCTGTTCGGTTTCCTCCTGCGACAGCCAGCTGAGGTTTTTCTTCATGCTGCGCAGGTTGAAGAAAAGCTTGCGCTGGGCCTTGGTGGTCGCAACCTTCACCAGCCGCCAGTTGCGCAGCACGAACTCGTGGATTTCAGCGCGGATCCAGTGCACCGCGAACGACACCAGGCGCACGCCGACCGCCGGGTCGAAGCGCTTGACGGCCTTCATCAGGCCGACGTTGCCTTCCTGGATCAGGTCGGCCAGCGCGAGCCCGTAACCCTGGTAGCCACGGGCGATATGCACGACGAAACGCAGGTGTGACAGCACCAGCTGCCGGGCCGCATCGAGGTCCTGTTCGCCTTGGTAGCGGCGCGCGAGCGCCTGCTCGGCGTCGGCCTCGAGCACGGGCACGGTGTTCACCGCCTGGATGTAGTGTTCCAGGCTGCCGACCGGGCCGGCCAGCATCAGCTCCGTGGAGCGCGGTGTCAGCGCTGTTGTCATGGTCGTCATTCCCGCTTTGCTTATCCTGCCGTATTTTAGCACTCGGCGAGTTAGAGTGCTAAACGCCGCTCGAGTTCAGGCCGGTTCGATGGCCCGCAGGTGGCGCGCGGTGGCGACCCAGGCGCCCGCCCAGCCGAGCACCGCGCCGCCGCCGACGAGGATCGCCGCCCCCGCGGCCCCGGGCCCGGCGAGCGTGTAGTCGGCGCCGTAGAGCCCGGCGAGCCGCGAGACCGGCGGTCCGAGCGCGGCCAGCGCGACGAGGATCAGCGCCAGCGACACGAAACCGCCGGCAAGCCCGTACCACAGCCCGCCGTACAGGAACGGGCGGCGGATGAACGCGTCGGACCCGCCGATCAGCTTCATGACCTCGATCTCGCCGCGCCGGTGCTGGATATCCAGCCGGATCGTGTTGCCGATGATCACGATCACCGCGACCGCGAGCAGCGCCGACACCAGCGCGGTGAGGCGCCGCACGATATCGAGGATCGCCTGGAAACGCTGCACCCACGCGGTGTCGAGCTGCACGCGTTCGACGCCGTCGCGCGCGGCGAGCTCGTCGGCGAGCGTCTCGATCGCCACCGCGTCGAGGCCCGCGGCCGGGCGTACGACCAGCGCGTGCGGCAGCGGGTTGTCCTCGAGCACCTCGAGCGCCTCGCCGAACCCCGACAGCGACCGGAACTCCTCGAGCGCCGCATCGGCGGGGACCAGCGTCACGTCGTCGAAGCGCGGGTCGGTGCGCAGTGCTTCGGTCAGCGCCTCGGCGTCGGCGAGCGGCGTCTCAGGCGCCAGGTAGACGCTGAAATCGAGCGCCGACTGCCAGCCGCCGCTGAGGTCGCGGGCGTTGGTTACGAGCAGCTGCAACCCGGCCGGCAGCGCCAGCGCGATCGCAAGCACCGCGACCGTGAGCGCCGACCCGAGCGGCTGGCCGGCCATCCGGCCCAGGGCCGCGACGCACTGCTGCGCGTGGCTGCGCCCCCATGCCTGCAGCCGCCGCAGCGGCCCCGGCCCGCGTGCCCGGCGGCTCATCCGGCCCCCCCGTTGTCGCCGACGATGCGCCCGGCTTCGAGCATCACGCGGCGGTGTCCCAGCCGCGTGATCAGGTCGACGTCATGCGACGCGATCAGCAGCGTCACGCCAAGCTCGTTGAAGCGGCCGAAGAGCTCCATGATCTCCAGCGACAGCTCCGGGTCGAGGTTGCCGGTGGGCTCGTCGGCGATCAGCAGCGGCGGTTTGCCGACCACCGCGCGCGCGATGCCGACCCGCTGCTGCTCACCGCTCGACAGTGTCAGCGGTGCCTGGCGTTCACGCCCGGCGAGCCCGACCAGGTCGAGCGCGGCGCGCACCCGGCGGCCGACCTCGCGATGGCCGACGCCGCGGATCACGAGCGGCAGCGCGACGTTGTCGAAGACCGGGCGGTCGGCGAGCAGCTTGTGGTCCTGGAAGACCATGCCGAGGCCCTGCCGGAACTGCGGAATGCGCCGGCGCCCGATGCGCCGCGTGTTCTGCCCGTTGATGATGACCTGCCCGCGCGACGGGCGCTCGATCAGCGCGACGAGCTTGAGCAGCGTGCTCTTGCCGGCGCCCGAGGGCCCGGTGAGGAACACGAACTCGCCGGCGTCGATCTGCAGGTCGATGCCGGCGAGCGCCTCGCCACCACCCGGGAACCGCTTGGCCGCCTGCTCGCAGCGGATCATCGGCGACCGGCCCCCGTGCGTGGCCTTCGCATGCGCTCAGCCCCCCTGCTGCGGCGGGTCGCCGAGCAGCGCGCGCGCGAACTCGCGGGCGTCGAAGGGCTGCATGTCCTCGAGGTTCTCGCCGATGCCGATGAAGCGGATCGGCACGCCGAGCTGGTCGGCGATCGCGAGCACCATGCCGCCCTTCGCGGTGCCGTCGAGCTTGGTGATCACGATGCCGGTGAGGTCGACCGCGGCGTTGAACGCGCGCGCCTGCGCGAGCGCGTTCTGGCCCTGGCTCGCATCGAGCACCAGCAGCGTCTCGTGCGGGGCGTCCGCGTCGAAGCGCGCGATCACGCGGCGGATCTTCGCCAGTTCGTTCATCAGGTCGACCTGGCTCTGCAGCCGCCCGGCGGTATCGGCGATCAGCACGTCCGCACCGCGCGCCCTGGCCGCGGCGAGTGCGTCGTGGATCACTGCGGCCGGGTCGGCGCCGGTGCCCTGGGCGACGACCGGAACGTCATTGCGTTCGCCCCACACGCGCAGCTGTTCGACCGCGGCGGCGCGGAAGGTGTCGCCGGCGGCGAGCATCACCTTGAGTCCGTCACCCTTCAGCCGGTGGGCGAGCTTGCCGATGGTCGTCGTCTTGCCGGCGCCGTTGACGCCGACGACGAGCACAATCCACGGGCGTGGGGCCGACGGCACGACCAGCGGCTGTTCGACCGGGGCGAGCAGCTCGACGAGGCGGGCCTCGAGCGCCCCGTGCAGCGCCCCGAGGTCAGCGAGTTCCTTGCGCCGCACGCGCGCGCCGAGCCCTTCGAGCACCTTCTCCGTGGTGTCCACGCCGACGTCGGCCATCAGCAGCCGCGTTTCGAGCTCTTCGATCGTCGCCTCGTCGATGCGGCCGCCGGGCAGCAGCTCGCGCACGTCCTTCGTGAGCCACGAGTCGCCACGGTTGAGCCGCTCGCGCAGGCGTCCGAAGAACCCGCGGCGTTCGCCTTCGGGTTTTGCGCGTTTGCTGCCGAACATCGATACCTCGGACCCGCGCGAAGCGGCGCGGGGGACACGGGTGCTGGGTGACGCGGCGATTATACGCAGCGCCGTATCGCGCTGTGGGACAATGGGCCATGCCCGCCCGCCGTCGTCCGGTCGCTAACCGCGCGCGCCGCAGCCGCGGCGTGCGCATCATTGCCGGCGACTGGCGCAGCCGGCGCATCCCCGTCGCCGACGCCCCCGGCCTGCGGCCCACGCCCGACCGCGTCCGCGAGACGCTGTTCAACTGGCTGGCACCGGTCATCGCCGGTGCGCGCGTACTCGACCTCTACGCCGGCAGTGGCGTGCTCGCGTTCGAGGCGCTGTCGCGCGGCGCCGCCTCGGCGGTACTCGTCGAGCGCGATGCCCGCCTGGCTGCGACACTGCGCGAGACGTCGCGGCTGCTCGGTGCGACCCACGCGCAGGTCGTGCACGCCGATGCGCCCGGGTGGCTGCGCGTCACCCGGGATGCATTCGACATCGTGTTCCTCGACCCGCCGTTCGACCGGCCCGATCTGCTGACCGAGGCGCTCGAACTGCTGCGCGCCGGCGGCCTGCTGACGGGCGATGCGCGGGTGCACGTGGAGACGCCCGCTGTGGGCGAATGGGCCGTGCCGGCGGGCTGGCGGGTGCTGCGCGAGCGCCGCGCCGGCGACGTACGCCACGCGTTGCTGGCACCCGGGCCGGATGAAACGTCCGCCTGAATGCCGCACAATCTGGCGCTGCCGTATCGGACGGCCATCGACGCGCCGGCGCTGTATTCGCGGCGGATGAGCGCGAACAGGGAGTGCAAATGAGCGTGTCGGCACTTTATCCGGGCACCTTCGACCCGGTCACGAACGGTCATCACGACCTGATCAGGCGCGCCTCGTCGCTGTTCGACCGGGTCGTCGTCGCGGTCGCGGCAAGTCCCGGCAAGAAGCCGATGTTCAGCCTGATGGAGCGCGTCACGCTGGTGCGCGAGGTCACCGCTGACCTGCCGAATATCGAGGTCACCGGCTACAGCGGGCTGACCGTCAACGTCGCACGCGAGCACGACCTGAAGGTGATCGTGCGCGGCCTGCGCGCGGTGTCCGACTTCGAATTCGAATTCCAGCTCTCCAACATGAACCGCCATCTGAATGACCACGTCGAAACCGTATTCCTTACGCCCAACGAGCGTTACAGCTACATCTCCTCGAGCCTCGTGCGCGAGATTGCAAGCCTCGGCGGCGACGTCAGCGGCTTCGTGCATCCGCGCGTCGAAAGCGAGCTGCTCGCCCGCTGCGGGCGGGACTGACACCGTGGCCCCTACGCCCGTGTGGCGGCGCACACCACGGTTCGGCGGTGCGTGGCGCCTCGGCGTCGCCGCGCTGCTGTTCGCGGTGGCCGCGTGCTCCGGCGCCGTATCGCCGGATCGTGGCGATGCGCGTCCGGGCCAGGCGGCGATCGCGAGTCCGCACCCCCTGGCCACGCGCGCCGGGCAGGAGGTGCTCGAGGCCGGCGGCAACGCCTTCGACGCCGCGGTCGCCGTGAGTGCCGCGCTCGCGGTCGTCGAGCCGTTCGGGTCCGGGATCGGCGGCGGCGGCTTCTTCCTGCTGCACCGCGCCGAGGACGGCCACCAGGTCATGGTCGACGCGCGCGAGACCGCGCCCGGCGAGGCCACGCGCGACATGTACCTCGACGACGACGGCCAGCCCATCCCCCGGCTGTCGCAGGACGGCGCGCTCGCTGCCGGCATCCCCGGGCTGCCGGCGGCGCTCGTGCATATCTCCGAACGCTACGGCCGCCTGCCGCTCGCCGACGTGCTCGCACCGGCGATCCGGCACGCCGAGGACGGCTTCGAGGCCTATGAACGGATGATCCTCGGGCTGCGGTTCAAGGAAGACCTGATGCGCGAGTCCGACGCGGTCAGCGCGGTGTTTTTCCCCGAGGGCCGGATGCCCGAGCCGGGTGACCTGATCCGTCAGACCGATCTCGCACAGACGCTGCGCACGCTCGCGCGCGACGGGCACGACGGCTTCTACCGCGGCCCGCTCGCAGAGACGCTGGTCGAGGGCGTGCGTGCGAAGGGCGGCATCTGGTCGCTCGAGGACTTCGCCGAATACCGGGTGATCGAGCGCGCGCCCGACGTGATCGAGTACGGCGATGCCCGCATCGTCGCAGCCTCACTGCCGTCGTCGGGCGGCGTGGTGCTGTCGATCGTGCTGAATATCCTCGACGGCTTCGACCTCGACGCGCTTTCCGAGCCCGAGCGCCATCACCTGGTCATCGAGGCGATGCGCCGCGGCTACCGTGACCGCGCGCTCTACCTCGGCGACCCGGACTTCACCGACATCCCCCACGCGCGGCTCACGCACCCGCTCTACGCTGCCGGCCTGCGCGCCGCGATACGCCGCGACCGGGCGATGCCGAGCGACCTGCTGCCGGGCATCGCCGCCGGCGACGAGAGCCCCCAGACCACCCACTATTCGGTCATCGACGCCGACGGCAACCGGGTGGCGACCACGCAGACGCTGAACTTCTGGTACGGCGCCGGCGTGATGGCGCCGGGCACCGGCGTGATGCTGAACAACGAGATGGACGACTTCTCGACCAAGCCGGGTGTCCCCGACGGTTTCGACCTGGTCACCGCCGAGGCCAACGCGATCGCACCCGGCAAGCGGATGCTGTCGTCAATGACGCCGACCTTCGTCGAAAGCCCACGAGGGGTCGCGATCCTCGGCACACCCGGCGGCAGCCGCATCATCACGATGGTGCTGCTGGGGACGCTCGCGTTCCTCGACGGGCGTGACGCCGACGAGATCGTCGCGATGCGCCGCTACCACCACCAGTACCTGCCCGACCGCGTCTCGCACGAGCGGGGCGCCTTCAGCGAGGAAATCGCCACGGCGCTCGAGGCGAAGGGGCACGAACTCGCCGAGTCCGGCCGCGACTTCGGCAACCTGCAGCTCGTGATGTGGGAATACAACGGCAACCGCGTCAGCGCGGCGTCGGACCCGCGCAACGAGAGCGGCGACGCGCAGGTTTACTGACGGCGCGCTGCCGGCGCCCGCTAACGCTGGCAGTGGCGGCAGAAATACGTCGCCCGCTGGCCGATGACCTCGTGGCCCAGCGGTGTGCCGCAGCCGCCGCACGGCTCGCCGGCGCGCCCGTAGACGGTCAGGTGCTGGCGGAAATAGCCCGGCCGCCCGTCGCTGTCGGTGAAATCCCGAAGCGTGGTGCCACCGGCGGCGATCGCGGCCAGCAGCACCTCGCGGATCGCGGCGGCGAGCGCCTCGTAGCGGGCGAGCGCAATGCGCCGCGCCGGGCGTCGCGGGTGGATGCCCGCACGGTGCAGCGCTTCCGACGCGTAGATGTTGCCGACGCCGACGACCACCCGCGCGTTCATGACGAACACCTTGACCGCGACCCGGTGGCCGCGTGAGGCGCGATACAGGTACCCGCCGTCGAAGTCCGCCGACAGCGGCTCGGGCCCGAGCGGGGCGAGCAGCGGGTGCGATTCGGGATCGACCGTGAGCCAGTGCATGGAGCCGAAACGCCGGGGGTCGTTGAACCGAAGCACCCGGCCGGAGTCGAAACGGAAGTCCACGTGGTCGTGGGCGGCAGGCGGGGTGCCGGAAGGCACGACGCGCAGGCTGCCCGACATGCCCAGGTGCAGCATCAGCGTGCCGGCGCCGCCGCGCAACAGCAGGTACTTGGCCCGCCGCTCGACCGACGTGATCCGCGTGCCGGCCACCTGCCGCGCGAAATCCTCCGGTACGGTCCACCGCAGCCTCGGCTCGCGCACCGTGACCGATGTGATGCGCCGGCCGCTCACGTGCGGCGAAATGCCCCGGCGGGTGGTCTCGACCTCTGGCAGTTCCGGCATCGTAGGCCCGTGGCCCGCCGGAGGCGGCGGCCGGTTTCGTCAAACCGCAACTGTCGCCGTTGCGGCCGCTCATGGATAATGCCCCGTCAGAACTCGAACTACAGGATGACCTGATGCCCGCTGACTACCTCTACGGCCTGCTCGATCTCAGCTTCTGGGGCTACGTGCTCGTGGCCTTCGGAATGGTACAGCTGACCATGATGGCGGTCACGCTGTACCTGCACCGTGACCAGGCCCACCGCAGCATCGACCTGCACCCGGTGCTGCGCCACTTCTTCCGGTTGTGGATCTGGATGACCAGCGGCATGCTCACCCGTGAATGGGTCGCCGTGCATCGCAAGCATCACGCGTTCTGCGAGCGCGAGGGCGACCCGCACAGCCCTCGGGTCTTCGGCCTCAAGCGCGTGCTCGCCGAGGGCGCGGAACTCTACCGCGTCGAGACGCAGAAGCCGGCCACGCTCGAAAAATACGGCCGCGGCGCCCCCGACGACTGGCTTGAGCGCAACGTCTACACGCGCTTCCCGTGGGCCGGCATCGCCGCGATGGTCGTCATCGACCTGCTGCTGTTCGGCGCCCCCGGCATCATCATCATCGCGGTGCAGATGTCGGCGATGCCGGTCATGGCCGCCGGCGTGATCAACGGCCTCGGCCACGCTGTCGGCTACCGCAACTTCGAAACCGACGACGCATCGACGAACCTCACGCCGTGGGGCGTGCTGATCGGCGGCGAGGAGCTGCACAACAACCACCACGCGTTCCCGAGCTCGGCGCGCTTCTCGCTGCGCCCGTGGGAGTTCGATATCGGCTGGTTCTACATCCGGCTGTTCTCGCTGTTCGGCCTCTGCCGGGTGCGCCGCGTCGCGCCGCGACCGGTCGTCGAGCCGCAGGCGGCTCGCCAGGGCGGGGTCTGCCTCGAGACGCTGCGCGCGGTGATCATCAACCGCATGCACGTGCTGCGCGACTACACCCGCCACGTGACGCTGCCGGTGTTCAAAATGGAGCTGCGCGCCAGTCGCGACCGGCTGCTGGCCCGCGCCCGCGGGCTGCTGATCCGCCAGCCGGAAATGCTCGACAGCGAGGCGCGCCAGCAGCTGGATACGCTGCTCGCCCGTCGTCCGCAGCTCGCGTCGGTGGTCGAGTACCGCGAGCGGCTGCGCGCACTGTGGAACGGTGCCGCTCAGAACAACGACGCGCTGCTGCAGCAGTTCGCCGACTGGCTGCACGACGCCGAGAATTCCGGCATCCGCGCGCTGCAGGACTTCGCCGCGCGGGTGCGCGGCTACCGCCTCGCGCCGGGCGCGGTACCGGCCTGACGCGGGCCCGGCAGGGGCGCAGCAGCCCGGGTAGGCCCGGGCGTTCGCCCGGCTCCGGAACGAAAAAACCCGCCTCGAAGGCGGGTTTTTTTATGAAGCCTCAACGCAGCCCGGGGCCGGAGATCACTTGATCTTGGCTTCCTTGTACGTGACGTGCTTGCGCACGCGCGGGTCGTACTTCTTCACCTCCATCTTCTCCGGATGCAGGCGGCGGTTCTTGGTGGTCGTGTAGAAGTGGCCGG
>PWYM01000059.1 GCA_003567855.1 Gammaproteobacteria bacterium | reverse complement strand
CCGCGACCCGGCGCACCTCGTGCACGTCGTGGTAATACGGACGCAGAGCGGCGATGCGCCCGTCACGCACGCGATAGACCTCGAGTAACGGCATGCCGAGCGTGGTGCCTGTCACGGTCGATGTGGCGATGAAGTCGACCTGCATGTAGAGCGTGTCACCGCATGCGTCGATGCGCCGCACGTCGATGTTCATGTCTTCCCAGGCCGCAAGAAACTGCGCGACGAAGTCGTGCCAGCCGTCCGCGCCTTCGTATCGCCCGCCGTACGGCAGCCCCTCGGCCTGGTCGAGCAGGAAATCGTCGGCAAGCGTCGCGGCCACGGCGTCCTGATCACCGGATCGAAACGCATCAAGAAACGCCATGACCGCCTCGCGGGTCGCAGCCGTCTGCTCTTCGGGTGCATCACATGCGAGCGACGATTGCGCGCTGATGCTGATTGAAAGCGCCACGAACACAAGGCCGTGGCAGAGGTTTCCGAACTTCATGCGCACACTCCGTGCAGCGGCCTCATTCCACGTCATCGTGGGGGCAGTGGATGAACTGTCAACCGCTACTCGATGACCAGCAGCGGCTCTCCTTCAGCCACGGAGTCCCCGGTGCGGTAGTGCACACGCACGACGGTGCCATCGTCGGGTGCACGTATTCCGTGCTCCATCTTCATCGCCTCTACGACCATCAGCACCTGCCCGCGGCTGACACTGTCCCCTTCCGCGACGTGCACGGCAATGACCTGCCCGGGCAACGGAGAACTCAGCGACCCCTGCGCATCGACATCCTCGGGTTCACGACTCATGGGCCGGCGCGCGAGACTCCACGCCTCGCCTTCGTGCCAGACGGTGACACTGTCGCCCGTAACGTGGCAGGCCAGCGACCTGCGGTGTCCGTCGAGGGTCACCGTCGTCCGGACCTGTGGATCATCATCGAATCGGGCGTAGTGTCGTGTGCCCGCCCCGGTCGTACGCTCGGCAACCGGCTGTGCGGCGTGCCCGGCCGGCACCTCGTCGAGCCCGATGTGTACGCCACCATCGTCGGCCTGCTCGAGCGTCACGGTCCAGTGGCGGGCATCGTGCTCGAGTTCCAGGCGCTCGCGACCGGGCTTGTTGAGCCGCCACGCGTCGCACACCGCCCACGGCGAGAGGGCATCGCCGATGGCTCTCGCCTGCGTGCGCGCCTCTTCTCGGGCCGCTGCGTACAGCGCGAGCGCCGACAGCAGCACGACCGTGTTCGGGGGGTCGGCCGGCGGTACCAGCAGTTCCGGGTAGCGGTCCAGGAATCGGGTATCCACACCACCGGCGCGGAACTGTTCGTGGGCGATGACACGCGACAGCAGCGCGGCGTTGGTCGTCACGCCCACCACCTGCAGTGAAGCCAGCGCCCGCTGCAGCCGTGCCAGCGCCTGCTCGCGGTCGGCACCGTGCGCGATCAGCTTGGCGAGCAGCGAATCGTAGTGGCTGGATACGGTATCGCCCGCTTCAAAACCGGTATCGACGCGTACGCCGGCACCCGTCGGAAATTTAAGGTGCGCGAGCCGGCCGGTCGCCGGCAGGAACTCGCGCGCGGGGTCCTCGGCGCACAGGCGGACCTCGATCGCGTGTCCAGCCAGCGACAGCGCGGACTGCCCACGCGGCAGCGCCTCACCCGCGGCGACGCGCAGCTGCCATTCGACGAGGTCCAGCCCGGTGACGAGCTCGGTGACGGGGTGCTCGACCTGCAGCCGCGTGTTCATTTCCATGAACCAGAACTCGTCGCCCTCGAGCAGGAATTCCACGGTGCCGGCACCGCGATAGCCGATCGCCCGGGCCGCGGCCACGGCGGCCTCGCCCATCCGCGCGCGCAGCGACGGATCGAGCCCCGGCGCCGGCGCCTCCTCGACGACCTTCTGGTGACGACGCTGCACCGAGCAGTCACGTTCGAACAGGTGGACGACGCCGCCGTGCGCATCGGCGAACACCTGCACCTCGACGTGGCGCGGTCCGTCCAGATAGCGCTCGAGCAGCAGCGTGTCATCACCGAAGGCGGCGCGGGCCTCGCGTCGCGCCGTGACGAGCGCGTCGACGAGCTCACCGGCTTCGCGCACCACGCGCATGCCCTTGCCGCCGCCACCGGCCGAAGGCTTGATCAGCAGAGGGAACCCGACCTCAGCGGCGGCGCTGACCAGCGCGTCGTCGGCCTGCTCCGCGGCATGGTAGCCGGGCAGGATCGGCACCCCGGCGTCGGCCATCAGCGCCTTCGCACGCGCCTTGTCACCCATCGCGTCGATGGCGACAGCAGGCGGGCCGACGAACACGAGCCCGGCGTCGTCACAGGCGCGTGCAAACCCCGCGTTCTCGGCGAGAAAACCGTAGCCCGGGTGCACCGCGGCGGCCGCGGTGCGACGCGCGGCGTCGAGCAGCCGGTCGATGCGCAGGTAACTGTCCGACGGTGCGACGCCGCCGATGCGAACCGCCTCGTCGGCCAGGCGCACGTGAAGGGCATCGCGGTCGGCGTCGGAGTACACCGCGATGGTGCGCATGCCGAGTCGGCGCGCCGTCGCGATGACGCGGCATGCGATTTCTCCCCGGTTGGCGATGAGTACGCTCTCGAGCATCGCCGTCACATCCTGAAGACGCCGAACGGCGTCTCGTCGGGCAGCGGCGCGCGGGCGGCCGCGGCCAGCGCCAGCGCCAGCGTGCGCCGCGTCTGCACCGGATCGATGACGCCGTCATCCCAGAGCCTCGCGCTCGCGTAGTACGGGTGGCCCTGGTGTTCGTACTGCGCGCGTATCGCGTCCCGGAACTCGCGCTCCTCGCGCTCGGACCACGATTCCCCGCGCGCGGTGAGCGCCTCGCGGCGCACCAGCGCGAGCACGCTCGCGGCCTGCTCACCGCCCATGACCGAAATCCGCGCATTGGGCCACATCCACAGGAAGCGTGGCTGGTAGGCGCGCCCGCACATGCCGTAGTTGCCCGCGCCGAACGAGCCGCCGATCAGTACCGTGAACTTCGGCACCCGCGCGCCGGCCACCGCGGTCACGAGCTTCGCACCGTCCTTGGCGATACCGGCGTTTTCATAGCGGCGTCCGACCATGAAACCTGTGATGTTCTGCAGAAACACCAGCGGAATGCCCCGACGGTTCGCAAGCTCGATGAAGTGCGCGCCCTTCAGCGCCGACTCCGAAAACAGGATGCCGTTGTTCGCAAGGATCGCCACCGGATACCCGAACAGTCGCGCAAAGCCGCAGACCAGCGTGTCACCGTATAGCGGCTTGAATTCGTCCAGTTCCGAACCGTCGACGAGGCGCGCGATCACTTCGCGCACGTCCCATGGCTGGCGCGTGTCGCGTGGCAGCACGCCGTAGAGTTCGTCGGCCGGGTACAGCGGCTCGACCGGCAGCGCCTGTTCGAGCCATTGCGGCCGCGGGCGGTTCAGCCGGGCCACCAGTCGCCGCGCGATCGCCAGCGCGTGGCCGTCGTCCTCGGCGAGATGGTCGGCGACGCCGGATTCGCGCGCGTGCACGTCACCGCCACCGAGGCTCTCGGCGTCGACCTCCTCGCCGGTCGCGGCCTTCACCAGTGGCGGGCCGCCGAGAAAGATCGTGCCCTGTTCGCGCACGATGATGGTCTGGTCGCACATGGCCGGCACATAGGCGCCGCCGGCGGTGCACGAACCCATCACCACCGCGATCTGCGGAATATTCGCCGCCGACATCCGTGACTGGTTGTAGAAGATGCGGCCGAAGTGATCACGGTCGGGGAACACGTCATCCTGAAGAGGCAGGTAGGCGCCACCGGAGTCGACGAGGTAGATGCACGGCAGGTGGTTCTCGAGTGCGATTTCCTGCGCGCGCAGGTGCTTCTTGACCGTCAGCGGATAGTAACTTCCACCCTTCACCGTCGCGTCGTTGGCCACCACCATGCACTCGGTGCCGGCGACGCGCCCGATGCCGGCGATGACGCCGGCGGCCGGCACCTCGTCGTCGTAGAGACCGTACGCGGCGAGTTGGCCGACCTCTAGGAACGGGGCACCGGGGTCGAGCAGCCCGGCGATGCGGTCGCGCGGCAGCAGCTTGCCGCGTGACAGGTGCTTTTCCCGCGCGCGATCAGGGCCGCCGCGCGCGATCCTGGCAACCAGTTCTCGCAGCGCCTCGGCATCAGCGCGGTGATGCTCGGCGTTCGCGCGAAACGTCTCGTCGCGGGTATCCAGCCGGGTGCGCAGTACGTGCATCGCGATGCCGCTCAGTGACCGGCCGGCCGACGGTGCATCAACGCCGTGCGCTTGCAGCTGGCCACCAACTCGTCGCGTTGGTTGTACGCGCGGTGTTCGAACACGACGATCCCGTTGTCGGGTCGCGAACGACTCTCGCGCAGCGACACGACCTCGGACTCGACGTGCAGCGTGTCGCCATGGAACAGCGGCTTCGGAAAACGCACCTCGTCCCAGCCCAGGTTCGCGACGGTGGTACCGAGCGTCGTGTCGTAGATCGAGATGCCGACCATCACGCTGAGCGTGAAGCAGCTGTTGACGATGCGCTCACCGAACTCGCTGGCCTTCATGTACTCGGCGTCGAGATGCAGCGCCGCGGGATTGTGCGTCATCGTCGTGAACAGCACGTTGTCGGTCTCGGTGACGGTGCGCCGCAGCGCGTGACGGAACACCTGCCCGACCTCGAACTCCTCGAAATACAGTCCCGCCATGGCAGCCCTCCCCTCTGGCCGTTCAGGCCGTCGCGTCGAACAGTTCGCGGCCGATCAGCATGCGCCGGATCTCGCTGGTGCCGGCGCCGATCTCGTAGAGCTTCGCGTCGCGCAGCAGCCGCCCCGTCGGATAGTCGTTGATGTAGCCATTACCGCCGAGCGCCTGGATCGCCTCCAGCGCCATCCACGTCGCCTTTTCCGCAGCGTAAAGAATGCACCCGGCGGCGTCGAAGCGCGTGGTCATCCCCCGGTCCGCGGCGCGCGCGACCGCATAGGTGTAGGCGCGCGCGGTGTTCATCGTCGTGTACATGTCGGCGATCTTGCCCTGCATCAGCTGGAAAGTGCCGATCGCGCGGCCGAACTGGCGGCGCTCGTGCACGTAGGGCAACACGACGTCGAGGCACGCCTGCATGATGCCGAGCGGGCCGCCGGCGAGCACGATGCGCTCGTAGTCAAGACCGCTCATGAGGATCTTCGCGCCGTCGCCTTCCACGCCGAGCAGGTTCTCCGCCGGCACCCGGCAGCCATCGAAGACCAGTTCGCAGGTGTCCGAGCCGCGCATACCGAGCTTGTCGAGCTTCTGGGCGCTGGTGAACCCGGCCATGCCGCGTTCGATGATAAACGCGCTGATGCCGCGACTGCCCGCTTCCGGGTCGGTGGATGCATAGACGATCAGCACGTCGGCAGTGGGGCCGTTCGTGATCCACATCTTGTTGCCGTCCAGCACGTAGTCCGAACCGTCGCGGCGCGCCCGCAGGCGCATCCCCATGACGTCGGAGCCCGCGCCGGGCTCACTCATCGCGAGCGCGCCGAGGTGCTCGCCGCTGATCAGCTTCGGCAGGTGGCGGTCTAGCTGCGCGTCATTGCCCCAGCGACGCAGCTGGTTCACGCACAGGTTCGAGTGCGCGCCGTACGACAGCGCCACCGACGCCGATGCGCGGCTGATTTCCTCCATCGCGATCACGTGCGCGAGGTAACCGAGACCGGCGCCGCCGCGTGCTTCCTCTACCGTGAGCCCGTGCAGCCCGAGCTCGCCGAGCGCCGGCCACAGGTCCCGCGGGAACGCGTTGTCACGGTCGATCGCGTCGGCGCGCGGCGCGATGTGCTCGGTGGCGAACCCGCGCACCGAGTCGCGCAGCATGTCGAGGTCTTCACCGAGGCCGAAATCGAGACCGGTCATCGCAGGCTCCATCGGGATGCTGGATCGAGTGCGCATTTTGTCGGACAATCCGACAATTCGTCAATGCTAGTCGCGCACCCATGGCCACGACATTCCAGCCCCTGCGCCACTCCCCCGCGTACGCCCAGGTGTACGCCGCGATCGAGGCGCGCATCCTGAGCCGCGAACTGAAGGCCGGCGACCCCCTGCCGGCGGAACTCGAACTCGCGCGCCAGTTCCAGGTCAACCGCTCGACGGTGCGCGAGGCGCTTCGCCTGCTCGAGAGCAGCGGACTCGCTGAACGCGCACCCGGCGCCAAACGTCTGCGCGTCGCCCGACCGGCCGGGGAGCGTGTCGCGCGCGGGCTCAGCCACGCGCTGCTGCTGCACGAGGTCACCTTTCTCGAGGTCTGGGAAGCAATGCGGCTGGTCGAACCCGAAGCGGCCGCGCTGGCCGCGGTGCGACGCACCGACGCGCAACTCGAGGCGCTGCGCGCGACCCATGCGGTGCTCGCCGATGCGTCGATCCCCGCAGATGCAGCCGTGGAATCGACGGTCGAGTTTTTCCGTGGCCTCGGCGAGGCCTGCGGAAATACCGCGCTGCGCATGGCCAAGGACCCGCTGACACGCCTGCT
Source organism: Gammaproteobacteria bacterium (assembly GCA_003567855.1). Classification (GTDB taxonomy): domain Bacteria; phylum Pseudomonadota; class Gammaproteobacteria; order Steroidobacterales; family PWYM01; genus PWYM01. The sequence continues at coordinate 8,446 of PWYM01000059.1, read as the reverse complement.
GCGCCCGACACTCAGGCGCATGATCGACCGCGTTCCGCAGGCGCGCCGGCGCATCCACGAAGCCCAGGCGCGACTGCTCGAAGCGCTGGCGGCGCGCGACGGTCATGCCGCCCGCGAGTGGATGCACAAGCATATCCGCGATTTCCGCCGTGGGTACGAAATCGCCGGCATCAGCCTGCAGGCTAGAATCGAGGCCGGCGGCTGATCGTGACCGGCCGCGCGGCCTGCGGATAACGTCGGCCACGCCCTTGACCGGGCTCACCGCCGGCACTAGCTTGCCTTGATTGTTCCGCACGGAAACCTCACCAGCGATGCCCACCCGCCGCAGACGTCTTGCCGCACCCTTTGCGGCGCTGGGCGCATCGTGTGTGCTGTCACCGGCCGTAGCGGCACCCGAAATCGTCGCCATTGAATTCAGCGGCAATAACGTCACCCGCGAGCCGACGATGCTGCGCGAGATGGCGCTGGGCGTCGGCGATCCGGCAGACGACGAGCGCATCGAGGACAGCCGACAGGGGATCCAGGACCTCGGCCTTTTCCGTGAGGTCGACGTCGAGCGCGTGGACCGCGACGACGGGGTCGCGCTGCGGGTCAATGTGCGCGAGCGCCGCTACATCCTGCCTGTGCCACGGCTTGACGTCAGCTCCGACCTGGACCGCAGCGCCGGACTGTCGCTGCGCCTCAACAACCTCTGGGGCCGGAATCACACCCTGTCGGCGCTCGTGCAGGCAGGCCGGTACCCGGAAGATCGCCTGCGCGAGAAAGAACGCCGCGCGCGACTCTCCTACGAGGCCCCGCACGTGTTCGACGACGTCTGGGGGTTTGCCGCCGGCATCGAACGCCTGGAACGCGAGGTGCCGGGCGTCAACGACGCGCCGAACTTCGACGAGGATATCGACCGCGCCGAATTCCTGGTGACGCGCGACTTTCGAGACGTGCGTCCACGGCGCGGCTGGGTCGGCAAGGCGGGATTATTCCGCGAGGAACGGCGCAACGAGGGCATTGCCGCGCCCGAGTCTGACGGCACCAGCATCGCGATGGTGCTGGGCGCGGACTACGACAACCGCCGCGACCACACCTACAGCGATACCGGCCGCAGTGGTGGCGTACGGATGGAATGGGCCGAAGATCTGCTGCTGTCGGATTTTTCGTACCGGAAGATCGACGTCGAATATCGCGAAATGCTCGCGCTTCCCGGTGACCACCACAACCTCAACCTGATCGCCGCCGGCGGGCTCTACAATGGTGGTACCAATCGGCGAAACACCTACGACCTCGGCGGCTCTACGCGGCTGCGGGGCTACGGCTCCGACTATATCCAGGGCGAGCGCTTCGCGTATGGCGCGGCCGAGTACCTGCGCCCGCTGGGGCTCGACTGGCTGCGGCTGCTCGTCGTCGCCGAAGCCGGTGCGACCGACGGTATCGTCGCTGAGGCACGCTCCGGTGGGCCGTACGCCAGCATCGGTGTTGGCCTGCGCGTTCGCCTGACGTGGTTCGTGAATCTCGAGTTCGAGGCCGGTTTCGCTTACCCGCTGCGCGGCGGCGGCGGGCCGCGCTTCTTTGCCAGCGGCGAGTGACCAATGCGCTCGTGCGCGATCCCGTCGGCGACCTCGGAGGTCGTGCGCCCGCTGGCCGCGGCCGCTTCGAAAATCTGCATCAGACGGTCGTAGATGCCGACCACGCGCGCCTCGGTGTCGGGCTGGGTCGCACCCTCGATCGCCTCGCGACCCACGTCGATCACGCCGCCGGCGTTCATCACGTAGTCCGGCGCGTACAGGATGTCCCGCGACGCCAGCCACTGCGCCGCCTCAGGCACCGACAGCTGGTTGTTCGCCGCACCGGCGACAATGGCCACCCTGAGCCGGGGGATCGTGTGTTCGTTCAGCGTCGCGCCGAGCGCGCACGGCGAGTAGACGTCCGCCTCGGTGTCATAGGCGGCGTCTGCGGAGACCACTTCCGCATCGAGCGCCTCGGCCAGTGACGCGGCCCGCGCCGCGTTGAGATCACTGACGAGCACGCGCGCGCCGGCCTCTTTCAGGTGGTGGCACACCAGCCCGCCCACGTGCCCCACGCCCTGCACCAGCACGCTCACCCCGTCTAGCGTGTCGCGGCCCAATCGATGGGCCACCGCCGCGCGGATCCCGTGGAGGATGCCCAGCGCGGTCATCCGCGACGGGTCGCGCCCCTGGCCGGTGGCACGATCGAAACCACCGACCCACTGCGTGTGACGCGCGATGCTGACGACATCTTCCATGTCCAGCCCCACGTCCTGCGCGGTCCAGTAGCGCCCGCCGAGCGCGGCCACGCTCTCGGCGAACGCGATCCACAGCTCCGGGCTGCGATCCGTGGCCGGATCGCCGATGATTACCGACTTGCCGCCACCGAGCGGCAGGTCGGCCAGCGCGTTCTTGTACGTCATGCCACGCGACAGGCGCAGCACGTCCGTCAGCGCCTCATCATCGGTTGCATACGGCCACATCCGGCAGCCGCCGAGCGCGGGCCCCAGCGTGGAGTCGTGGATCGCAATGATCGCGTGGTGCCCGGTATCTCCAAGCCGGCAGTGCAGGATCAGCTCGTGGCCGGTATATTCGCGTGCGTCGAATACGCTCATCAGCGGGTAGTCTCCCATGCTGTCGCACCGCGTGCGGTGTGACCTGTGTGCAGGCTTCCCATTCTAGTGCACCGGGAGCTGGCGATGCTTGAAGGCTGGCCGCTGTGGACCACTGTCGCGGTCGCGATCGTGCTGACGATCGTGCTCGGACGGACACGATTCTGGGCGTGGGCGCTGCTCGGCGGCCTGCTGATGGTGCTCCGCATCTACGATCTCGGTGTCGCTGCGCTGTTCTTCTCGGCGATCCTGCTGGCGTGGCGGGTCGCGAACCCGCCGCAGGATCAGCCCCCGATGTAGGACATCTCGACGCGCGCGCCACCGGGGTGCTGCGCGCGCAGTTCGCTGTAGCGGTCTTCGCGGCGCCGCCACGCGCCGGCAACCAGCGCACGCAGAGCCTCGTCATCGGCCCCCGCGCGCAGCGGGGTGCGCACGTCGAGACCGTCGGCGCCGAACAGGCAGGTGTACAGGCGTCCGTCCGAGGAAATGCGGGCACGGCTGCAGTTGCCACAAAATGGCGCGGTGACCGACGAAATGAACCCGACTTCGCCGGCACCGTCGGTATACCGATAGCGCGAAGCCACCTCGCCACGGTAGTTCGCATCCACCGGCTCGATCGCCCAGCGCTCGTCAATACGCTTGATCAGCTCGCGCGACGCGACCACTTCCTCGCGCCGCCAGCCGTTGCTCGTCCCGACGTCCATGAACTCGATGAACCGCACGATCACGCCCGTACCGCGGAAACGCTCGAGCAGTGCGAGCAGCGTGTGATCATTGACGCCACGCTGCACGACGGTGTTGATCTTGACCGGTGCCAGCCCGGCCTCGAGCGCCGCGTCGACGCCGCGCAGCACGCGTGCCGGTCCCGGTCGACCCCCGCTCATGCGCGCGAACACCTCGGGATCCAGGCTGTCGAGACTGATCGTGACCCGGTCCAGTCCAGACGCGGCCAGCGCCACGGCGTGCTGTTCGAGCAGCACGCCGTTGGTCGTCAGCGCAATGTCGTCGATACCCTCGATACCGCGCAGATCCGCGACCAGGTCAGCCAGCCCGGGCCGCAGAAGCGGCTCGCCACCGGTGATGCGCAGCTTGCGCACGCCGAGTTCCGCGAAGATCTGCGCGATACGACGAACCTCAGTGAAAGACAGGCGCTCGTCGCTCGCGAGGAACGGAAAATGGCGGTGATAAACCGACTCCGGCATGCAGTAGGGACAGCGGAAATTGCAGCGGTCCATCACCGAGATGCGCAGGTCCGACAGCGGTCGGCGCAGCCGGTCCAGGGGCGGCACCCGCCGTGCGTCCAGGGCGGTGACCGATGCGGGATGCTGCGTGTTCTCGTCTTCCATTACACCTCCGTCCCGGAATCGGGCCCGCGGGCCGCCGCAAGCCGACGGCGAACCTCGTCGAGGTCGATGGTCACGCCCAGCGCGTCGGCGACCGACCCGGCGAGACACCAGTTCGACGACAGCACCGGGGCGGCGTCGAATTCCGGATGATCGAGCACCAGTGGCAGTGTAGGCATACCGGTACCGGAAAGCACGACGGCATCCACGCCTGCCGGCGCCTCGGCGGCCAGCATGCGGCGCGCATCGGCACTGCCCAGTGCATAGATGCTGCGGGTGTCCGCGCTCTGCGTGCGCACCCGACCACAGCGGGCAACCTGGTAGCCGCGTGCCGACCAGTATGCAGTGGCGGCCTCGACAAGCCAGTCGGGATAAGGCGCATACAGCGCGATGCGCCGCGCCCCGATGTGCCGCAAAGCCGAGTCGATCGCCGCAGTCGCCGAGATCACCGGCACGCCACGACGTTCCTGCTCCAGCTCCACGAGTGCGTGCTCGCGAGCCGCACCGACCAGGTACGCCGACCCGGTACACGCGAACGCAATCACGTCGGTCGCGAGCGTGTCGAAGGCATCAAGGCTCGCGGCGAGGGTCTCTATATAGTCGATCAGGCGCTGGCGCGGTTCGTCGGCGCGACTCGTGAGCCGCGTCACGACCGGGCTCACCGTATCGGGCATCAGCAGGCGGAACTCGGCTTCGACGGTAGGATTGGCCTGCGGCGTGCAAAGGCCGACGAGGCCGGCGCTGCCGTAGTCGCGATGCGGGTGACGCATGTGGCCTCCGTCAGGTCAGCGTCTCGGCCCTGCGAAGGCCGGTAATCATCGAGCTTCGCAGCAGGTACTCGCGGGCGCGTTCGGGGTCAGCCGCGGTCGCCTGCAGTTCACTCAGCGTTCGACGCCGCTGTTCCGGATCCGGTTCCAGCATGCGCGAACGGTTGCGGTGCGCCTGCGCGAGGATCTCGTCGCGCGCGATCGGCTGGCGCTGGCGGGAGTAGAGGTCGAGCAGCGACTCGTCCTCGCCGTGCCAGACGCGGACCAGCTTGTCGGTCAGGTTGAAGGCGTCGTGTATGCCGCAGTTCATGCCCATGCCGCCACTCGGGCTGTTGATGTGCGCGGCGTCACCGGCGAGCAGCACGCGCCCGATGCGGTAGTCGTCAACGATGCGCTGATGGATCCGGTACGCGCGGATCTCGAGCACGTCGTAGGGGGCGTCACGTTCGACGATCTGCTGCAGCTTGGCTTCGACGCGCTCCGGCTGCATCGCCTCCTCGGTGGTTTCGCCGGCAGCGGCGTAGACACTGCAGCGCCAGAGGTCGGGCAGCCGCAGCAGGCTGAACGTGCCACCGCTCACCCACACGTAGTTGACCCGCGACAGGCCCGGCAGGTGGTCTTCGAAGCGGAAGCGGGTCGTTACGAGAATCGTCGTCTCGGGATAGGTCAGCCCCTCGAAGCGCAGGTCGAGCAGCTTGCGCACGGTGCTGCGACTGCCGTCGGCCGCCACCAGCCAGCGGCCGTGAACGCTATCCTCTTCGCCGCCATCGGTAGCGAGCTGTGCACTCACGCCGTCGTCCGTCTGCTGCAGCCCCGTCAGTGCCCAGCCCGGGCGAAATTCGACCAGGTCGGCATGGGCGGCAAGCCGATCACGCGCGAGCTCGCAGAGCTTCCACTGCTCACACTGCAGCCTGAACGGATAGCGCGTGTCACGCGAGAGTATCGACAGGTCGAACTCGGCCCTCTCGTGGGTCTCGTGCATGCGGACCTGCCACGTCGGCACCTCGAGTCCGCGCTCGAGCAGCGGCGCCGTGAGGCCGAGCTCGTCGAGCATCTCCAGCGTCGGGGGATGGAAAGTGGAGGCCCGCAGGTCTCGCGGCAGCGCCGTGTCGCGCTCGAGCAGCACGCTGGGCACGCCGGCGGCGGCGAGTCTGAGCGCGGTCACGAGCCCGACCGGTCCGGCACCGACGATGATCACCCTGTCTGTGGAAACACTGGCCAACGCTGCCTCTCCCCTGTTCGCACACGCCATGGCTCCCGCGGGCAGGCCCCGCAGAATACGCACACGCGAATATTAGCAGCGCGCCGCCAGGGATCGGGGAGCGGAACGCGTGGACGGCCCGCCGATCAGTCGTGGCGTTCAGCGCAGCGGCGCACCGCGCGGAAATTCCAGACGTGCACCGCCGCGAGCAGCAGGCTCGCGATGACCATGGCCACGGCCTCGCCGGAGGAGCGCAGGTTGTCGTGTCCCCACGTGGACGCAAAGGTCAGCGCGAGCATCGCGCCGGCCCCGGCGAACAGGATGCGCAGATCGCGGTGCCCGCTGAACCCCAGCGCGAGCCCGATGACGCTCACCGGCAGCACCAGCCACAGCATGATCCCGTGAAAATGCCGGTCGTCCCCCGATGAGATCGCGAGCAGCGGAAAGAGCACGAGAACGACGGGCACCAGCAGGCAGTGCGCCAGGCACAGTCCGGACATCAGCACGGCGATACGGTCGAATTGCCGGGACAACGCGGTCATTGCGTAAAGGGAAACTCCGTACATGGGGGCGATGGCGCGGACGCTTCAGTGCGCGTCCCGGCAGTCGCTGCAGCGGCCGAGCAGTTCGACGTTCTGTTCGGTGAGTTCGAACCCGAGGTTGCGCGCCTTGCGGTCGAGCGATCGATTCACGCTGCCGGAATGGAACTCGACGACTCGACGGCAGTCTCCGCAGATCAGGAACTGGCCCTGGTGCGGATGCAGCGGATCGTGGCAGCCGACGAACGCGTTGAGGGTCGCCAGCCGGTGCACCAGGCCCGCATTGACGAGAAAGTCGAGCGCCCGGTACACGGTCGGCGGCATTGCCCTGCGACCATCGGCGCTGAGCGCTTCGAGCAGCTCGTATGCGCCGACAGGCCGGTGGCTCTGCCAGACGAGCTCCAGCACCCGCCGACGGATCGGCGTGAGGCGAAGGCCCTGTTCTTTACAGGTCTGTTCGGCGGCGGCCAGCGCCGCGTCGATGCAGGCGTCGTGGTCGTGCGGGCGTAGTGCCGCCGGGGTATTGGAATCGAGGGTCATGAGTGCGTCCGGCAAAGTCAGGGAAGAGACCATCATGCATCGTCTCTTATTGTTATAGTATATCAAATGCACGCGTTGTTGGGGCCACGAGGTGGCGGGGCAGGAAAACACGATGCCGGTATCCGACACGGCCCCGGCGCTTGAGCTGGACGGGCTGGTATTCGATTACGGTGACGGCCAGTCGTTGCGCTTCCCCGGGCTTTCACTGGAAGCCGGCGCGCACTGTCTGGTGCTGGGGCCGTCCGGTTGCGGCAAGAGCACGCTGCTGCACCTGGTGACCGGCCTGCTGCGACCGCTCGCCGGCACTATCCGGGTCGCCGGGACCGACCTGGGTGTGCTGCGCGGCGCTGCGCTGGACCGATTCAGGGGCCGGCACATGGGCGTCGTGTTCCAGAGACTGCATCTGCTGCCCGCCCTGTCGGTGCGCGACAATCTTCTGGCGGCGCGATATCTCGCCGGGCTGCCACGCGACCCGGCACGCGTTGATACGCTGCTCGAACGTCTGGGTGTGGCGCATCGCGCCGGTGCCCGCCCCGACGCGCTCAGCTTCGGGCAGGCCCAGCGAGTGGCTATCGCGCGGGCACTGGTGAACGCACCGACACTGGTCGTCTGCGACGAACCCACATCGAACCTCGACGACCGCAATGCCGCCGAGGTGCTGTCGCTGCTGTTCGAACATGCCGGCCAGGAGCGCGCGACGTTGCTGGTTGCAACTCACGATGCGCGTCTTCGTCCCCACTTCGAACCCCTCGTCGAACTCCACGCATGAACCTGTTCAGACTGAGCCTTGCCTACCTGCGGGCACAGCCGCTGACGGCTGCGCTCAATGTGCTGCTGCTGGCACTCGGCGTAGCGACCATCACGGTACTGCTGCTGCTCGGCCGGCAACTCGAGGACGGGCTGGGGCGCGACGCGCGCGACATCGACCTTGTACTTGGACCCAAGGGCAGCCCACTGCAGCTGATACTCTCGTCGGTCTACCACCTCGACATGCCCGCCGGGAACATTCCGCTCGCCGAAGCACTGCGCTGGGAGGGCCATCCGATGGTGGCCGAGACCGTCCCGCTTGCGCTGGGTGACAGCTACGCCGGCTTCCGGGTCGTCGGCACCACGCACGGCTATCCGCGACTTTACGGTGCGGAGCCCGCGAGCGGCCGGCTCTGGAACCGGTCGATGGAGGCAGTGCTCGGCAGCCGGGTCGCCGCCGAGCGCGGCTATCGCCCCGGTCAGCGATTCTTCGTGGTCCATGGCCTGAACAGGGGCCTGCACGTCCACGACGAGGATGCGCTCACGGTCGTCGGGGTGCTCGAGGAAACCGGCACCGTGCTCGACCGGCTGGTGCTGACCAGCGTGGAAAGCATGTGGAAACTCCACGACCACGACCACGACCACGACCACGACCACGACCACGACCACGACCACCATCATGATGACCATGACTATGGCGG
>PWYM01000140.1 GCA_003567855.1 Gammaproteobacteria bacterium | reverse complement strand
CGGCGGTGGGCTACGCTGGTGGACACACGCCGAACCCGACCTACGAAGAGGTCTGCTCGGGCATGACCGGTCATACCGAGGTCGTGCGCGTGGTCTGGGACCCGCGGCGCCTTGCGCTCGAGGCGCTGCTTGCGACCTTCTGGGAGTCGCACGACCCCACGCAGGGCATGCGCCAGGGCAACGACACGGGCACGCAGTACCGCTCGGCGATCTACACGCATGACAACGCGCAGCTGGCCGCCGCCGAGGCGTCGCGCGACGCGTACGCCGACGCGCTCGCCGCGCGCGGCTTCGGTGCGATCACCACCGAGGTGAGTCCACTGTCGGCGTTCTATTACGCCGAGGACTATCACCAGCAGTACCTTGCGAAGAATCCCGGCGGCTACTGCGGTATAGGCGGCACCGGTGTCGCCTGTCCGGCGCCGGCCGCGGCTGCTCAGTAGCCGCGGTCGAGATCGACGACCGACAGCATCGGTTCGCCGTCGATGTAACGCAGCATGTTCGCGAGCGCGACTTCCCACCGTGCCTCGATCCCCAGGTCCGAGCGCGCCGCGACGTGCGGCGTGACGATCGTGTTCGGCGCCTTCCACAGCGGGTGGTCGGCCGGCAGCGGGCGCGGGTCAGTGACGTCTATGCCGGCGCCGCCGATGAGGCCTTCCTCGAGTGCGGCCACGAGGTCATCGGTGACCACCGTGCCGCCGCGTCCTACATTGATGTAGAGCGCGTGTGAAGGCATCAGCTCGAACAGCGCACGGTCGAACTGGCCGCGCGTGTCGTCGGTCAGCGGCAGGGCGTTGACGATGACGTCGGCGTTGGCGAGTTCGTCCTCGAGCCCGTCGGGCAGCACGACGCGGGCGACGTAGTCCGGCCCTTCGGCACGGCTCGCACGCACGCCGTGCACCGTCATTCCCAGCGCATGCGCACGTCGTGCGACCTCGATGCCGATGCCGCCGAGACCGACGACGAGCATGCGGCGGCCTTCCAGCGTGATCGGCTCGGCGGCGGCCTGGTCCCATTCGCCGTCGGCCTGCGCCCGCTGGTAGGCGGGCAGCCCGCGCGCGAGTGACAGCGTCAGCGCGAGCACGTGCTCGGCGATCACCGGCCCGGTGACTCGCTGCATGTTCGTCAGTAGCGGCTGACGTGCCTGCATCGTCGGTGCGTCATAGCAGCCGTCGACGCCCGCGGACAGCACCTGTACCCAGGTGAGGCCGGAGCCGCGCTCGAGCAGCGACTCGCTGCACAGCCCGACCAGCGCGTCGGTGTCGCCGACGTGTTCGAGCGCCTCGTCCTCGCTCGCGACCGGAACCAGCGTCACGTCATCGGGCACGCGTTCGCGCAGCCATTCGATGCGTCCGTCGTCGAGCCGTCCGACGACGATCGTGCGTGGACGTTGCCAGTCGTCTCGGTCGCTGACCGGGGTGTCCGCTTCGGTCAGTCCGTAGCGCTCGATCAGTGCGGTGTCGTCGTCGCCAGCGACTGCCGACGCTGACGCCAGCGCGGTCAGCGCGAGCACCGCCACAAGCCCGCGCGCTGTCCGCGCGGTGAACTGTTTCCGCTTCATTGCGTCCTCCGGGTCGGATTCGGGTCCATCGACAGCATACCCGCGCAGGTTGGCACGCACGACCCGCGTCCGGAGGGCCGGTGGGTTACCATGCCGGTCGGGGTGCGTCGGAGTTTCGGACATGCTGCAACTGATCGTCGGGCTGGTGCTGTTCATCGGCATGCACTCGGTTTCCATCATCAGCCGGCCGTGGCGCGACGCGATGGCCGCGCGGCTCGGCGAGTGGCCGTGGCGCATCGTGTACAGCGTGGTGTCGCTGGTCGGCATCGTGCTCGTCGTGCGTGGCTATGCCGCAGCTCGACTCGACCCGGTGGTGCTGTGGGCGCCGCCCGGCTGGACGCATCACATCGCGATGCTGCTGATGCTGTTCGCGTTCCCCGCGCTGTTCGCCGCGTACCTGCCGGGGCGTATCCAGGCGACGCTGAAGCACCCGATGCTCGTCGCAGTGAAGACCTGGGCGCTCGCGCACCTGATCACCAACGGTACGCTGGCCGCGCTGCTGCTGTTCGGCGGCTTCCTCGCGTGGGCGGTCGTCGACCGGATCTCGCTGAAGCGGCGCAGCCAGGGCCCGATGGTGCAGGCGCCGGCGTCTAAGGCGAACGACATCATCGCGGTCGTCGCGGGGCTCGTCACCTACGTCGTGTTCCTGTTCTGGCTGCACGGCGCGCTGTTCGGCGTCGCGCTGGTCACGCGCTGACGCTTCAGTCGTCGAGCGGGCCGAAACCCGCTGGCGGCCGCCGCCCGCGTATCTGCTGCTCGAACGCATAGGCGAGCGCGAGCAGCCGTGCATCGTCCCAGCGCCGCCCGATGAACTGCAGCCCTGCCGGGCGGTTGCCGTAGGTGTAGCCCATCGGCACGGTGATCGCCGGCATGCCGGCCGCCGGTGCGAGCGCCTGCGACAGGTCGCCGCCGTAGCGTACGTCTTCGCGGCCGAGCGCCGCTGGCGGGCGCGTCCAGCTCGGGTGCACGAGCGCATCCACGCCCGTGGCATCCATCGCATCGGTGAGTGCGGCGAGCAGCGCCTGTCGGCCCTCATGGTCTGCAAACTCCGGGCACGGCGGATCGCGGTCGGCGGGTGGTACGTCAGGGTCGTCGTCGGCGACGCGGTCGAGCATCTGCTCGGACCACGGCCCGAAGTCGCCACGGTCGAGCAGCTCGGTGATCGCCCCGAACGGCGCGCCGTCGCGCGTCTCGAAATAGCGTGCGATGTCATGGCTGAAACGCCGGCAGGAGCCCGCGACGTCGACCAGCGCGACCAGTCCGGCAACGCTGACGTCGTCGATCACTTCGGCGCCGGCCACGCGCAGCGTGTGCAGCACGGCTTCGAAGCGCGCCATGGCCTCGACGTCGGGTGACTCATCGGTCGCGATCCAGTCGCGGAGTACGCCGATGCGCGCGCCGTCGAGCGCATCGGCGTCCAGCGCTGCGGTGTAGTCGGTGTTGCGGCGGGTGTCGGCCTCGGTGGTGTACGGGTCGTCAGGGTCGGTACCGGCGATCGCATCGAGCACGCGCGCGGCGTCGGCGACGCTGCGCGTCATCGGCCCCGCGGTGTCGCGGTCTAGCGCAAGCGGTACGATGCCGCCGCGTGACACCAGTCCCAGCGTAGGCCGCAGGCCCACGATGCCGGCGTGCGCGGCGGGGCCGCGGATCGAACTGCCGGTATCGGTGCCGATGCCGGCAACACCGAAGCTCGCGGCGACCGCGGACGCGGTGCCGCCGCTGGAGCCCGCCGGCGTGCGTGAGTTGTCGTACACGTTCACCGTGGTGCCGAACGACGACGACATCGTCCGTCGCGGGCTGAACGCCCACTCGGCCATGTTCGTGCCGGCGACGATCACCGCGCCGGCCGCGCGCAGCCGAGAGACCAGGAACGCGTCGCGTCCTGGCGGATGTCCGAGCAGCGCGACCGACCCGGCGGTGACCGGCAGTCTGTCGGCCTCGATGTTGTCCTTGAGGAGTATCGGTACACAGGTCAGCGGGCCCGGCGGGTCACCGGCGGCAACCGCCCGGTCGATCGCATCGGCCTCGTCCAGCGCGGCGTCGCGGATCGCTATGATCGCGCCGAGGCGCGCATCCAGCGCCTCGATGCGCGCGAGGTGCCGCTCGATGACCTGCCGGCAGCTCGTGTCGCCATCGGCGACCGTGCGTACCAGCGTGGCGATGTCGATCTCGGCGACCTCGGGCGGTTCGGGGGGTACGCTGCAGGCGGCCATGGCGAAGGTCGCGGCCACGGCAAGCGCTCGGGCAAGGGGCACGACAGCTGCGTGCACCCGCGCGTCAGTCCGAGAGCAGCCCGGGGTAGAGCACACCGTCGGGGGTCTCGAACTCCAGGCCCAACAGCGCCGCAATGAGCGGTGCAATGTCTTCCATGCCGATTATCGGTGCGACGGCGCCCGACTTCACGCCGGCGCCCCAGGCGATGAAGCCGGTATGGATGTTGTCGAAGTCCGGAAAATAGCCATGGGTGCCGCCCTCGGCAGACGCGATCGGCTGACCCGTCGCTCGCGCCGAAACCGTGACCCCCGGCTTCGGACTGAGCGCGAACGCGGCTGCGGGCGCGGTACCGACCGCGTCGAGCTCGTCACGTTCAACGATGCGAAAAAGCCTGCGCTGGGCCGGCGGAAGATCGTCGAGTATTGCCCGGACTTCGGCCAGGGTCGAGGCGTCGTCCGGATCGCGCAGGTGAAGAAAGGCCGCAGCGCCCGTGGTGTGGAAAGTGGCGCGCCAGTCGCCACGATCGTCTTCCGCCTCCATCAGTCCGGCGTCCACCAGCCAGGTGTTGGGGGCGAGCTGCGTATGAATATCGACGAAGCCGTGGTCACCGGTCACGATGAACGTGGTCTGTTCCAGTATGCCGGCCCGCGCGGCGGCGTCGATCATCTGCCCGATGGCCCGGTCCACTGCAGCGACGGCCCGGCGCACCATCGGGCCGTCACGGCCGTGGCGGTGCTGGTAGTGATCGGTATGGACGTGATGGACCGTCATGAAATTCGGCTTGTGAGTCTCGAGCGTGTAGGCGGCCATGGCGCCGGTGCGGTCTTCGAGCGTGAGATCGCCCATCCGGAACACCTGGTCAGTCAGTGCGCCCGTTGCGCCGCGTTCGAGTTCGGCAAGAAAGCCTTCCGGGTTTTCCCGCTCGCGCACGATTCCGACGCGATCGATTGATCCATCGAGCGGCCAGATCTGGGGGATGTTGTAGTCGATCGGTGCCCCGACCGTGGTCGGCCACGAGATGTTCGCGGTCGTGTAGCCCGCCTCGCCCGCGATCTCCCAGAGCGTCGTTGAACGCAGGGCGTCGAACTCCCAGTACCAGCGGCCGGTCTGTCCGTCCGGCTCGAACGGTGAGTTGTAGGCGATGCCATGCCGGGCCGGCATCGCACCTGTCACGATGGTCGCGTGCGACGGATAGGTGACCGACGGAAAAATGCCACGGACGGCCTCGGCATGTGCACCCTCCACGGCCATCTGCTGAATGAGGGGCGCGGGCCACTGTGAATCCAGGTAGAACTCCGGCCGCAACCCGTCGATGGATACCAGTACGACATGTGCAGCGCGAGGCGCCTCGGCGCTGCTGATGGCCGGAACGGCCCAGGCCGCCGAAAGTATGGCGAGCAGTAATATGCGAAGGGGTGACATGGCGCATCTCTTGTTGAGTAGCGCGAACTGATACCACAACGCCAGCGCCGGGAACAAACCGAAGCCACCCATCCGGCCCATGTGCAATCCATCGGCGTCGATGCCGTCATCGAGCAGCAGCGCCGTGCCGCCCGGTCGGTTCGGTGGTTTTGCAGCGCTGCAGGATATGCGATAATTACGCACCGCTGCAAGCCCTCATGAAGACGGCGCGCGTGCCGCGTGCGCGCCTTCCCTACTGGCAGTTCCGGGAGTGCCCCATGCCCGCCAACCGAACGAATACGGCCCGGCCCCACGCTGCGAGGCCGCTCGCCGACGTCCCTGAAGACATCAGCGGGGCGGTGGCCACGGCGCTCAACATCCTCGAGCAGTGGCGCCTGCCGCGTGAGCAGCAGTGCGCAATGCTCGGCATCTCGGAGCGCTCTTGGTACGACTGGAAGCGCGAACCACCCGCGCGCGTCGGGCGAGACACGCTCGAGCGCGTCTCCTACATCCTCGGCATCTGGAAGGCGCTGCGGCTGCTGCTGCCGGACCGCCAGGCCCACCTGCGGTGGCCGCACCTGCCCAACCGCGCGCCGCTGTTCGCCGGTCGCCCCCCGGTCGAGCGCATGGCCGCGGGCCAGGTCGGTGACCTCTACGCCGTACGCGACTGGCTCGACGGCTGGCGCGGGTGAAGGTCCCGACCCGCCACGTGCGCTGGCCGCGTGCGACGCGGATCATCCCGAGCCACTTCCCGCCCATCGACCTGTTCGAGGACGTCGCCGATCCCGCAGATCTCGAGGCCGTGCACGCGGTCGAGTCGCTGACCAACCCCCGGCTGCGCGACGAGGTCGGCGAGCTTGCGCTGGTGCCGGACGAGGACCGCATCAGCGGCCCCGGCACGTCGGTGATCATGGCGGCGTTCACCCACCCGAACCGTGACGGATCGCGCTTTTCGCCCGGTGACTATGGCGTCTACTACGCCGCCGCCGAACAGGCCACCGCGATCGCCGAGACGCGTTATCACCGCGAACGCTTCCTGAGGCTGCAGGACGTCGGGCCGCAGCGCCTGCACATGCGCGCCTGTGTCGGCGCGGTGGACGCGCAGTGGCTGGACCTTCGCGGGCTGAAGGCCCGGCATCCGGCGCTCTACGACCCCGATGACTATGGCGCAAGCCAGGCGTGGGGGCGCGCGCAGCGCGAGCGCGGCGCATGGGGCGTGATCTACGACAGCGTCCGCCACCCCGAAGGTCAATGCGTTGCGGCGTTCAGGCCGCGCGCGTGCCGGCCGGTGCGCCAGGGGACGCACTTCGAGTACTACTACGACGGCGAATGCATCACGCACGTCGCGCGGCTGACCGAACTGCAGGGCTGACCGCGCCGACTTCGCCTGCCCGGCGCGCAGCCAGGCTCAACCCCTGTCGGCGTCGGCGGCTTTCACCACGTGGTCCGAATCTCTGCCGGATTCTCCAGGCAGGGGTGCGCCCTCGGATGTGAACTCGTTCTCCGCAGTGTTGGTTTCCACCTTTTGTGCGGGCGACAACCGCGTCGCGGGGGTGCCGAACAACCTTCTGAAACGCTCGATAATCATGATGCTACCTGCTAGGTGGAGGCCGTCCGGAGGGCAGTGCTTCTGCCCAGTTCCGGGTGGGCCGGAGGGTCGTTCGTCGTCGACGGTCGTGCGGTGCCGGTCAGGATCTCGATCCGTTCGGCGTCTTCGTCGGATGTCATGCTGAGTGCCAGGCCCGCCTTGGCCTGGCTCCACACCGCAACCAGGAACGCGGTCAGCGGCACGGCGAGAATCATGCCGGTGATGCCGCCCAGCGCGGTGCCCCAGAAAAATACCGAGATCACCACCAGTGCGGGGTGCAGCCCCGAGCGATTCGCCATGATTCTCGGTGTCAGCAGCCAGCTTTCCACGAGCTGCACGATCCCGAACACCAGCAGGCTCATGCCGAGCAGCTGGAAGCTTCCCGATGGCTGGAAATAGGCCAGCGGCGCGACGATCAGCAGCCCGATCAGCGTGCCGAGAAAGGGGACGATATTCAGAAGCCCCAGTGCCAGGCCGATGAGTATTCCGCCCTTCAGGCCTATCAGCGTGAAGCCGGTCGCGAACATCACGCCCATGATCACCGCGATGACGAGCTGGCCCTGGAAGAAACCGGTCACCTGGGCCAGGAACACATCGATGAAGTACATGATGCGCTGCTGCGCCCGCGCGCTGAATACCGAAAGTATGTTGGATGTCTGGCCGCGCAGCCGATCGCCGGACAGCAGCGCGAAAAACAGCATCAGCGGCACGAAGCTCAGGCCCACCAGCATGCCGACATAGGATCTTACGGTTCTGCCCGTATATTCCATGTCGGGCACCAGCTCGCTGAGCTTTCCGTCCTGCGCGCTCTCCGTGAGCATGCGGGTCAGGCCGGGGAAGCGGTTGCTCATGTATTCCTGCCATCCGACAAGCATTCCCGGCGCCATTTCGGTGAATTGCGCAACCTGCCGAGACGCGGTCGGGACCACCATGAAGATCACCCCGGCGATGATCGCGGTGAAAACCAGCATGATGATGCTGGTCGCGGCCACACGGGGCAGTCCCGTACGCCGCTCGAGTGCGTCGACCACCGGGTACAGCACGAGCGCGAGGATGCCTGCCACGCACAAGGGCATGATGAGGTTGTAGAAGAACGAAAGCGCCTGGGCCATGATCCAGATGACGCCGGCGATGAGCCCTGCCAGCGCTACGATGGAAAACAGTATTGCCGTCGACCTGAACAGGCGACGCTCCACCGCACCGAACAATGCCGTTTCAGTCTCTGCGCTCATGGGCGCTGCCGTTGTGTGTATGTACGGGCACATCTTCAGCCTCTGTGTCGCCCGCGGCGGCGAGGGCCGGCGACGCGACCTTCAGCAGCATCCGGAGTCCGCTATTGGCCGTACGGAAAAGCGCCATCGGTTGCAGGCCACGCACCAGGTTGCCGCGGTGTATCGCCACGCCGACCAGGCCGGCGCCGATGATCACCACCGGCGATGTCGCCTGATCCCGGACGTGATGGGCGATGCTTTCCATGGCGACGCCGATATTGTCCCGACGACGGCCGATACGGCGCTCCACTGTTCGGATTCTCGCCCTCAATGCGGCCGGCCGGGTTGCCGCGTGGCCGCGAACCTTCATGCGGCACCGCGCGTTGTGTCGGTGACCGGCGCAGGCCTGATCGCGCGCTGCGTGGCCGGCCATCCGAGCCAATGGCCCAGCTGTCTTATCCGCAGCCAGCCGATGATTGCGAGCAGAAGGTTGACGGCGGCAACGCACACCATCGCGAGTGCGGGTGACAGGCCAATGCCGATAAGCGCAAGCGCCGCGGATCCGGCCAGCGCCAGCCATGCGCTTGCAAGCACCAGCGCCGTGACAATGGCGATAATCGCCATCCGCAGCACGGCGCTGACGGCGAGTCGCGTTTCCAGTGCCGCCAGTTCGAGGTGGTCATGTGCCAGCTCGCGAAGTTCGCTCACCAGCCGGCTCATGTTGCCATCCAGGAATTCGGATGATGACGATGTGCTGTCACTCGCCATCACCCGCGGGTCCTCGTTCTCGACGCTCATGGTTTGGACACGTGATGCTAGCGGGAGGCGACAAGGCGGCTCAGCAGGTAACCCGCAGTCACCGCCAGGCCCAGCGTGAGCAGCGGATGCTCGCGCATGTAGCCGGTGCCGACTGAAATCATCTCTTCACCCTTGGCGCCAGCCCGGTCAATGTGCTCGGCCGCGGAATGGAGCATGTGGTCTGCGTTTTCCACGACCTTGTGAGCGCTGTCGGCAGCGCGGTCGATCGTCGGATGAGCGGCCTTGGATGCTGCATCGATGCTCTTGTGAGCGCTGCTGGCGATGCGATCCATGGTCTCGGTACCGGCGCCGGCGGCAGCCGACGTCGCGTTGCTGGTGGAAGGTTGTGTATTCTGGTTCATGGTGATATTCCCGGCTTTTCATAAGCCTTCAGTTCAGGGGCACGGTCCGCTGCGGGGCTTGAGCCTTATCCGGTCAGCGGAAGGAGACCCGATACTGGCAGAGGCCCGGGAGCGCGTCGGTGCAGTTGACCGCATAGGCGTTGCAGGGCGCGGGGCGAGTCTGGCCACCTGCTTGCCGCTACGAAGATCCGGGGCATAGCATGTCCGGACAGTCCGGGCCCGAGCGCTCGCCGCGATCAGAACCTTCCGGGACCAAACCTATGAGTGCATTCAAGACGAACAGGTCCGCCTCGCCGGTCGCCAGCGCCGGCATCGGCCCGGAGGATCCATCACCCGGGTGCTTGCGGTCGACCGGCCTCGCAGTCTGTACGCTCCTTTTGCTCGCGGCGTGCGATGCGCCGGGAGGCAGCGGGACCGGGGCCACGGTGATCCTCACCGGGGGCCAGGTGTGGACCGGAGATGAGGCGTCACCCTGGGCCGAGGCCGTGGCCGTCGAAGGAAAACGGATTGTCGCGGCGGGCAGCGAGGCCGACGTGGCGCGCCACCAGGGTACCGACACCCGGGTCATCGAGCTGCAGGGTCGTTTCGTCGGCCCAGGCTTCATCGACAGTCACACCCACTTCAATTCAGCCGGGGCGCTCCTCCTGGGCGCGAACCTGCTGGACGTCTCGGATGGGGCCGCACTCCGGGAAGAGGTCGCAGCCGCCGCCGAACGACTGCCCGCCGGCGCCTGGATGGTCGGAGGCGAATGGGGTGCGTACGAGGACTGGGAGATGGGGGATGCCGGGGCGGCCGAGCGGGAAGCCTTCGAACCCTTCAGCCCGGACCGGGGCATGGTCGACGACATCACCCCGGACCACCCGCTGCTGTTGAACCGCTGGGACCGCTCGGCGTACCTGGCCAACCACCTCGCACTCGCGGCCGCCGAAGTGGACTGCTCATGGCGCGGAGTGGAATGCTCTGATGGAGAGCCCACCGGCCGCCTGAGCCCCGAGGCCGCTTCCCGGGTGCAGGAAGTGATCCCCACCAGGCCCTTCGAGCAGCAGCTCGAGGAGGCCCGGATGGCGCTGGCCGACCTGGCTCGATACGGCGTGACCACGATCCATGACAACACCCCGCCCGCGATGTTTCCCGTCTTCCAGGCCCTGCTGGACGCGGGGGAGCTGACCACCCGGATCTATGCCCGGCCCTCCCTCGAACTGGTCGAGCACCAGGCCACGCTTGGGCTGCCGCGGAACTTCGGCTCCGACTTCATCAGACTGGGCGGCTTCAAGGCCTGGGTCGACGGCATCATGGGCAATTCCACGGCCATGTTCTACGAGCCCTTCGACCACAACGACGGGTTCGGCATCTGGCGCGACATCATGTACCCCGAGGGCAACCTGGAACGCCTCATGATCGCGGCCGACCAGGCGGGATACTGGCCGCAGGTCCACGCCATCGGAGATCGTGCGATCGACACCCTGCTCGACATGTTCGAGCAGGTGGAGGAAGCAAACGGGCCGCGCGACGACCGGCGGTTCAGGGTGATCCACGCTCAGCACCTCAGGGGGCCGGAGACCGCGGACCGCATGGCCGACATGGGCGTGATTGCCGAGGTCCAGCCCTTCCATGCCATCGATGACATGCGCTGGATGGAAGAGCGGATCGGGCCCGAGCGGATCCGTTGGACCTACGCCTTCCACACCCTGAACGAGGCGGGCGTGCTGCTCTCGTTCGGGAGCGACTGGCCCGGTACCAACGCATCGTGGTACACGGCCAATCCGCTGATGGGGATGTACGCTGCCGTGACCCGCCAGACCCCCGATGGCGCGCCCGAGGGGGGCTGGGTGCCGGAGGAGCGGATCGATGCCGAGACCGCCCTCAGGGCCTACACCGTGAACAACGCATGGGCTGAAGGCCAGGAGCACGTGAAGGGGCGGCTGGCACCGGGTTGCCTGGCGGACCTGGTCATCCTGGACCGGAATCCGCTGGAGATTCCGCCTGAAGAACTCCAGCACGTCGGCGTGGTGCTCACCATGGTTGGCGGGCGGGTCGTATTCGAACGCTGAGCGACGCCCGGCGGAAACGCGCCGTTGCACCCGGCCCGGAACAACGTTCGTTGCCCGGGACTGTCCGCTACCAGTTGAAGATGCGTTACAGCTGACGGCTGAGCCAGTGCCCCATCATCAGAAAGTAACTGTCATCATCAGAACGAAACACTTGCTCAGCGCTTTCATCGGCATCGTCGTGCACGCGGCGAATCAGATGGTCGACTTCAGGAATCACGACGATTTCACGGTGTTCAGCAGGCGGGATATCTTCGAGAATGGCCAGCGATTCAGCGACCGGAATGGCATAGTCCATGCCACCCAGCACAAACAGCAGCGGTGCATCGATAGCTTGGAAGGCCTCGGCAGGATCGTAGTCCATCTCCAGAATCCAGGCACTTTGACTGGCGTCTTCCGGCAATTCTTCCGATGGAGGCAACCAGGTGAACTCGTACCAGTCTTCGTCCTGGACCGCGAGCAACACGGCACGCGCGTCCTTCAGCGAGATTTCATCGCGTAAATAGCGGTCCACAGCCCGCCGCGCTTCCAGGGCCTGCCTGGCGGCGGCCTCACCGTATCCTTCGGTCAGGACATGGTTATAGGCCAGAATCTCCATCTGCCGCGCCGGCGTGGTGAGCGGTGCCGAGACACTGATCACGAAGGCCGGATCACTCATGGCGCCGGCTTCCATCACGATCCAGCCACCCTGGCTCAGCCCCCAGAACCCGACCGCATCCGGGTCGATGTCTTCCTCCGCCGCGATCGCCTTGCTGGCGGCAATGGCATCCCGGGCCAGGTCACGGTAGCTGGCACCGGCCTGTTCACCCCCGGACTCTCCGCTGCCGCGACGATCATAGACGAAGGCGGCAACGCCGATGGTCGGAAACAGTTCGGCCATCTGCTGGTACAAGGGCACCGTCCGCTCTCCCGGGCCGGCGCCGTGAGCCACGACCACGGCCGGAACATTCCCGGCACCCGCCGGCACATGCAGTGTACCCACCAACTCGATACCGTCGTTCTCGAAGCGAAGCTCCCGCTGTTCGCTTTCCCAGGAAGCAGGAACAGGTGACGGGCCGGCCAGGCTCAGGCCTGGAAACAGAAGACTCATGGCCAACAGGCCTTTAAACAATGAATTCATATGGACCCCATTCTGCCCGGGCAGTTTAGAGTTGCCGTGTTCCAGACCTTGCCGCCGGATCAGCGGTGTTCAAGTCGCCATCGCCCCAGCTTTCGCGGGGCACCATCATCCAGGTAATCATCGTCCATGGAGGGTGTGGCGACCACCCGGAAGCGCTACATCATGTGTAGCGCCAGAGCACTTCCGGTTTGGAAAAGCGTCTCGTCATAGAACCGGGCGATGCTCCGTGCCAGCGCCGGGCGTAAGGAACAGCATGGTCGTTGGAGTCGATGTTCTCGCGGTGTGCCATACATTCCTCGGCACCAGCACGTAAGCGCCAGGCTCCGTGAGCTGGACCGGCTGCTCCTGCCCGGATACCTCGAGTACCACGGTCACTTCGCCCGAAAGGAGCATGACCAGCTCTTCACCGGCAGGATGACGCTCCCACATGGACCACGGTTCGGAGAAGGTGAAGGCCGTCAGGAGCCTGCCCTGCTCGAGTTGAGATTGCCTCCCGGCCGCCAACTCTTCCCAGAACGACTGGGATACGGCAACGGTATCCGCCCGACCATCGTCGCGGAAGTGTACGTAGGTGTTGAGAGCGTCTTTGGCAGAATTCATGCTCAGCGCCGCGCCCGCCATGCGGCAAGCAGTTCGGCCTCGCGTTCATCGGAATATCCGGAACGCAGTTCGCGCCCTTCGGCCGCAACGTTGTCGCGCCACCAGGCGAGCGTGTCCGTCGCGGTGGTTGCGAGCGGGCGGAACGTCATGCCGGCGTTGATCGCGCGGGTGTTGTCGATTCTGCCGTGGTGCAGGTGGTCGCCGCGCGGGGCGCGCCAGGCGGCGATCTGGTCGCCGCCGTGCATGTCGTGGGCGGCCAGAAAATCCCAGTCGACCCAAGTGAAGGTGACAGGGTTACCGGTGGTCGCGCGCAGGCCGTAGAGGAATTCGGCGGAGGTCAGCGGTGCGGCCGGCGCGACGGTGTTGTAGACACCGGTGATGCGTTCCTCGGCCAGGTGCACCATGAATTCCACGAGGTCGCGCACATCGACGTACTGGATCGGGTCGTCGGGTGCACCGGGGGCCAGCACCTCTCCGCCGCGCTCGACGCGGTCGTACCAGAACGTAAACCGATCGGTGTGGTCACCGGGGCCGGTGATGATCGGCGGGCGGACGACGCTCGTGCGGTCCGGCCCGAACGCCTCCTCGACGTCACGTTCGGCCACCGCCTTCAGCGGGCCATATCCGGTCCAATCGTCGGCCGGCACGCCGGCGATGCCGACCGGGGCGTCCTCGTCCATCGGTGAATGGGTGTAGTCGGCATACACCGCCCGCGTGGAGGTGAAGATGTAATGCCCGACCGAGTCGGCGAGCAGCTGTGCGCTGGGCCGCACCTGGTCGGGCGTATAGCCGGAGTTGTCGATCACCGCATCCCACTCGCGGCCTTCGAGCGCAGTCAGGTCGTCATCGCGATCGCCGACGAGCTGTTCGACGTCGTTGTACAGCTCCGCGTATAGACGCGGTTCGCTGCGCCCCCGGTTGAATACAGTGAGTTCGTGGCCGCGTGACAGAATCGTGTTGACCAGGTGGGGGCCGATGAAGCCGGTGCCACCGAGTACCAGCAGGCGCAGCTTTGACCGGGATCGAGCCGCGCGTTGATCACGGCCCTGCGCTGACGCGGACTGCAGGCCGCCGGCGAGCGCACCTCCCGTGCCGACGGTGCCGCCGAGCAGGGCTATGCCGTGAAGGAAATCGCGTCGTGTAGCCATGGTGGTCTCCTGGCAAAGGTTTTCAAAGAGTACGCCTAGCGACACCTTTGGAGCGCGGCGCAAAAACCGTTCGGCCTTCCCAGCCGGTCTTCGCGCGCAGTATCCAGTTTCGCCCGGCCTCTACAATCATGAGGTCCTTTACCAGCGACCCAATAGACACCCTCTCGAACACCTGGAACTCATCGCTGACGGTCCCGGCATCCAGCGCGAACGAGTATGCGGAATCTTGTAGGTCGAGGCGGGAGAGAAGCGTCGGTTTGCCGGTTCCGGTTCGTAGACCCAAGCAGATTGTTTCTCTGGGCGTTCGTCAACCACCACGATGGCGCCTTCAGCATCGAACTCATGGAAGATCCTGGACCAATCAGAACGCTCCTGGTCAGCCATGTACGACTGACACCTGGTCCAGATAGAAGATGTTGCCATCGGGGTCAGAAATCAGCGCCATGAAGCCGCCCCAGGGTTGCCGAGTTGGCGGCATGGTGAACTCGACCCCCAGTTCCGAGAGGCGCTTGTGTTCGGCCGCAAGGTCGGCGACTTCCAGGCCCACGCCGGTATGCCGACCTGCAAGCTCCTGCTGATCGGGCCCCGGCACGGCGAGACCCAGCCGAACGCCACCCGCCGAGAACGAAGCATAGCCATGCTCTTCTGACGAGAACTCCAGATCGAGCCCCAACCCGTCCCGATAGAATTCGGTGGCGCGGGCCAGGTCGCGGACAAAGACGTTTACGTAAGAAATCTTCACATTGTCTGCTCCTGCCGCCTGACCGGAGTCATGCGGTGCTTTGCACCTTGTACCTGCTTTGAACGAACCCAGCCTCGCCCCTCATTGTGGCGTGATGATGACTGACGCAGCGCTCCTGCTGAAAGGGCCGTGATAGACGGCTTCAATATTGTTTCCATCGGGATCAAGGACGAATGCTGAGTAGTAGCCGGGATGATAGGAGCGCTCT
>PWYM01000295.1 GCA_003567855.1 Gammaproteobacteria bacterium | reverse complement strand
ATTCCGGTCGGCGCCGTCACGCGGGCACTGGCGACCGATCCCGGGCTGGTGATTCTCGGTTTCGACGAAGACCAGCGCGAACGCGCCAACGGGCGCTACCGCGATCTGTGGCGACGCTACGAGATCCCGGCCGGCACCTACCCGAACCAGCCGGAATCCGTGACGACGATCGCGCAGGCGAACCTGCTCGCGGTGCACGCCGACGTCGACGATGACGCGGTCTATGCGCTGACCCGCGCGCTGTTCGAGAACCTGCCGTTCCTGCACGCGTTCCACTCGGCGACGCGCGAGCTCACGCTCGAGACCGCACTCGACGGGTTGCCGGTGCCGCTGCACCCGGGCGCCGAGCGCTATTTCCGCGAGCAGGGGATGCTCGCCGAATGAGCGCGGCCTTCACGTAGAATCCTGCGCTTTGCGGCCCACGAACAGTCGGAGGCTCCCATCTCACATCTCGTTGCGGCGGCGACCGGCTGTTTTCCCGAGCACGCGCGCGACGCACCGCGCGCGGCGCTGGCGCTTATGCTGGCGGCCGCGGCGATCTCTCTGCTGCACCTCGCGGCGAATGCGATCGGCGGGGTGGACGAGCTGCGCATGGGCGCCGCACACCTCGCGATGCTCGGTGCCCTGGCGCTGTGCGTGCATCCGGTCGACGCGCGCATGCCACGCCTGCGATGGCTGGCACGCGGTGCGCTCGCGGCGGCGCTCATCGGCGGTTGCGTCGCAGTGGTCGTGTTCGAGGACGCGCTGTATGCGCGTGGTCTCGCCTTCGGCACTGCCGACTGGGTCGCCTGTGCGCTCGTGGTGCTGCTCGCGACGGAGCTGACGCGCCGCACCTCCGGCGTGGTGATTCCGCTGCTCGTCGTGCTTGGCCTGGCGTATGCGACCGCGTGGGGCGCGCGCGTGCCGGGGGCATTCGCGTTCCCGGGACTGTCGTGGGAGACGATGCTGTTTCGCAGCGTGTACTCCGGTGACGGCATGTTCGGCGGCATCGCGCGGATCTCGTGGAGCTACGTGTTCCTGTTCGTGCTGTTCGGCGCCTTCCTCGTGCGTTCCGGGGCCGCCGACCTGATCATGGCGCTCGCGCGTGCGGCCGCCGGTCGCATCACCGGCGGGACCGGGCTCGTCGCGGTCGGTGCATCGGGGCTGATGGGGTCGGTGACCGGCTCGGCCGTCGCGAACACGGTGGCCACCGGCTCGGTGACGATCCCGCTGATGAAGCGCAGCGGCTTCCCGGCGCGCTTTGCCGCCGGCACCGAGGCCGCGGCATCGACCGGTGGGCAGCTCATGCCGCCGGTGATGGGCGCGGGCGCGTTCCTGATGGCCAACTTCACCGGCATCGCGTACCTCGAGATCATCGCCGCGGCGCTGGTGCCGGCACTGCTGTATTTCTTCGCGGTCGGCTGTCACGTGCGCATCGCGGCGCTGCGCCATGGCGCCGGCAGTGAACCCGCCGGCGATGGGGAACCCGCACTTGCGGTGATCCGCCGCCAGTGGCCGCTGCTCATGCCGCTCGGCGTGCTCGTGGCGGTGCTCGTGCTCGGCTACACGCCGGTGATGGCCGGCATCGCCGGTATTTTCGCGGTCGTCGTGTGCTCCTGGCTGACGCCGCGGCGCATGGGGCCGATCGCGGTGATCGAGGCGCTCGCCAACGGGGCGCGGCTGATGGTCCCGACGGCGCTGCTGCTGATCGCGGTGGGTCTCGTCGTCAACGTGATCACGACCACCGGCGCCGGCAACACGTTGTCGCTGATGATCGGCGACTGGGCAGGCGGCAGCCTGCTGCTGACGATCGTGCTGGTCGCGCTCGCGTCGCTGGTGCTCGGCATGGGACTGCCGGTCACGGCGGCGTACATCGTGCTCGCGGCGATCACCGCACCGACCTTGCAGGCGCTGCTCGGCCAGGCCGAAGTCGTCTCCGCGCTCGCACGGGGCGAGCTCACCGAGAGCGTGCGCGAGGCGCTGCGGCTGGTCGATCCGGGGTTTGCGGTCGCCGCCGGCGAACCGGTCGCACCCGGCGTCGCGCGTGCACTGCTCGACGCGATGCAGCCGGAACTCGCGCGCAGCGTAATGGCCGAGCTGCTCGATCCGGGGGTGCTGACGGCGACCCTGCTCATCGCCCACATGATCGTGTTCTGGCTGTCGCAGGACTCGAACGTGACACCGCCGGTGAGCCTCGCCGCGTTCGCCGCCGCAGGCATCGCCGGCAGCCGGCCGATGGCCACCGGCCTGACGGCGTGGAAGCTCGCCAAGGCGCTGTACATCCTGCCGGTCCTGTTTGCCTACACGCCGCTGCTGACCGGGACCTGGCACGCGCTGCTGCCGCTCGCGGTGGTCATCGGCGCAGGCCTGTGGGCGTTTGCGGCGACGGTCGAGGGCCACCTCGAGGGGCCGCTGGGTGCCGTCGCGCGCAGCGCCTGTGCGCTGGCCGCGCTCGCGCTGCTGTGTCCGCACGCGTGGTGGTGGCTCGACGGCGCGGCGCTGCTGGTGTTTGCGGCCATCGTCGTCACCAGCCGTCGCGACGCGGGACGCGATCAGCCGGCCGCGGTACCGCCCGGGGGTGGCCGGTAGACCCGTGCGTAGATCATGCCGCCGAGCGCGCCCCCGGCGACCAGCAGTACGAAGCCCGACGCATGACGCAGCGCGCCGATGGGCGTCACCGGCATGACCAGCAGCATCAGTCCGAGCGCGACCGCGATCGCCACCCCGCCGGCCAGCGCATGCACGACGGCACGCATGCGCGCGCGCGGGCGGGCGAGCAGCGCCGCGACCGGCAGCGCGAGTCCCATCGCCAGCCCGGTGACGAGTGCGTACAGCGGCGCGAACTGCACGAGGTCATGCAGCGTGGTCGACAGCCGGACATCGGCACTCACGGGCACGCCGAGGATGGCCAGCGCACCCAGGTTGTACTGGGTCTGGACCACGCTTCCGACCGCGGCGGTGACCACCACCGCGAGCACGTAAGCGGCGACCATCCGGACTGCTTTCATGCGTGCCTCCGTGCGCCTGACGCGCGCACTATGCCCGAAGCGGTGTAGGCTTGTCTGCCCGCGGACCCGCGACCGAAGGAGCCGGCACATGCCCCATGGACCCCACCGCGCACCGCCGGTCGCCGTGCTGCTCGCTCTGATGTCCGGTGCAGTCGGTGCGGCAGGCGCCGACGAGCGGGTGTACCTCGTCGACACGCTGGTGGCCGGCCTGGAACACCCCTGGTCCATCGCGTTCCTGCCCGACGGCGACAAGCTCGTCACCGAGCGTGCCGGTCGCCTGCGCATCATCCGCGACGATGAGCTGCTGCCCGATCCGGTGAGCGGCGTGCCGGAGGCCTACGTGCGCAGCCAGGCCGGGCTGTTCGAGGTGCTGCCGCATCCCGGGTTCGAGACCAACCGCCTGCTGTACCTGTCGTTCGCGCATGGTACGCGCCGCGAGAACACCACCCGCGTCGTGCGTGGCCGCTACTCGGACGGGGCGCTGACCGATGTCGAGGTCATCTTCGATGCGGCGCCCCGTCGCAACACTCCCGTGCACTATGGCGGGCGCATGGCGTGGCTGCCTGACGGTACGCTGCTGGTGGGGCTGGGTGACGGTTTCGATTTCCGCGAGGCCGCGCAGGACCCGGGCGACCATCTCGGCAGCGTCGTGCGCCTGAACGACGACGGCGCAGTGCCGGCCGACAATCCCTTCGTCGGCCGCGACGATATCCGGCCGGAAACCTTTACCTTCGGACACCGTAACGTGCAGGGCGTGGTCCACGACCCCGATCACGACATCATCTGGGCACACGAGCACGGCCCGCGCGGCGGTGACGAGCTCAACCGGCTGATCCCGGGGCGCAACTACGGCTGGCCGGTCATCACTTACGGCGTCGACTACTCGGGCGCGAAGATCACCCCGTACACCGAGCGCCCGGGCATGGAGCAGCCGCTGATCGACTGGACCCCGTCGATCGCACCGGCCGGCCTCGGCCGCTACACGGGCGAGGTCTTTCCCGAGTGGCACGGTGACCTGCTCGTCGCCGGGCTGGTGTCGCGCGCGGTACACCGCATCGAGATCGACGACACCGGTCGTCCGCGCGAGGTGGAGCGGCTGTTCAATGAGCTCGGCGAGCGGCTGCGCGACGTGCGCGCCGGGCCCGACGGCCTCGTCTACGTGCTGACCGACAGCCGCGAGGGCAGGGTGCTGCGCGTGCGGCGCAGACCGTGAGCCGGCGCCGCACGCGCCACATCCGTTGCGGCCCGGGCGCCGTATCTGGCGGGTTATCTATGCTGATTCATGCCTCGTGATGCAACGGACTCCGGGAGGTCCATGCCATGCGTACCCTGTTGCCGATGATGTCCCTGACCGTACTCGCCCTGGCCGTTTTCGGTGCAGGCGCGGTGCAGGCGGATGAAACCTGCCCGGCGCTGCTCGACCACCAGGCGCAGAAGCTCCATTCCAGCGAGCAGGTCGACCTCTGCGCCTTCCGCGGCCGCCCGCTGGTGCTCGTCAACACCGCGAGCTACTGCGGGTTCACGCGCCAGTTCGAGGGCCTGCAGGCGCTCTACGAGCGCTACGCCGACGACGGGCTGGAAGTGATCGGTTTCCCGTCCAACGACTTCCGC
Organism: Gammaproteobacteria bacterium; assembly: GCA_003567855.1. Classification (GTDB taxonomy): domain Bacteria; phylum Pseudomonadota; class Gammaproteobacteria; order Steroidobacterales; family PWYM01; genus PWYM01. Next base: position 10,422 of record PWYM01000295.1, on the reverse strand, counting down.
CAGGAAGCCGACGACGAGGCGACGACCGCCGAGGTCTGTCGCGTGAACTACGGCGTGCGCTTCACGATGCTGTCGCCAAGCCCGGTGACTGGCGACGCGGCCAACCCGGTCTTCGCCGAGCTGGCGCGCCAGGGGGCGGAGCTGCCGCGCTGGAATTTCCACAAGTACGTGATCGACCGCGACGGGCAGGTCACCGCGAGCTTCGGTTCGCGCACCGAGCCCGACAGCGAGGCACTGCTCGCGGCGGTGGAAGCGGCGCTTGCCGGCCGCTGAAGCGGTGCGGCGGCGCTAGGCGTCCGGGTCGGGTTGGAGCCCGCGCGCGTAGCGTCGTCCGTTCTCGATATAGTGGTCAGCGCCGTGGTCGAGCTGTGCGCGCTCTTCTTCGGTCAGCTCGCGCACGAACTTCGCGGGTGAGCCGAGGATCAGCGAGCCCGGTGGAAAGCGCTTGCCCTCGGTCACGAGGCTGTGCGCGCCGACGATACTGCCGGCGCCGATCTCGGCCTTGTTGAGTACCGTCGAGCCGATGCCGATCAGGCAGCCGTCGCCGATGCTGCACCCGTGCAGCATCACCATGTGGCCGATGGTGCAGCGACGGCCGATACGCAGCGGTACACCGGCATCGACGTGCAGCACGCTGCCGTCCTGGATGTTGGTGCCGTCGCCGATATGGATTTCGTCTTCGTCGCCGCGTACGACGGCATTGAACCAGATGCTGGCATCGTGACCAAGGTGCACGCGGCCGATGACCTGCGCCGACGGCGCGATGTAGCAGTCACCTGCAAGGCGTGGTGCCTCGCCGTCGATACGGTACTTCACTTGCGGCCCTGCGCGGCGACCGCCGCGGCAGCTTTCGCGACGGCGTCGGGGTCCCCGAGGAACTCCGCGCGCACGGGCGCGAGCTTCGCGTCGAGCTCGTACAGGCGCGGCACGCCGGTGGGTATGTTGAAGCCGGTGATCGCGTCGTCGCTCATATCTTCGAGCATCTTGACGAGCGCCCGCAGGCTGTTGCCGTGCGCGGCGACCAGCACGTCACGCCCGGCGAGCAGCGAGGGTGCGATACGGTCCTGCCAGTACGGGCGCACGCGCTCCAGCGTGGTCTTCAGCGACTCGGTGGCCGGCAGCGCTGCCGGGTCCACGCCTGCATAGCGCGTGATGTTCAGCGGGTGGCGCGGGTCGTCACGGTCGACCGGCGGCGGGGGTATGTCGTAGCTGCGCCGCCACACGTTGACTTGTTCCTCGCCGTGCTTCGCGCTGGTTTCGGCCTTGTTCAGGCCCTGCAGTGCACCGTAGTGGCGCTCGTTCAGCCGCCAGTGACGGTGCACCGGGATCCACATCTGGTCGAGCGTGTCGAGCGTGATCCACAGCGTGCGGATGGCACGCTTGAGCAGCGAGGTGTGCGCCTCGTCGAAGCGCAGTCCGGCCGCGGCGAGATCCTCGCCGGCGGTGCGCGCCTCGTCGCGCCCCTGCGCAGTGAGATCCACGTCCTCCCAGCCGGTGAACAGGTTCTTCAGGTTCCAGTCGCTCTGGCCATGGCGCAGCAGCACGAGTTTGCCTGTCATCTGCCATTCCCGTTGGCGGGCGCGGCGGCCCGGAGGTCGCTCATGATAGCGGCGTGTTTCGCGTCAGTCATCGTTGCTCGTCTGGACGCGGTAGTTGCCCTTGTCCTCGACGTAGGAAATCGTCAGGCGTCCGTCGCGCCCGGCGGCCTCGAGAAACTCGGTGAAATTGCGGAAGCCGTGGCTGGTCTCGTTGAAGTCGGGGTGCAGCCGCTTGAGTGTCTGCTTGATCATCGAACCCCACACGGTGTCATAGTCGTCCTCGAGCGACCTCACCGTCGTGGCGAGGATGTCCAGCGCCTCGTCCTGGCGCGTCTCGCGCGCGCTGCGGCCCTCGCGGCGCTTGCGCGGGCGGGGGGCGCGCTGGGTGCGCTCCTCGAGGTCGTCGTAGAAGATGAACTCGTCGCAGTTGTTGATCAGCAGGTCCGACGACGAACTCTTGACGCCACAGCCGATCACGCGCTTGTTGTTCTCCTTGAGCTTGCCTGCGAGTGGCGAGAAATCGCTGTCGCCGGAGACCAGCGCGAACATGTCGAGGTGCTCTTTCATGTAGCAGAGCTCGAGCGCGTCGACGACCATGCGGATATCGGCGCTGTTCTTGCCGCTGGCCTTGCTCTGCGGGATATCGACGAGCTCGATGCCCTGGGCATGGAACTCGGTGACATAGCGGCGGTAGCGCGACCAGTCGCAGTAGGCACGCTTGTAGACGATCCGCCCCTTCTGCAGCAGGCGCTGGAGCACGAGCTGGATCTGGAACTGCTTCTGGCGGGTCTGGTCGACCCCCAGCGCGAGATTCTCGAAGTCGATGAATACCGCGATCAGCGGTGTCTCGCCGGCCATGGGCGTCTCCCTGTGGATGATGGGTGCCATGCGCGCATGGCGGGTGGCGTCATTTCGTCGCGCCGAGCAGGCGGACTTCCTCGACGGCCACCGACAGTGTCGCGAAGTCCATGCGCTGGCTGCCCTGCATTTCGCCGAGCGTGCGCAGCACGCGCACCACCGCCGGGCGGTGGCGCTCGAGCCAGGCCTGAACCGTTGGATCGCCATGCTCGCCGCGGCCGGCAAGGCACTGCTGGAGAAGTGCGCGGTGCTGGTCGTGCAGGCTGCCGCGCAGCGTCGAGCGCCCCAGTGCCTGCCAGCGACCGTCGACCTGGAGCCGGTCGATCTCGCGCTCGAGCCAGTCCAGCTTCAGTGCGCGGCCGAGTTCGAAATAGGCGCGTGCGGTATCGGCCACGTCGGTGCCGCTCTGTTCGGCGGCCTCGACGATGTTCATCGCCGCGATGAGTTGCCCCAGTGCGACCTGGGATGCCGCGAGCTCCGCCGGGACACCGGCGTTCTCGAGTTCGCGCGTTGCACGCTCGAACCGGCGCTGCATTGCCGTCGGCACGAGCCCGGGCAGGTCGCCGAGCACGCGCGTCACGCCGGGGGCCATGCGCCTCACCCGCGAGTCGATGTCCGAGCCTGCATGATGGCGCAGCACCCAGTGCGTCGCGTAGCGAAGCTGGCGGGCGCTTTCGAACAGCATGTCGAGCTGGCGACGGCCGTCGATGCGGTTGTCGAGCGCCTCTGTCGCCGACCAGACGTCTCGCATCCCGCTGACCTCGCGTGCGATCGTGTACGCACGCGCCACCGTGGCGGCATTGCAGCCGGTCTCTTCCTGCGTGCGCAGCGGGAACGCCGGCCCCATGCGATTGATCATGCTGCTGGTGATCAGCATCGCGATGATCTCGCGCCCGAGACGATGCGAGGGCATGAACTTGCGGTAGCGCTTGCGCAGTGGCTCGGGGAAATAGTCGTGGAGGTCGCGCGCGAAATAGGCGTCTTCCGGGACGTCGGATTCACACAGCGCATCGAAGAGCTGCAGCTTCGAATAGCTCAGCAGGGTTGCGATCTCCGGCCGCGTCAGGCCCTGGCCACGATCGCGTCGCTCGATGATCGCCTCTTCTTCCGGCAGTGATTCGAGCGCACGGTCGAGCAGCTTCGACGATTCGAGCGAGCGGATGACGCGTGCATACTCGCTCAGGCGTTCGGCGCTGCGCGACTGGGCGATGCTGATCGCCAGCGTCTGCTGGTAATTGGTACGCAGCACCAGGGCTGCGACTTCCTCGCTCATCTCGGCGAGCAGTCGGTCGCGCGCGGCCTGCTTGATGCGCCCGGCGGTCATCGCCTGGCGCAGCAGGATCTTGATGTTGACTTCTCGGTCGGAGCACTCCACGCCACCGGAGTTGTCGATGAAGTCGGTGTTGCACCGCCCCCCGTTCAGCGTGTATTCGATACGCCCGCGCTGCGTGACGCCGAGGTTGCCGCCTTCGCCGATCACGCGGCAGCGGAGATCGCGCCCGTTGACGCGGACCGTGTCGTTGGCACGGTCGCCGACGTCGTCATGGCTCTCCGCCACCGCCTTCACGTATGTACCGATGCCCCCGTTCCAAAGCAGGTCAACCGGCATCTTCAGGATCGCCTGGATCAGTTGGTGCGGCGTCAGCCTGCGCTCGCGCAGCCCGAGTACGCGTGCCGCCTCGGGCGACACTTCGATGGATTTGGCGCTGCGCTCGTAGACCCCGCCGCCGGGTGACAGCAGCGCCGTGTCGTAGTCGGCCCAGGACGAGCGTGGCAACCGGAACAGGCGCTCGCGTTCGGTGAAGCCCGCTTCAGGGTCCGGGTCCGGGTCGAGGAAAATGTGCTGGTGGTTGAACGCCGCGACCAGCCGGATACAGCGTGACAGCAACATGCCGTTGCCGAACACGTCTCCACCCATGTCGCCGATGCCGGCAACGGTGAATGGCTGGTTTTGCGTGTCTACGCCGATCTCTCGGAAGTGACGCTTGACCGCCTCCCAGGCGCCGCGCGCGGTGATGCCCATCTTCTTGTGGTCGTAGCCGTTACTGCCGCCGGACGCAAACGCGTCCTGCAGCCAGAAGTCATACTCCGCGGCGATGCTGTTGGCGCGGTCGGAGAACGTCGCGGTGCCCTTGTCGGCGGCGACGACGAGATAGGGGTCGTCGCCGTCGACGCGGCGCACCCGCGGCGGCGGCACGATGCGATCGTCGACGATGTTGTCGGTGAGGTCGAGCAACCCGCAGATGAAGGTTCGGTAGCAGCGCTCGACCTCCGCCTGCACCGCGTCGCGGTCGCCGCCGGCAGGCAGCTGCTTGCAGACGAAGCCGCCCTTGGCGCCGTTCGGCACGATCACCGTGTTCTTGACCTGCTGGGCCTTCATCAGGCCTAGCACTTCGGTGCGGAAGTCCTCGCGGCGGTCCGACCAGCGCAGGCCGCCGCGCGCGATGCGCCCGGCACGCAGGTGCACCCCCTCGACGCGGGGCGAGTAGACGAAGATCTCGTACTTCGGCCGCGGACGCGGCAGTTCCGGAAGCCGCGAAGGGTCGAGCTTGAAACTCAGGTGCTCAGGCGGTTCCCCGTCCGGGCCGTGCTGGAAATAGTTGCAACGCAGCATCGCCCGCACGAGATCGGCGTAGCCACGAAGAATGCGGTCCTCGTCGAGGCTGGACACCTGTGCGAGCTCAGCATCGATGCGTTCGTCTGCGGAATTGCGCCCCGCCGGGCGGCGGCGCTCGCCGATGTCGGGGTCGAACTGCGCGCGGAAGTAGTCGAACACCGCCTGCGCGAGCGCGGGGTGCCTGACGAGCGTCTGCTGCATGTAGGCCTGGCTGAACGGCATCCCCGTCTGGACGAGATACTTGGTGCAGGCCCGCAGGAACGCGGCCTCGCGCCAATCGAAGTTGGCGACGAGTACGAGCTGGTTGAGGCTGTCGTTCTCGATACGGGCGTCGAGCACTTCCCGGAAGCAACGCTGGAAACGCTCGCCGATGGCCTGCGGGTCCAGCGCTTCCCGGCCGCGCGGGGAGAGGTCGAGATCCTGGAGGAAGAGTTCACGGTAGTCCTGCAGCACCAGCCGGTACGGGCGTTCGCTGAGCACCTCCAGGCCGAGATTCTCGAGCACCGGCAGCACGTACGAAAGCGGCAGCGGCTGGTGCAGGCGGCAGATCTTGAACCGCAGGCGCGTGTCCTCGACGCCGGGCGGTCGATACAGGCTGGTCTCCAGCGCGCAGCGGCCGCTCGCGACCGCATCCACGCGTTCGAGATCGAAGCTTGCCTCGCGCGGCGTGACATCCTCCACGTAGGCGGCAGGGAAGCTTGCCGCGTAGGACTTGTGAAGCGCCAGTGCGCGTGATTCCTCAAAGCGTGTGGACAGGACTTCCCAGAGCCTGTCATGCCAGGTAGTGACTGCATCCTCGATGCGCCTTTCGATGTCGGTGGCGTCACGGCGGCGGCGCGTATTGGTCTCGGTGCGCACGATGGTGTGCAGACGGACCAGCACCGACTCGGACATACGCACCATCGATTCGGCCTCGTAGCCGCCGAGGTCTTCGCGCAGCGTCGCCTCTATACGTTCGCGTACCGAGGTGTTGAACCGGTCTCGCGGGACGTAAATCAGGCAGGAGAAGAAGCGCCGGAACGGGTCACGCCGCAGGAACAGCCGCACCCGCCTGCGTTCCTGCAGGTTGAGGATGCCGGTGGCGATGCGCTTGAGATCGTCGGCGCCGATCTGGAACAGCTCGTCGCGCGGAAAGGTCTCGAGAATGTGCATCAGCGCCTTGCCACGGTGGCTGCCCGGCTCCAGCGCCGAGCGCGTGAACACCTGGGAAACCTTCTGGCGCAGCAGCGGGATGTTGCGCGGGCTGCGGCTGTACGCGGCCGACGTGAACAGGCCGAGGAAGCGCCGTTCACGCACCGGCTTCCCGTGCTCGTCGAAGATCTTCACGCCGATATAGTCGAGGTAGCCTGGACGGTGCACCGTCGAGCGCGTGTTCGCCTTGGTGATGACCAGGGGGTCGGTCGAATGGGCGACCTTGCGCATCTGCTCGGTGAGCGTGAGCCGGCTCGGCGTTTCGCCCTCGCGCGCGCGCAGCAGCCCGAGGCCGGTGTCGGCGTCGGCGACTAGCACCTCGCGCCCGTCCTGGCGGCGCAACGCGTACTCGCGGTAACCGAGCAGCGTGAAGTGGTCCTCGGCCATCCAGTCGAGCAGGTCGCAGCTTTCAGTGAGATCCTCGGTGCGGAACCTGCCTGACAGCGCGCGCAGTTCGGCGCTCGCCACGCGCAGCCGCGCGAGCATCTGCTGCCAGTCGTCGACCGCGGCACGCACGTCGGCCAGCGTGCCGAGCAGGGCCTGTTCGATCGCCCGGTGGCTGTCCGGGTCCGGCACGCGCAGCAGCTCGAACTGGATCAGCGACTCGGTGTTGGCGCCCTGGCCGTCGCGATCGACGATCGCCTCCAGGCGTCCGCGACGGTCACGCCGGACCGCCACGAGGGGGTGGATCGTCAGGTGTATGCCATGCCCGAGGCGGTTCATTGCCATCGTCGTGGAGTCGACGAGAAACGGCATGTTGTCGTTGACGATCTGCACGATCGTGCGCTGCGACGACCAGCCGTCCCGGCTCTGTGCCGGGTTGAAAACGCGCACCCGCGGCTGGCCGGCCCGGCGCTGTCGCGCGAACTCCAGGTGCGACAGCGCGGCGCCCGCGAGCTCCTCGGGGGTGCGTTCCTCGAGGTCTTCCTCGGCGACGTTGCTGTAGTAGCGGCGGGCGAAGTCGGCCGGGTCTATGTCCTGCACGCCGCGACCGGGGAGGCGCATGCACGCGTCGGCGATGGCGTCGAGCAGGCCACGGCGACGGTCGGAAGCCCTGCGGTTGGGCTTGTCAGGTGGGCTCATGCAATGCTTGACGATGGCTTGGGCTCCGCAGCGCGACCACGGTGCTGCGGGGCGGGTGAACGTGGCGCGATGATAACATCACCGCACCCGCCCGGTCCGACCACCGCCGTGCCGGAGCCCGCGCCATCATGATCGTCTCGCATCGACACCGGTTCATTTTCGTCGCCGTGCCGCGCACCGCGACCCACGCGCTCAGGGTGGCGCTGGCCCCGGTGCTCGGCCCCGATGACTGGCAGCAGCAGCGCCTGCGCGGTGAGCAGTGGCTGCCGGTGGCGGCACTCGCCCGCATCGGTCACGGCCACGTCAGCTGTCGCGACGCGGCGGCACATCTGCCGGGTGACCTCTGGGCGCGCTACCTGCGCTTTGCCTTTGTGCGCGACCCCTTCGAGCGCTTTCTCTCGGTGTGCAGTTTTCTCAATCGCGGCAACGCGCGTTTCAGCTCACACCCGCGCGAGGTGCTTCACGAGCTGATCGGACGGCCGCGCTTTGCGCAGCGTGTGCTGGTCCGACCCCAGCACGAGCAGCTTGCCGGTCCCGACGGCACGCCCGACGTGGATTTCATCGGCCACTACGAGCGCCTCGCCGAGGACTTCGACGCGCTATGTGTGCGCCTCGGGCTGTCGTGCAAGCCGCCGGCACGGCGCAACGCGTCGCCGCCGGTGGATGCTGCGCGGGTCTGGGACAACCGACTCGTCGACTGGGTCCGCGAGTTCTACGCCGGCGACTTCGAGGCCTTCGGCTACGCACCGGACTGGCCGGCCGCCGTCGTCACTGACCAGGCGCCACGCGTACGTCGCTAGCGCGTCAGTCCGTCGGTGGATAGCGTTCCAGGATCTCGGGGCCCAGTGCCGTCTTGAGCGGCGCCAGCCACGGCTCGAAATGGCGCCATTGTTCGACGGCGCTGCGGTAGATGGGCTGGCGCACCTGCTCGGAACTCGGCGTGCGCACGCTGCGCTCGGTGCGGTGGAACTCGAGACACGCCGGGTCGAACGGCAGCCCGCAGAAGTCGAGCAGCCGGCGGACCTCGCGCTCGAGGTCGTCGACGACGTCTTCGTGCATCACCCGCAGCAGGAAGCCCGGCAGCACCCGGTCCCAGTGATCCATCAGCCTGACGTAGGCGTTGTAGTAGCGGCCGATCTCGTGGAGTCCGTAGGTGAACTCCTGGCCTTCGCCGAACAACTGCTTGAAGCCGCTGAAGCAGCACGCCAGCGGGTGACGGCGCGCGTCTATGACTTTGGCATTGGGAAGGATCAGGCGGATCAGCCCCACGTGCAGGAAATTGTTCGGCATCTTGTCGATGAACCGTGGAGCATCGCCGCGATAAACCTGCGTGTCGGCGAGGAAGCGTTCGCCGTATTCGCGAAGCTGCTCGACACCGAGCGTTTCGAGGACTGCGGGGTAGCGCGCCTCGCGCGCGGCGCTGCGGCCATTTAGCCGCTGGGCGAGTGCGAGGATGTTGTGCAGTTCCATCGTCGCGTCGACCTGCGGGTGCGATGCGAGGATCTGCTCGAGCAGCGTCGAGCCTGCGCGGGGCAGTCCGACAATGAAAATCGGGTCCGCGGCATGGCAGCCGGCACCGGCGTGTCGCTCGAACAGCGCCGGGGTGCAGGTGTCGATCTGGGCCTGCACCTGATGCTGCAGCGTGGCATCCCGGTAGCCGGTCTCAGCGCGCTTGAGCGCATTGCCGCGCTCGTAATAGTCGAAGGCTTCCGCATATTCGCCGGCGTCCTCGAGCGCCTTGCCGGTGGCGAAGCAGAAGTGGATGCGATCCTCGCGCCGCGTGCCCGAGGCGGCCTCGTGGCGGCGCATATGGGCGAGTTCGGCGTCGGTGAACCGGTAGGTCTTGGTGTTCGCGAGGCTCCAGAATGCATCACCGAAATCCGGACGCAACCCGTAGGCGCGCCGGTACGCGGCCACCGCCTCGTCGAGCCGGCCGACGGTCTTGAATGCATGGCCGAGCATCAGGTGCAGCTGGGCACGATCGGGCACCTCGGCCAGGAGTTCCCGGTACAGCGCGATCCCCTCGTCGAAGCGGCCGAGGCCGACGAGCGTGGCGGCCATCGAGCTTCGGAACGAGATGTTGCCCGGCTCATCGGCAAGCAGGCGTCGTGCCTCGCGATGCGCGGCCTCGAAGCGTTGTTTGCGGATCAGCAGGTTCAGATACTCGACGCGCGCGGCGACGTGGCCCGGCTGAATCTCGAGGCAGGTCTCGAGCAGGAACTCGGCGTCGTCGTAGATCTTCAGCCGTGTGGCGATCTGCGCGAGCAGGCGCATGCCCTCGACGTGGGTGCGGTTGCGCTTGAGGAATGCCCGGCAGATCTGCTCGGCGCGGTGCAGCCGGTTCTCGTTGAGATGGCTGGTTGCACTCAGCAGCTCCGGCGGCAGCGCGGCGAGGCGCTGCATCTTCTCGCGTGCGCGCGCGGCCGCCTCGGGTCTGCCAGCGGCATGTTCGAGTTCGCCGATCGCGCGCCAGCTCGCGACCAGTGCGGGATCGAGCGTGGTCGCGCGCTGGTACGCGGCGAGGGCGTCGTCGGCGTGGCCGAGCGAGCGCTCGAGGTGCCCGCGTTCCTGGTGCAGGCGCGGATATTCGGGCGCCTCGGCCTCGAGGGTCGCGAGGCTGTCGCGCGCGGCGGGCACATTGCCGGCGTAGCGGTGCGCAACTGCGCGCATGTACAGCAGGTCGACGCGATCGTCCCTGTCAGCGGTGGTCCGCAGCTGCACGTCGGCCGCACGCACAGCCTCCGCAAAGCGGCCCGCCTCGATCAGCGCGCGCACGCCGGCCACATCCGCCGGCGCCGACCCGGCCGCGGTGGCCGGGTCGGCCTCAGGCCCGGTGGTGCTCACGCGATGTGCCTCCGCCCGTTCGCGAGGTGATCAGAACGCGTCCGTGTCGTAGGACAACCGGAAGCCGACGGTGCGCGGGCGGTTGGTGACCACCCGCGGCGTGAACTCGAGCACGTCGATGTGCAGGTCCGCGCGCCGGTCGGTCAGGTTGTCGACGAAAAGCTCACCGCGCCAGTTGCCCTGGCGGATGCCGAATGCCACGTCCATCAGCGTGTAGGAACGCTGCACGTAGCGCGCATTCGGCCATTCCTGCCCGCCCGAGAAGAAGGTGCCGCCTTCCTCGGCGATCTT
>PWYM01000254.1 GCA_003567855.1 Gammaproteobacteria bacterium | reverse complement strand
GGCGATCGCGTAGACGAAGCCGCGATCCACCAGCGACAGCCGGTTCGACGAGAACTGCGGGTCCATGGAGATGCCATAGGATCCGTACCCGTAGACGAGCAGCGGCGCCGACCCGTCGGCGGCGACGCCGCGGCGGTAGTACAGCGTGACCGGCACCTCGACGCCGTCGCGTGCGGTCACGTGAAGCCGCTCGGTGGCATAGTCATGCGGATCGAAGTCGCCGACGACTTCATCGCGCTTGAGCAGCGTACGTTCACTGGTCGCCATGTCGTAGTCGTAGACGGTGTCGGGCGTTGCCAGCGAACTGTAGTGGTAGCGCAGCACCGTCGTGTCCATCTGCGGGTTCATGCCGATCTCGGCGGTGTAGGCGCCCTCGTCGCTCTCGATGTAATGGCCGGGGTCCGTGCCGATGGCGCCGCGGTCGATGATGCGCAGCTTCAGCATGCCGTCGACGCGTTCCTCGAGCACTAGGTGGTCGCGGAACACGGCGAAGTCGTCGAGCATCACGTCATCGCGATGCGCGATCAGCTCCCGCCAGGTGTCGCGGTCATGCGCCGTCGCAAGCTTCGCGTGCATCAGTCGGAAGTTCCCGGCGTGCCAGTTGGTGCGGATGAACGCCTCGTCGCCGACCGGCTCGATCCAGTACTCGTGGCCGCGCTCGCGCGGCAGGAACACGCGGAACTCGCCGTCCGGGTCATCGCTGTCGAGAAGCAGCGCCTCGGTGGTGATCGTCTGCATTGACACCGCGACGATGTGGCGGTCATCGCGTGAGCGCCCCAGCCCGACGTAGAACTGCGGGTCATCCTCCTGCCACGCGAGTTGGGCGCTGTCGGGCAGCGCGTCGCGGCGCACGCGCCAGACCTGCCACGGGATCAGCGTCTCGTCCTGCTGGCGCACGTAGAACAGCGTGCGGTTGTCATCGGCCCACGCGAGACTGGTGCTGACGTTGTCGATGGTGCCGGCGAGCGTCTCGCCACTGTCGAGGTCACGGATGCGCAGCCGCCACTCGCCGCGGCTGACGATGTCCTCGACCCACGCGAGCCACCGCCCATCGGGGCTGACCGAAAGCGCGCCAAGATCGAAGTAGGTGTGCTCGCGGGCCAGCGCATTGACGTCGAGGATGATCTGCTCGTCGCCGGTGGGTCCGTCCGGACCGCCGCGCCGGCGCGCGTAGATCGGGTACTCGTGGTTTGCCTCGTAGCGGTTGTAATACCACCAGTCGCCGCGCCGGTATGGGACCGAAGCATCGTCCTTGCGGATGCGCCCGACCAGCTCCTCGTACAGCGCGGTCTGCGCGTCCTCGGTATGCGCGAGCACCGCGCGGGTCCACGCGTTCTCGGCCTCGATATAGCCGAGTACGTCAGGGTCGGCGCGCTCGTCGTCGCGCAGCCAGTACCACGGGTCCTCGCGTACGTGCCCGTGGGCCTCGAGCCGGTGCGGCCGCTGCTCGGCCATCGGCGGGCGGGTGGGCTTCGACGACGGGTCGGGGGCGGGCATCAGGATCTCCGTTCCAATGGCATGGCGCGCCGCCGGCGGGCGGGGCGCGACCGTGTGCATGGTAACCTTCCCGGGCGACCCCCACAGGCCAGCGAGGCTCCACATGCAGGGATTTCCCCACCACTACCGCGTCCGCGGCGCCGCCGCGCCCGACGGCGACGTCACGCTCGAGGCCGAAGGACTGCCGGCCATCGCCACGCAGCCGCCGGCGGAGTTCGGCGGTCCCGGTGACCGCTGGTCGCCCGAGACGCTGCTGACCGCTGCGGTCGCCGACTGTTTCATGCTCGGCTTTCGCGCGATCGCTCAGGCGTCGAAGTTCGAGTTCGTGCGCCTGGAGTGCGAGGGCGAGGGCGTGCTCGACCGCGTCGAGCGGGTCATGAAGTTCACCGCGCTGACGGTGAACGCGAAGCTCACGGTGCCGGCCGGCGGTGACGCGTCGCGCGCCGGGAAGCTGCTCGAGAAGGCCGAGGCCAGCTGCCTGATCACGAACTCGCTGAGTGCCGAGGTCACGCTCAGGACCGAGGTCGTCGAAGCCTGAATTCCGGCGCCGGGGCTTCACGCCCCGGCGCGGCCCGCAAGCCGGCCGCCCGCACCGCGGGCCGCCGGCGTCAGCGCATCAGTTCTTTCCTGAAGTACGTGTACACGAGCGCGTAGAGCTTCGCCGAGTGCTCGGCGGTCGCAGCGCCTGCGTGGCCACCCTCGATGTTCTCGAAGTAATGCACCGGGTGGTCGTGCTCGCGCAGCCGCGCGACCATCTTGCGCGCGTGGCCCGGGTGTACGCGGTCGTCACGCGTCGACGTCGTGAACAGCATCCGCGGATAGTCCGCGTCGGGGTCGACGTTGTGATAGGGCGAGTACTCGCGGATGAACGCCCAGTCGTCCGGATCATCGGGGTTGCCGTACTCGGCGACCCAGCTCGCGCCGGCGAGCAGGCGGTGGTAGCGGCGCATGTCGAGCAGCGGTACGAGGCTTGCGACCGCACCGAACAGGTCAGGGCGCAGCGTCACCGCGGCGCCGACGAGCAGCCCGCCGTTGCTGCCGCCGATGATCCCGAGCTGCGCGGGCGTGGTGATGCCGCGCTCGACGAGGTCCTCGGCGACGGCGATCAGGTCCTCGAACGCGCGCATGCGGTTCTCGCGCAGCGCCGCCTGGTGCCACGACGGGCCGAACTCGCCGCCGCCGCGGATGTTGGCGACCACGTGCGTGCCGCCGGCATCCAGCCAGCTGCGCCCGACGACGCCCGAATACGCCGGGGTGCGCGAGATCTCGAAACCGCCGTACGCGGACAGCACCGTCGGCTGCGGGTCTTCGGGTGTCTCCTCGGGGCCGATGAGGAAGTACGGAATGCGCGTGCCATCGGCCGACGTGGCCTCGTGCTGCGATACCGCCAGCCCCTGCTTGTCGAAGAACGAAGGCTCCGAGCGCACGCGCGTGTGGCTGCCGTCCTCGTCTGTGTAATGCAGCGCGGCGGGGTCGAGGAAGCCCTCGAAGGTGTAGAACCAGCCGTCGCTCCAGGCACTCGCCTCGATGCCCCCGACGCTGCCGAGCTCGGGCACGTCGACCGACTCGCGCTGCCAGCCCGATTCGCCGGGTACGAGGCGCAGCAGCCGGCTGGTGACGTTGTCGAGCATGTTCACGAGCAGCGTGTCGCCGGCGCGGTGCACCGAGCGGATCGTCTGGCGGGCGCCGGGTTCGACGAGCACTTGCGGCTGCGGGTCGCCGTCGGCGAGTGACGCCAGCGGCAGTGCGAGCAGCGTGCCGGCGGCGTGGTCGTGCCCGCCGGCGGTCCAGTCCTCGCGCAGCCGCACGATCGCCTGGCCGTCGAGCAGCGTTTCGATGTCGGCGCGTCCCGGCAGCGGCAGCTCGACGAAGTCGTCGTCGTCGAGCAGGTACCAGCCGATATTGAAGAAGTCGCGAAGGTGCACGGCGACGGCATGCGGGCCTTCCGGTGCGCGCGACACGCTGACCCACACGCCGACGTCGTCGGCGGGTATCTCGAGCAGCGTCCGCGCATCCGCCAGCGCTTCGCCGCGCGCCCAGAGG
>PWYM01000251.1 GCA_003567855.1 Gammaproteobacteria bacterium | reverse complement strand
CTGTTCCGCGAAGGGCAGGGCGTGGTCGCACGTGGCCAGGTCAGAAACGGCGTGTTCAAGGCCGAAAACATTCTCGCCAAGCACGACGAGAACTACATGCCCCCGGAGGTGGCCGAGGCGCTGCACCGGGGAGAGATGCGCATGCGCGGCATCGAAGCCCCGACGGCCCTGCCGTCGTCCGGCTACAACGACTGACCGGCCGCGCTGATGGTTCCTGAGCTCGGGCAGTTCGCCCTCATCCTCGCATTGATGCTCGCCACCGTGCAGGCGGTCACTGGCCTGTGGGGCGCGCACGTCAACCGCGGCCGGCTGATGGCATTGACCGCCCCCGCGGTGGCCGGCCAGTTCGTGTTCGCGGCGGTTGCCTTCGCGGCGCTGACATGGGCGTTTTTGGCGCACGACTTCTCGGTGGCCTACGTCGCCGGACATTCCAACTCGGAGCTGCCGGCGTTCTACCGCGTCGGTGCCGTCTGGGGCGGCCACGAAGGCTCGCTGCTGCTGTGGATTCTCGTGCTCGCGCTGTGGTCCATCGGCGTCGCGAGGTTCAGCCGCCAGATGCCCGAACGCTTCACCGCGCGGGTGCTCGGCGTGCTCGGCATCGTGAGCATCGGCTTCCTGACCTTCACGCTGTTCACGTCGAACCCCTTCGACCGGCTGATCCCGGCACCGCTGGATGGCCAGGACCTCAACCCGATCCTGCAGGACCCGGCGCTGATGTTCCATCCACCGCTGCTGTACATCGGCTACGTCGGCTTCTCGGTCGCGTTCGCGTTCGCCGTCGCGGCGATGCTCGAGGGGCGCCTCGACTCGGCATGGGCGCGCTGGACCCGGCCGTGGACGACGGCGGCGTGGATCTTCCTCACGCTTGGCATCTCGCTCGGCAGCTGGTGGGCGTATTACGAGCTCGGCTGGGGCGGCTGGTGGTTCTGGGACCCGGTCGAGAACGCATCGCTGCTGCCGTGGCTCGCGGGCACCGCGCTGATCCACTCGCTCGCGGTCACCGAGAAGCGCGGGCTGTTCAAGAGCTGGACGCTGCTGCTCGCGATCACCGCCTTCAGCCTGAGCCTGCTCGGCACCTTCCTCGTGCGTTCCGGCGTACTGGTTTCGGTACACGCGTTCGCCACCGATCCGTCGCGCGGGCTGTTCATCCTCGCGTTCCTGGGCATCGTCGTCGGCGCCGCGCTCGCGCTTTACGCATGGCGTGCACCGGCAATGGTCTCCGACGCCGGCTTCAAGCCCCTGTCGCGCGAGAGCTTCCTGCTCGCGAACAATGTATTGCTGGTGGTCGCGACCGGCCTGATCCTGCTCGGCACGCTGTATCCGCTGTTTCTCGATGCACTCAACCTCGGCAAGATCTCGGTCGGCCCCCCGTATTTCGACATGGCCTTTCTGATCCCGATGCTGCCGCTGTCTTTCCTGATCGGCATCGGCATGCATGCAGCGTGGAAGCGCGCGTCGGGGCAGACGCTGTGGCGCAAGCTGCGCTGGGCGGCACTCGCCGCGCTCGTCGTCGGTGTCCCGCTGCCGCTCGTCGTCTACGGGCCCGCGCCGATGCTCACGGTCGTGGGCTGCATCGCTGCGTTGTGGGTGATGCTCGCATCGCTCGTGGACCTGCGCCCGGGTCGCGCGGTACCGCTGACGCGCGGCCACCTCGGGCAGGCGTTTGCACACTTCGGGGTCGGTGTCTTCATCCTCGGCGCCACGGTGGTCTCGACGTACGATGTCGAAACTGATCGTGCCCTCGCCCCGGGCGACAGCGTCGAGATCGCCGGCTACGAGTTCCGCTACACCGATACCTACGGCGTGCAGGGGCCCAATTTCGACGCCGTCGAAACGGAAGTCGAAGTCTGGCGCGACGGTCGGCTCATCGACACGATCTACCCGCAGAAGCGCGTCTACCGCGTGCAGACGCAGCCGATCACCCAGACCGCCATCCAGCACCGCTGGAACCGTGATCTGCTGGTGTCGATGGGCGACCCGCTCGGCGACCAGTCGTGGTCGATGCGTATCCAGTACAAACCGCTGATCGGGCTGATTTGGCTCGGCACGGTGTTCATGGCGTTCGGCGGGCTGATCGCAATGACTGATCGCCGCTATCGAATGGCACGGCGCGAAGCCACGGCACCACTGGCGTCGGATGGTCGCGCCCGGGCAGGAGGGCAGGCCTGATGTGGCGATTCCTGGTTCCGGCAGGCATCCTGGTCGCGCTGATTGCGTTCTTCTTCGTCGGCCTGTTCCGCGATCCGTCCTACGTCCCGTCACCGCTGATCAACCGGCCAGCACCGGAGTTCCAGCTGCCGCAACTGCAGGCGCCGTCCGCGGTACTCGGCTCGGCCGACCTGCGGCGCGGCGAGCCCGTCCTGCTCAACGTATGGGCGACCTGGTGCGTCGGCTGTCGCGAGGAACACGCCAAGCTCGTGTCCATCGCCGAACAGGGCCTGATCCCGATCTACGGGTTGAACTGGAAGGACGACCGGGACGCGGCACTGCACTGGCTCGAGCGCCTCGGTGACCCTTACGTCGCCACCGCGGTTGACGCCGACGGCCGTGTCGCGATCGACTGGGGCGTCTACGGTGCGCCCGAAACGTTCCTGCTCGACGGCGACGGCACGGTCCGCTACAAGCACATCGGTCCGCTGGACACGCAGACGTGGGAGCGCGAGTTCATGCCGCGGATCCGCGCGCTCCGGGACGGGCGCACCTGATGCGGGCGCTGTGGCTGCTGCTGCCGATTCTCGTGCTGCTTGCGACCGAGGCGGGCGCAATCGATGCACGCGACCCGTTCGACGACCCAGACAAGCAGGCGCGCTACGAGCGCCTGATCCGCGAAGTGCGCTGCCTGGTCTGCCAGAACGAGTCGATCGCCGACTCCAATGCGCCTCTGGCTGCCGATCTGCGCCGCGAGATTCGCTCGCAGATGCGCGACGGTGTCAGCGATGACGAGATCCTCGACTTCCTGATCACACGCTATGGCGACTTCGTCGTCTACAGGCCGCCGCTCGGCCCGCACACCATCCTGCTGTGGGCGGCGCCGCTGCTGCTGCTCGCGATCGGCGGGTTCGCATTCGTGCGCGTGATCCGCGCGCGTGCCGGCGGCACGCTCGACGATGAGCTTCCACCCGACTCCCGGCCGGAGGACGGCGTGCTCGGCGACACCCAGGACGCCAAAGGATCCGGACAGCAATGACCCTGTTTATCGTCGCAGCCGCCGTGATGGCGGCGATCGCGTTCGTGCTGCTCGCGTGGCCGGCCTGGCGGAGCGCGGTCACGCCGCGCAGCGCATGGCTGTCGGCGCTGGTCCTGTTCGTGGTCGTGCCCGGCGGCGCCATCGGCACCTACATGGCCGTATCGACGTGGGCGTGGGATCCGCAGGAACGCGCCGAGCGCGAGCGCACGGGCCTGCAGCGTATTGCCGCCGACCAGGAACGCGGGCTCGTCGACGGACTGCAGGACGGCGACGAGGTCGCCGGCTGGAAGGAACTCGGCCGCTTCTACATGGGGCTCGGTGATTTTGACGGTGCGGTTCGCGCATACCGCGAGGCCGTGCGACTCGACCCGGCGGGCGACACCGCACTGACGCTCGACTATGCCGAGGCGCTCATCATGAAAAACCCCGAAGAGCTGCGCGGCGAGGCCGGGGAGCTCGTCGAGGCGGTGCTCGCGCGCCGGCCCGACAACGCCAAGGCGTTGTGGTACGGCGGCATGGTTGCGATCGGCGACGGGCGTGCCGACGATGCGCAACGACGCTGGCGGCGGCTGCTCGAGATGGATCCGCCTCCGGCGCTAGAACGCGTGCTGCGTGAACGGCTCGATGCGTTGGCAGCCGACGGTGATCTCGCTGGCGCTCCGCCCGCGGGTCGGGTGGCAGGCGAGGGCGGCGCCCCCGGCGACGTCGCCCCCTCGCCTGAGATCGTCCAGCCCGGGCCGCAGGTGCCCGACGATGCGCGGCGCGACGGCGACCCCGGCGCCGCCCAGGTCCGCGTGCAGGTCCGGCTGGCGTCGGCGCTCGCCCCGCTGGTCGGCGAGCAGGCCGTGCTCTACCTGATCGCGCGCAATGAGGGTGAACGGGCACCGCTTGCGGTGCAGCGCGGCGACCCGACGGCCTTGCCGGCCACCTTCGAACTCGACGGCGACGACGTGATGGTGCCCGGGGCCACGCTCGCGGCCAACGGCACGCTGCACCTGGTTGCGCGCATTTCCCAGCAGGGCGATACGGCCGCTACGTCCGGCGACCTCTATGGCGAGGTCGAGGTGCGCGTCGGCGCCAGTGCCGAACTCGTGATCGACCGGGTCGTGCCCTGACACATGATGATGGGCTGGCGTGAATGGGTCGCGCTGCCCGACCTTGATCTGCCGCGCATCAAGGCCAAGGTCGATACCGGTGCACGCACCTCGGCGCTGCACGCCTTCACGCTGGAGACGCTGCGCCGCGATGGGCGTGAACTCGTGCGCTTTGCGGTGCACCCGGTACAGGGTCGCGAACAACCCGTCGTCTGGTGCGAGGCACCGGTACTCGACCGGCGCCAGGTCACCGATTCGGGCGGACACCGCGAACTGCGTTGGGTCATCATGACGCGTGTACGATGGTACGGTCGGGAATGGCCAATCGAGGTCACGCTCACGCCTCGCGACGACATGCGCTTCCGGATGCTGCTGGGGCGCACCGCGCTCAAGGCGGCCGGCGTCTCGGTCGACCCGGCGCGGTCCTACCTCGGCGGACTGTATCCTGAAGCCGCGGTCGCACCGGCGGCACACCCGAACGGGGGAGAACAACAGTGAAAATCGCGGTGCTGTCGCGCAACCGGCGCCTGTACTCGACGCGCCGCCTCATCGAGGCGGGTGCCGCGCGCGGCCATGACATGCACGTCATCGACCACCTGCGCTGCTACATGAACATCGCCAGTCACAAGCCCGCGGTGCATTACAAGGGCAAGGCACTGGAGGATTTCGACGCGGTGATCCCCCGCATCGGCGCATCGGTGACCTTCTACGGCACCGCCGTGCTGCGCCAGTTCGAGATGACGGGTGTTTTTCCGCTCAACGAATCGGTCGCGATCAGCCGCTCGCGCGACAAGCTGCGTTCGCTGCAGCTGCTGTCACGACGCGGCATCGGCATGCCGGTCACCGGTTTTGCACATTCCCCGGACGACACCGATGACCTGCTCGCGCTGGTGGGCGGCGCGCCGGTGGTGATCAAGCTCATCGAGGGCACGCAGGGCGTCGGCGTCGTGCTCGCCGAGACCCAGCAGGCCGCAGAAAGCGTGATCGATGCATTCCGCGGGCTCAACGCGAACTTTCTGGTGCAGGAGTTCATCGGCGAGGCGCGCGGCTCCGACATCCGTGCCTTCGTGATCGGAAACAAGGTCGTCGCGGCGATGCGCCGCCAGGCGAAGGAGGGCGAATTCCGCTCCAACCTGCATCGCGGCGGCTCCGCAACGGTCGTGAAGCTGACGCCCGAGGAGCGCTCCACGGCGGTGCGCTCGGCACGCATCATGGGTCTGAACGTGGCGGGTGTAGACATGCTGCGGTCAAACCATGGCCCCGTGGTGATGGAGGTCAACTCCTCGCCCGGGCTGGAGGGCATAGAGGCCGCGACCGGCAAGGACATCGCCGACCTCATCGTGCGCTTCATCGAGAACCACGGCCGCTTCGGGAAAACGCGTACCAAGGGATCGGGCTGAGCGCCATGGCGCGCGAGCCGGTGACGATCGGGGGTGTCACGGTCGCACCGGGCACCCGCGCGACCATCGACCTGAGCCTGGGTCAGCTCTACAACCACAACCCCATCTCGATGCCGGTGCACGTCGTACACGGACGGCGCGCCGGACCGCAGGTATTCGTGTGTGCGGCGGTGCACGGCGACGAACTCAACGGCGTGGAGATCATGCGCCGGCTGCTCGCGACGCCAGCACTCAGACAGCTGCGTGGCACGCTGCTCGCAGTGCCTATGGTCAATGTGCTCGGCGTGCTGCACCACTCTCGCTACCTGCCGGACCGCCGCGACCTCAACCGGTGTTTCCCGGGGTCCGAAACAGGCTCACTTGCGGCGCGCCTTGCGCACCTGTTCATGCGTGAGATCGTGTCCGGATGCACCCACGGCATTGATCTGCATACCGGTGCGCAGCACCGCGCGAACTATCCGCAGATCCGTGCTGCGCTCGACGAGCCGGAGACCCTGCAGCTCGCGCGGGCTTTCGCCGCCCAGGTGCTGCTCAACTCCGACCTGCGTGACGGCTCGCTGCGCGCAGCAGCGGGTGCCGAGGGCGTCCGCATGCTGGTCTACGAGGCCGGCGAGGCATTGCGCTTCGACGAGCGCTGCATACGCACCGGCGTCGCCGGCGTGCTTGGCGTACTGCGCGAGTTGGGCATGCTTCGGGGTCGGACCGGGAGAACACGACGCAGGGAGCCTTTCATCGCCCGCAGCAGCTACTGGGTACGCTCCCCGGGCAGCGGTATCGTGCGCATGCTGCGCGGCCTCGGCGACGTTGTCAGCCGTAACGACGTGCTTGCCCGTATCTCGGACCCGTTCGGCGAGGTTGAGGTCGACGTCCAGGCCGCAGCGGACGGCGTGATCATTGGCCGGAGCAACCTGCCACTGGCCCACGAGGGTGACGCACTCGTGCACATTGCACGGTTCCCCCGCGGCGAATCGGGAGACGGCTACGCGTTCGACGACGCGCCCGACGATGATAGCGCCTGGCTGCCCGAGGAACCCCCGATCGTCTGAATCCGACGCTCCGACGGTCGATAACATCCCGATGAGCTCCTTTTTCCTGGCGATTGCCCGCGCGGCGAATCCGATCTGACCGGCCTGACGTACCTCCCACGCGAACCCCAACCCATCGTCCAATGGAGAATCGTCATGTCACGCAGAGTTTTGACCCTGCCCTTGTTGGCGGCGGCCGGCGCGCTTTTGCTAGCCGGCTGCGGCAGCTCCAGCTCCAGTTCCAACGTCCCTGACCCCGATCCCACGCCACCGCCGCCGCCGGCGGAGACGTCCACCGTCCGCGTGGTGCACGCCTCGGCCGATGCGCCAGACGTCAACGTGCTGGTCAACAGCGACATCGCCTTCGAAGGCGTGCCCTTTGGCGACGCCTCGCCGCTGGTGGAACTCGATTCGGGCGACATCGACGTGCAGGTCGACGGCCTGCTGCCCGGTGGTGATACCGCGACCGTGATCGGTCCGGTCACTCTGACGCTGGAGGCCGATACGCAGTACAACGTGTTGGCGATCGGCGACGTGGCCGCGATCGAGGCGCTGGTGTTGAGCCAGGAACAGATCGAGGTGCCGGGTGATGAAGTGCGCGTGCGCGTCGTACACGCAGCACCGGGCGCGCCCGAGGTTGACGTGTACGTGACCGCCCCTGGCGACACGCTGGACGACACTCCGCTGGGCACCTTCGAGTTCGGGGGCGACCTCGGTCCCGCGCAGGTACCGGAAGGTGATTACCGCATCCGCGTAACCGTGGCAGGCACCGATACGGTGGTCTACGACACCGGCGCGATCGACCTGCCCGGAGGTGCCGACCTGCTGATCGCCGCGGTGACCAACACCGGCCCGGGGGACGCACCGATCACGCTGCTGGTTTCGGACGGCAACGGCGCGCTGACGCTGTTTGACCAAGAGACCCCGGCCGACGTGCGCGTGGTACACAACTCGCCGGCGCCGACGCCGGCCGTGGACGTGATCGTCAATGACGACTTCGCGGATCCGTTCGTGCCAAATCTCGCCTTCCCCGAGTTCACGCCCTACGTGTCAGTGCCTCCGGACGTGTACAACGTGAAGGTGACACCGTCCGGCAATGCGGGCTCGATCGTGATCGACGCGGACCTGGATCTGGAGATCGGCACCGCCTCCACCGTGATCGCGCTGGGCGAGCTGGCCGAGATCCAGCCACTGGTGTTGGCCGACGACAACCGCAGGATCGCCACCGAAGCCAAGGTGCGCCTCGTTCACGGTGCTTCCAGCGCGGGCGAGGTAGATGTCTACGTCGTTCCGGCGGGCGAGGATTTCACCGCGTTCGATCCAGCCGTGCCCGGCTTCGCTTTCCTCGACAACACTGGCTACATCGCGCTGGCCGAGGGTGAATACGACGTCTTCGTCACCCTGACTGGCACGACGACGGTGGCGATCGAAGCCACGATCGACATCGTCGAAGGCGGGGTCTATACGGCGATCGCGCGCGATCCGCTGGACGACGGCTCGGGTGAATTCGGTCTTATCCTGATGGACGACTTCTGAGTCACGCTCGCCGCGTCAGTCCGGCGTGTGCCGCGGGGGCGGTCCGTGGGAACGGGCCGCCCCTTTTCCGTGACCGATCAGTGCCCGGCAAGCTCTGCAATCACCTCGTTTAGGGGTCGCGGCGCACCGAGCAGGTGCCCCTGTGCGAGGTCGACCCCCAATACCTGCACGCGCGTGCGCAAAACCTCGGTCTCGACCGACTCCGCCACCGTCTGCAGCGCCATGGCGCGGGCGACGCCCGTGATCGCCGTAACCACGGCGGTCGCGACGCGACCGTCCTCCAGCGCCCGGATGAAGCCGCCGTCGATCTTCAGGATCTGCACAGGCAGCGACTGCAGGTACGCGAACGAACTGAGACCGGTACCGAAGTCGTCGAGGGCGAACCGGCAGCCGTGCGGGCGCAACCGCTCGATCAGCCAGCGGGCCCGGTCGAGTCGCACGACGGCGGCGCTCTCGGTGATCTCGAAGGTCAGGCAAGAGGCGGGCAGGGTGCCGCGCTCCACTCGCTCGACGAGCTGGTCGATGAAAGCCGCATCACCGAGCGACTGGCCCGAGAGATTGATGAACAGGTTGAGACCGAGCCGTTCGATCAGCGCTGAATGGAATTCGAGAAGCGCGTAGATCTGTTCGAGCACCCAGCGATCCAGCGCCGGCATCAGCTGGTAGCGTTCAGCGGCCGGCAGGAAACTGCCGGGCGCGACCGCGCTGGTCTCATCGTCGACGAGCCTTACCAGGATCTCGAGTCCGTGCAGGCGGTGGCCGGCAAGATCATGGATGGGCTGTGCGTAAAGCTGCAGCCCGTCGCCGCCGAGCGCATTCTGCAGCCGTGCCAGCACGCCGATGTCACGGTGCCGGCGAATGATGCTGTGGTCGTCCTCAAGATAGCACTCGATGCGGTCGCGTCCGCGGTCCTTCGCAGCCTTGCACGCAACCTCGGCGGCGGCCAGCGCCTCGGCCGGCGCATCGTGGCTGATCGGGAGCGGGGCGGCGCCGATACTTGCCGTCACACGGATCGCATCGTCCTCGCGGACGAAGTTCAGTTTCCGCACATCCGCAAGCACGGCCTCGGCCCGGCTGCGGGCCGCGTCGAGGTCACAGTCGGCGAGCAGCATTGCGAAACTGTCGCCCGCGACCCGTGCGAGCAGGTCCCGGGGACCGAGCTGCGCGCGAAGTACTTCGGTCGTGCGTACGAGAACCTCGTCACCGGCTTCGTGACCAAGTCGGTCATTGATCACGTGCATACGGTCCAGGTCGATGTAGAGCAGCGCATACGCGGCAATGCTGCCGGAGTTGCGGACCAGCACCTCTGCGGTGTGCGTAAACGCCGGACGGGTCAACGCACCGGTGAGCGGATCGTGTCGCACACGCAGCATTGCGCCGGCGCGGCGCGCGAGCAGGGCAAGCAGCTGCAGGTCGGTTTCTTCGAAATCGGGTCCGGTTGACGGGCGAAATACGCTCAGCACGCCGTCGACGCCGCCGCTGCGGTCGACGATGGGTGCGGCCAGAATCCGGTATGGCGGTGGTTGATCCTCTCCGGTACGCGACTGGCGCGGTAATCGGTTGATCATGAACGGGCGGCCATTGAGACCGGCCATTGCGATCAGGTTGCGGCGGGTGCGCTCGAGCATCCCATCGACCGGCGGCAGGGATCCATCAGCCCGCCGGCGCAGATCCACGCCCTTGGTCGGCACGACCAGCGCGGCCATCTCGCCGCTGAAATGCATTGCGGCACTCGCCAGCAACCGCTCGATTGCACCGCCAGGATCGTCCTCTGCCGTCGCATCGTCGAGAACCCGGGCAATGAGCTCCAGATCGCGGCGCGCCCGGGCACCGTCGGCCCCGGCCTGAGAGCGACCGGGTCGCGAGCCCGTATCGTCCAGCACACGGTTAGCATCATGTGCGGCGTCACCGGCCACATCGTTCGAACCGGTGGCATGGACAGGGTCTGAGATCGACCTGCCCAGCAGCTCAAGCATATTCGACAGCGCCGTGACGACGGGCCTGATCAGTGCACTGAACAGCGAATAGGGCCGCGGTTCAGCGTCAAAATTTTCGAGCAGGACTGCAATCAGGCCCAGCCGGGCCGCGTCCGGAGCCCAGAGCGGCGTCAGGTAAATCACGTCACCGCCCGGCGAGCGCTCCATCCAGCCGCCCGGGCGCTCGGGTGCCATCGCGACAGGAGTCTCGTCGTCATCGACCGCAGGTGCAGCGGCGGACTCATCGGCACTCGGCTGAGCCGGGTCTGGCTCACGTGGCAGTTCGTGCAGCCGGTCCCGGACCAGCTGATCGAGTTCGGGCGCGTCACGGCTGTCGCGGCTCGACCAGAGTGGATTCCCGTCCGCATCGTAGATGTTGATCACGTCGGCGCGCGGTACCAGCATCCGCAGCAACTCGCCGAAGCTCGCGTACGGCGAGTCGTTCGCAGCGGCCTCGGTCACTGTGCATTGGGGCTCACGCGTCGCCGCGTCGCCGAAGGTGGCAGCGCGTTCAGCGGTGCGCGAGTGTTCAGGGGGCATGGTGCAGCTCTTGTTTAGCGCGACGATGCAAGTGCCGAGTATGCCCGGTTCAGGTGGGGCCCAGAGTGACATGTTTCTCGAACCATGCACTGCACATCCATGCAAGTCGCTGGGATGACAATGCTTTCGGGATCAAATGTCCGAACAATCCAGATATATGACAGGCGACACCGGGAGACGATTCGGCTCACGGCGCTTCGAGTCAGAACCCCGATCCATACACTATTTGACATAATATACATTATGCGTACTATTGGTCCGATGGTCGGGCCGCCTACAACCCGCGTTCCGGACCATACGCCGGACGGCTCGCGGTCCGGTCGCGCACTCAACTTTGCCATCGCCGGCAAGCAGGAAGCGATGCCGTCCGGCGTAACACACCCGCGATCCAGGGCGTGCCCTTAATCCCTGCTAAATCGCGTTAACTCCCGTTAGCCCCGGCTGCACGGAGCCGTGGGATCAACCACCCTGCTCCAGACCGCCAAACCAGGCGACCCTCCGTTCTGATCAGGGGCTAAAGCCATGAAAAAACAGATTACGCAGACTCAGCGCATCGGCGCCGTGTACGGCAAGCGCGCAGCCCAGGTGGTCGCGGTCGGTCTGGCAGTGGCCCTGCTGACCGGGTGCGGAAACGGCGCCGGCGGCGGGAGCCTCAACCGTGACCTGCTGCAGCTCGTCAAGGCCGAATACGAAGGGCAGCCGCAGGGCTGCATGCACCTGGTCGGCATTGAAAGCGTCCGGCGCTTTCCGGTCCAGGCCACCGGCTTCCGGACGGATACCCGCGAGTCGTTCAGCGCGCTGATCGCGAACGGGCTGGTCGATATGGCGGAAAGCCGCGGCGCCGACGTCTATACGCTGACGCCGGCAGGCGAGGCTTTCTTTCACGAGGGCACCGGGCTATGCATTGCCGAACTGTCGGTCGAGCGGCTCGTGAACGTGTCTGCGCCCTACGAGGAACGTGGGCGTACCTATGCGACGGCGACGGCCGAAATGTCTGCCTCGGCACCCGAGTTCGCGCTTGAGGACCGGTTCCTCCACTTCCTTCGAGGGCACATTGCAGGGTCAACCGAGATCCGGAACATGCTGACTGCGCAACGGGCCGGCGAGCCCTACCGCCAGGAATTCACATTCATCAGGCAGGACGATGGCTGGGCGATCGATGATGGCTGGGGTCGATGATGGCCGTATGAAAGTGGGAGGGCAACGTGTTTCCGGATGGGCGCTCTATCTCCCGCTGATCGCCGGCGTGAGACGGTCGGCTCTTGGATTGGCCAACGGCCAATCGAGCGCGAAGCGCGCGTCTGCCTTCCCTCCCCTCGTGGATGCGAACCGCACTTGCGACTCCGCTGGCGATTTCGGTGATCAGTGGCTCGTCGCCGCTTGCGAAACCTTTCGCAGCGATCTGGATGAACTGAGGGAGGCCTGGCTGGCTGAAGGGTCAGGGGGTGCTGGGCACTTCAGTGGGTGAAACACAGGCGGTTTCGGAATGGCTCGAAGCCGGACCGGAGGCGCTGGCTATGCTTTGACCAGGGCGAAGAACCCGGCATGACAGTAATTCTAGAATAGTGCGATAAGTTATTGCCGTTACATACATTGCCGCCGATCGGCGCGCCCGCTGCGCGTACACGCTCTCCCACTGCGCCATCCCGGTGACGCCTCTCTGTATCCACAACTGCTCCAAGTCGGCAGCACCACGGCATCGCGTTCGAACCGTTCTGCCGCGTTAGAGAGCGTCCCGTGCGACGGCGCGGGCAGGCACTCACCGGCGGACCTGGCAACGGCGACCTTGGTTGCGGCCGAGCCTATCGCCGAAAGCGGAATGGAATCGACGTCGTCACCCGCACGTCCGGCGAGTCGCTGGTCAGGCCGATGCCGAGGGAGACGTCGCTTGTGAGGGAGTCGCTGATCGCGAACGACCCGCCGACGGTGAACATGCCGGTGGTGAGGTAGGAGCCCGGGAGTCGGTTGCCGTCCACGCGGGTCCGTCGAATGAACTGCTGATCGTAGGAGAACGACAGCGAACTCTGGGGGTTCAGCGCGACGGCCATGCCCAGTGACATGCCGAAGGCGTTGCCCGGATTGATCCGCCCGATGTCCTCGCGGTACGCGAAGTTCCGGCTGGAGCTGACCGAGCCGAAGTAGACGATCGGGTCCAGCACGTGCACGGCCGTGAGGCCGAGGTTCAGCGAGTCGTAGCCCGTGCCGATGGCCGGCACGCCGCGCTCCATCGCGTCGAAGGGGTCGCGGCCGGTGGTCGACTTCCAGCGGAGGCTGGCCAGCAGGTCCGGGCGCCATCCGCCACTGCGGGCGAGCTGTCGACTGATGCCGAACGTGATGTCGCCGAACCCGCTGGCGCTGTTCGTAGACTCGGTGTTGTCGGCGGTGAAGCGCCGCTCGGCCTGGTGCACGTAGGGAATGCGCACGTCGAGCTGGGCGTTCCAGGGCAGCCCGACGCGTCCGGTGACCGACGCCATCGCCAGATTGCGCTGAACGTTCTCCGAAACGATGTCACCGACAACCAGCACGGGCAGTACGGTGAACCCGTCGATGAGGATGTTCTCGGACGAACTGTGCACGTACGAGAGGCTGGACTCGATGTCCAGGCCGCCGGGTGGCAGCAGCAGGCTGCCGCGTTCGACCAGCGTGCGCTCGAACGCCGCGCGCACCAGGCGTTCCTGCTCGCGTTGCTCCTCGTCGGTCATGGCCAGCAGGTCCGCTTCGGTGACGCCGCTGTCGGTGGCCGGCGGGTCCGGCGTCGGGTCCCCGGCCGGCACGTCGGTCTCCACCCGGGCGAGGCGCTCCTCGAGCTCGGCGATGCGTGCGCCCAGCTGCCGGAGCAGTTCATTCTGTTCGGCCACGATGCGCAGCAACTCGGCGTTAGAGACCTCCTCCGTCCCGCTGCCCGACGGCTCCTGCGCCACTGCCGCACCCCACGGCATTACCGCAATGACCAGGGCGCGTACCAGTGTGCCGGCGTTCAGCATCGGCTCAACGGCGGGTTGCGGGCATCACGCCGTGGGCCGTGCCCAGGCGGTAGACGTAGTTCAGATCTGGAATCGCCAGCTGCATCGCCTCCGCGGACAGCCGTTCGCCCGGTTCCTCGCCCGGCCGGTCGACGAAGAACGCGATGCCGCTTGTCCAGGCATTCAGGAAGCGCTGCTCGGAGAACGTGAGGTTGCCGAAGGCCGGGTCGCCGATCAGTACCCGGCCTGCCACCCGGCCGCGGAAGACCACGAAGTGGTCCAGCCCGCCGAAGTGCACGGGAAGGATGGCCGGTCCGCCGCGGTCGGCCAGGTCGTCCAGCGTGACGTTGGCGTAGCCGTCGGCGGTATAGCCGACCGCCTCGGCGAAGCGCTTCAGGTCCAGCAGCGAAAAGCCCCCGCGTTCGCGCACCAGCGCCG
The DNA here is from genome assembly GCA_003567855.1 of Gammaproteobacteria bacterium. Lineage (GTDB taxonomy): Bacteria > Pseudomonadota > Gammaproteobacteria > Steroidobacterales > PWYM01 > PWYM01. Next base: position 1,137 of record PWYM01000251.1, on the reverse strand, counting down.
GGTCGGTGTTGGCCAGAATGCTGACCGCGATCGTGGCTTCGGTGTACGGCGTGCCGAAATGATGCGTGAGGATGGTGCTCAGGGCCGCCGCCCCGCAGCTGATGTCCCAGCCCTGGCGCACCAGGTTGCGTTCGCGCTGTTCCAGGAAGGACGTCCCCGTTGCGGTGGCGCGAACGTCGTTGGCCGTCACCGGCACACCGGACCCGGCGCCGGCATCGCCGGCGCCAACAAGGAGCAGCGCGGCCATCACCGTACCGCCTGCCCGAGGCGGCACCGCGGTGCGCGGTTGCCGGCGCGACCGGTCCATCTCAGGGCGCCGGCACCGCTGCCGGCAGCGGCGGCAATGCACCGTTGAGGTTGAACTGATTGACGCCGCCGACGGTGGAGTCGACGGTGACGTTCAGGTTCAGCAGCACGTTGACGACCGAATCGACCGCGTTGATGTTGACGACTGACTGCAGGTGGCTCTGCGCACCGTCGGACAACGTGAGCTGGCCAAGCCGCAAGTCCGCGGGAGTCGTCAGCGCGCTGAGGCTGCCCTGGGCCGTGACCGTCCTGCCCGACTGCGTGCGCCGCACCAGGTCGAACGCGACGATCTCGTCGAGGTCGCTGCTCGGCGCCGCGCCCGCGGTGACCGCGTCGAGTTCGGCGTCGCTCATCGGCTCCAAGGCAAGCACCGGCTGACACAGCAGGCACAGGGCGGCCGCCCACAGCAGCGGTGGCGGACGGTATCGCAGGAACCTTGTAATCGGACTCATGATGGCGCCTCCTGTGCCGGTGTGGTGGTGCGTTCGGGCGGCGCGCTGCATGGGTACGACACTAGCGACGGCCGATCTGGCTGATGGCGTTTGTCTGGGACAGCCTGGAGCTGGCCACGCCACCGGTGCCGACCGCCGCGTTCGTGCGCACCGCGCCCACGTTGACCGCGTTGCCGATGACCGCGGCCGATGCGTTCACGGCGTTCAGTGCGGCGGCGCCCCGCTGGGCCCCGCCGTCGACGATGACCACGCTGTAGCTGCGCCCGTCCACCGCTGCCCCCTGCAGCGCGACGAGTTCGGCCTGTCCGGTGCGCACGCGCACTTCGGCGGTGGCGGTGGAGACGTGATACGCGAGGTACGTCTCGGCCGAGGCGGCGGT
>PWYM01000302.1 GCA_003567855.1 Gammaproteobacteria bacterium | reverse complement strand
TTTGAAAATGCCGAAGGTAATCTGGGTGTGGCCAACGCATTTTTTGAACATCTCGCTGTTAAATTGCCTGTATCAAGACTTCAGCGTGATCTGACCGATTCAACAGTTCTGCGAAACATAGGAGTTCCCATTGCCCATACCGTGCTCTCTCTTAAAGCTATTATGAAAGGCCTGAGCAAAATCAGTGTAAATAAAAGTATAATTAATGCAGATCTGAAGGCTAACTGGATTGTAATAGCAGAGGCTATTCAGACTGTTCTGCGAAGGGAAGGCTACCCTGAACCGTATGAAGTTTTAAAGAACCTGACAAGAAAGAACAAAAAGGTCACACAAGCTGATTTCATAAAATTTATTGATTCACTGAAAGTGGATGAAGCTTTAAAAGATGAACTGAAGGTCATCACTCCTTTCAATTACACCGGAATAGATTTATAATTACAGCCACCATTTGCAATATGAAGAATATCGGAAAGATATTGAGGTTTCTTATTCCCTACTGGCGACAAGGATCGCTGAATATTTTACTGAACCTTTTCTCGGCTGTATTTACTGTTTCCTCTATAGCAATAGCCATTCCATTCCTGGGTATCCTGTTCCAGAATAAGCCTGAAATAAGTACTGTTGGTGAATTTGAATATTCCCTTGATTCGGTAATGGAGCATTTTAATTACTACGTAAGCAACATGATCAGTACACAGGGCCCCATCCATGCCCTGATCTTTCTTAGTATACTGATCATGACAATGTCCTTTTTTAAAAATTTTTTCCATTACCTGGCGATGTATTTTCTGGCACCCATAAGGAACGGGGTTGTAAGGGACATAAGGGACCAGATATACGATAAAGTAATGATATTGCCACTTTCCTATTTTTCTGAAACCAGAAAGGGAGATATTATATCACGAATGACAGGAGATGTTCAGGAAATCGAAACATCTGTTATCAGCTCCCTGGAGATGCTTTTTCGCGATCCGATTCAGGTCGCCATATATCTTGCCGGTCTTTTTTATATGAGCACATCGCTTACCTTATTTGTGCTGGTATTATTACCTGTTAGCGGGTTTATTATTGGCAGACTCGGCAGGACACTGAAGCAAACCTCATTAAAGGGGCAAAAAAAGATGGGATCGCTGCTTTCAATGATCGAGGAAACCCTGGGGGGGTTGCGTATCATAAAGGCGTTTAATGCCGAGGATAAAATGAGGCATAGATTTCAAAGCATGAATTCCCTGTATACCAAAATAATGATCAGTATTCAGAGAAGACGGGCACTTGCCAGTCCCCTGAGTGAGTTTCTGGGTACCGCTGTAATGATCATAATTATGGTTTACGGTGCATCTCTGATACTGGCGGATACAAGTGGGCTTAGTTCAGAGGTATTTATTGCTTATCTTATGCTTTTTTATATGATCATCGCTCCCTCCAAATCTTTCTCCGGTGCAATGTACAATATTCAAAAAGGGCTCGCTTCGGTGGACAGGGTTCAGGATGTAATGGATGCAACCAATAATATAAAGGATAAACCCGGGGCAATGCCCATCATGGATTTTTCAGGTTCTATAGAATACAAAAATGTTTTTTTCAGTTATGATCATTTCGATGTTTTAAAAGATATTAACCTTGTTATCGAAAAAGGCAATACCATTGCACTGGTTGGTCAGTCTGGCTCAGGAAAGTCCACTATGGCCGACCTTTTGCCCAGGTTTTATGATGTACAGCAGGGGGATATACTGATCGACGGGGTGTCAATACAGGAATACAGGATCAGGGACTTGCGGGCGCTAATGGGAAATGTTAATCAGGACCCCATTCTCTTTAATGATTCATTTTACAATAACATAGCTTTTGGAGTTGAAAATGCGACTGAAGAGGATGTAATAGATGCAGCTAAAGTTGCAAATGCACATGATTTTATCAGCGCATCAAAACATGGTTATTACACGAAAATCGGGGACCGAGGCAGTAAGCTTTCCGGCGGACAAAGGCAGCGGATCAGTATCGCAAGAGCTGTCCTGAAGAATCCCCCCATAATGATACTTGATGAGGCTACTTCAGCACTGGATACTGAATCAGAAAGACTGGTGCAGGATGCTTTGTTCAAGCTTATGAAAAACAGAACTTCTCTTGTTATAGCCCACAGGCTTTCTACCATCCAGTTTGCCGATGAGATATGTGTGCTTCACGAAGGAAGAATTGTTGAAAGAGGCAGACATGGAGCTCTTTTGAAATTGAATGGATATTACCGTAAGCTGCATGATATGCAGTTGTTTTTATGATTGCTTCCTCTTATTGTCTTAGGCAACGGGGAATTACTCATTTCATTCGTGATCCCTTAAGGGAGGCTTAAAAGCATTTACTGACAGTAACTTCCGTTACTGTTTTTATTGGTTCCAGTCCACTTAAAAAGCAAGCTTTTACGCGGCCTGGAATCAATATATAAACCGTGCTTTGCACGGTTTATATCAGCAAATATCTTTGCGGAGAGAGAGGGATTCGAACCCTCGGTTCCGCGAAAGCAGAACAACGGTTTTCGAGACCGCCCCGATCGACCACTCCGGCATCTCTCCTAAAAATAAAGCAGAAGACTGAGGAATCTTCTGCATTTTAATTTTGGCGGAGAAAGAGGGATTCGAACCCCCGGTTCCGCGGAAACGGAACAACGGTTTTCAAGACCGCCGCATTCGACCACTCTGCCATTTCTCCGATGCAAAATTATAATTTATTTTAATATGTTCTAACCTTATTAATTCATAAACTTAGAAATATCCTTGATCATTTGAACTTTGGAGACAAAATATTTTCACCACAAAGACGCCAATGCGCTAAAATTCATATTGGTGTGAATATTTATGAAGTAATTAGGCTAAATATATATAAAATTTTTTCAGCTTAAATTAAACACAGACAAGATGAAAAAATTTTATATTAAAACGAGGTGTTTCCGACTGTAAGCATAAATTTTGGATATTTTATTAAGACGAAATTTATGCTTTTTGCAGGAGAAATATAGCATTTTATTTATTTGAAGATGAAATCAGACTCCCCAAAACAGGCAGCGGGGAATTTACTTTCATAATTCAACAGTATGCGGCTGCGTTGAAAATGAGTAAAAGACCCGGTAAAGAATTGAATTTATACGGTTTTTTTGAATTTTATTAACAAAAACAGGCATTTTATCAATATTTCAAGATTTTTTTGTCAATGAAATTTGCTATACTTAATAAATGCAATATATTTGTCTAAAATGAACCTTTTTATAAATAGTTTTATTAACCCTAAAATTAATTACTATGAACAAGGCACAACTAATCGATGCAATTTCAGCAAGTGCTGGCCTTACAAAAGCTGATGCAAAAAAAGCTCTTGATGCTTTTGTACAGTCCACAACAGATGCCCTTAAAAAAGGTGACCGGGTAGCACTGGTAGGATTTGGCTCATTCTCCGTTTCAAAACGCAATGCCAGGACAGGCAGGAATCCGCAGACAGGCAATCCAATTACAATTGGAGCCAAAAAAGTTGTTAAATTCAAAGCTGGTAGTGAACTTAACGATACTGTTCAGTAGATAATCAGCATATTAATTTTTTGGAGGGAGTCTGT
>PWYM01000282.1 GCA_003567855.1 Gammaproteobacteria bacterium | reverse complement strand
TGGCGCGTCAGCGTCGCGATCGCGACACCGACCGGGTAGTACGTGCCCCCGGTGGTCGCCGTGGCGAGCAGATCCATCGGCGCATCGTCGCGCGCGTCATCGCCGCGCGGCACGATCAGTACGATCGCGAGCAGCACGAGGACGACGACGGCGGTCGTGCCGGTGACCCTGCGCAGAACGTTCATGGCTGCATGCTAGCGCGCCGCGCCGGCCGGGGCATAGGCGAGCCGCTTTTGGCAATCTCACTCACATGGCCTACCCTTGCCGGCGTGATCCGCATGGATATGCCGCCTGCCTGGCGGGTCAGGGCCTTCGGGGGTCGACCGCCGCGCCAGGTGCACGGCCAGTGGCAGGTGCCGCGTAGCGCAGCCCGAGCAGCAGCAATGCGATCAGCAGGTAGTTCAGCACGCCGTAGGCGACCGGCACGATGTTGAGCTCGGGCAGACCGAGCAGCGTCGCGCCGATCACCAGCGCCAGCGGCGTGTTCTGCACGCCGACCTCGACGGTGATCGCGATGCGCTTGCCTCTATCCAGGCGCGCGAGCCGGCCGATCACGTAAGCCCCCGACACGACGAGCACCGCGAGCGTCACCGCGGCGGTGATAATCTCGAGCGCATTATCCTCGATGAGGTGGAACGCGTCGCGTACGCTGATCGCGATGATCATCAGGATCAGCACCAGCGACAACACCCTGAAGAACCGCAACGATGCGAGCGCAGGACCGGGAATCAGTGCCCGCACAGTCATGCCGAGCAGAATGGGTAGCGCGGTCATCATGAACAGCCGCTGCATCATCGTGCCGGCCGGCAGCGCGAGTGTTGCCTCATCGCCCGAAACGAGTACGAACCCGAGTCCGATGATGAACGGGATCGTCACGATACTCAGCAGACTGGAGAGTGCCGTCAGCGTGACCGACAGAGCAGTCTCTCCGCGCAGCGCGAACACGATCGCGTTCGACGTCGAACCGCCGGGACAGGCCGCGAGGATGATCAGTCCGAGCCGGATCGGTTCGGGCAACGGCAGCAGCAGTGCGACGCCGATCGCCACGATCGGCAGAAACAGCATCTGGCCTGCCAGCCCCACGGCCACGGCCCGCGGGACACGCACGATGTTGGCGAACGCGACGGGCGTGAGGCTCAGCCCCAGGCCGAACATCACGACGAAAATGACCCCGGGGAACAGGTACTGCGTCGAGAATTCGGCGAAGCTCACATGACCTCCGGGTGCCTGCCCGCAGCGTTGTCCGGGCGCCGGACGTTCAGAGGCGGCTCTCGACCCAGTCGACGAGCTGGCCGCGCACGATCGCGCCGCTGTGCCGCGCCAGCTCCTCGCCGTTGCGCAGCGCGATCAGCGTAGGCGTCGCGCGCACGTTCCAGCGTCGGCTGGTTTCGGGAGCATCGGCGATGTCGACCATGACCACGTGCAGCGAGTCGTCATGACGTTCGGCGAGTGTCTCCAGCACCGGCGTGACCATCCTGCAAGGCCCGCAGGTGCGCGACCAGAAGTCGAGCACCACCAGAGAGGCATCGCCGCGGCCCGTAATCTGATCGTCGACATCGGCATCGGTGGCATGGGCAAGGCTCATGGCTTCACTCCCCGTTGCGGCCTGTTCAATCGTCGCGATGCTTGCCGGGCGCCCAGCCGTGGGCGCCGAGGTGCTTCCCGGCGAAGTCCTGCGCGTCGCCTTCGAGCGGCGTACCCATCGAATCGTTCCAGCGGTTGAGAAACCCGAACAGCGAGATCACGCCGAGAATCTCGACGATCTCGCCCTCGGTCCAGTGCGCGCGCAGCTGCTCGCCGATCTCGTCGGTCACAGCGTTAGGCACCGACGACGCGGCAACGGCGAAATCGAGCGCGGCCCGCTCGGCGTCGTCGTAGAGCGGGCTCGCCTGGTAATCCCACAAGGCCTCCAGCCGCTCCTCGGAGAGACCGAAGCGCTGCGCGGCCAGCGCGGTATGCGCCTGGCAGTAGCTGCAGCCGGCGGTCAGGCTCGCCATGTAGCCGATCAGGCGCTTGAGCTCGCTGGTGACCTTGCCCTCGTTGTGCATCACCGCGCGGTTGAGTTCCACGAAGGCCCGCGCGATCAACGGACGGCGCTGCATCGTCAGCACGCTGTTGGGCGTAAACCCGAGTGTCGAATCGAAGAACCTGACGAGTTCGGCGATGGCGGGGTCTGTCATGTCGATCGGGTCGAGCAGCGGCATGCAAAATCCTCTCTGGCGCAACACCATGGCGCCTGCACGGTTGCACAACGGCAATCGTGCTGTGACGGAAGAGTAATAATTGAAAACTCAATTATTGAGCGTGTCAATGCCCGCACGTAGGATCGGGCCGGCGCGCGGGCGGCGTCACCCGCCGCCGGCCCGACCCCGGCCGGCACCACGCTCGCCGGCGAGCGTGATCATGCGTTCTTGGGCCTGCGTTTCCAGCCGCTCGATCATGTCCAGCAGCTGCTGCTTCTCGCGCGCAGTGAGCACGGCCTCGTAGTAGGTGCCATCCTCTCGCATCATCGGGATGATGCGGTCACATCGACGACGTCCGAGCGGCGTGACCGCGAGTACGATCCGGCGCCGATCATGCGCATCGGGGGCGCGCTCGACGTAGCCGAGCGCCTCGAGCCGGTCCACGGATCGGGTGATGGTCGCGCGGTCCATGCCGGTGAGCTCGGCGGTTTCGGCCGCCGACAGCGGCCCGCGCAGCCCGATCATCCCGAGCACCCGCCATTCCCGACCCGACATCCCCGTGTGCTTGAGATACACGTCGCTGGTGGTCTGGCGGATCAGGTTCGACAGCCGGGCCAGCCGGTAAGGCAGGTGGGTATCGAGATCCAGGGTCTCGCGCTGGCCGGCGCGGCCCCGACCGGCGCCCGTGCGCTTGCTTTGCTTCATCTGTTGGCAATCCCGTGTCGTCGTCATCGACGGCCCGGCGGCAACGCCCCCGGGTGTTACTGGCGCGCACGGCTCTGGCCGGCCGCGCCTGACGGCAATTGTCCCGCGCCCCACGCTTCAGGGAAACCATGCCGTCGCGCCGCCTGGTCGCACGAATACAACACGATCTTAGTTGACTTTTTAACTATTGTGATTTCTATTATCTGCCATCCAGCACCATGCGCCGTCGGAACGGGGGAGTGAACATGAACGCATACGGGATACGACCGGGTGCGCGCGCAGGGGCACCCACCATCGCTCTGCTCCTCGCCACCGGCCCGGGGCTTGCACCCTGGGCCACCGCCGAAGCCGCTGACACGCCTCGATTGGAGGAGATCATCGTCACGGGCGAACGTCGTGAAACCGATCTCCAGGACACGCCAATCGCGATTTCGGCATTCTCGCAGGACGATCTGGACCGATCGGGCATTGCCTCGACCGAGGATCTGGGCAATTTCATCCCGAACGTCCACATAGGGCGCAACAATAACCGCGACGCCGTGCTGATCACGATCCGCGGTGTTTCCAGCGATGACCTGCGCAACGAGAGCGACCCGACCACCGCCTTTCACGTCGATGGCGTGTACATCCCTCGCATGTCGGGCGCGAACGCCCATTTCTACGATCTCGAACGCGTCGAGGTCTCGCGCGGCCCGCAGGGCACGCTGTTCGGACGCAACGCCACCGCCGGCGTCGTCAACCTGATCTCGCGTCGGCCCGAGTTCGAATTCGGCGCCAATGTCGATCTCACGATCGGCAACTTCGACCTGTTCCGCACCCGCGGCCATGTGAACATCCCGCTGGTCGACGACCAGTTGGCGTTCCGGGCATCGTTCATCAGCGAAGACCGTGACGGTTTCCGTGACAACTCGCCGCAGCCACTGCGCGGCGACGACGCCGATGACTACTCGGTGCGCGCGCAGCTGCTCTGGGAACCGGCAGCCGAATTCAGCGCACTGCTCGCGCTCGATACCTTCCGCCGCCGTGGCGTGGGTCCGGTCAACGGTTTCATCGACTTCCCGGGTAACCCGAACCCGCAGTTCGTGCTCGAAGATCCGCGCCGCTTTCCGCTCGCGGTGCAGGGGCGCCGCAATGACAAGGACGTGGGGGCTCGGCTGGACCTGCGGTGGACTGGTTCGAGGAGGAGATCGACAGCGTATTCAACATCCAGATCCCCGCCGCCGAGGGCATTCCTTTCGAACGACTGGACTTCGATTTCGTCGACAACGGGCTGACCAACGAATCCTATGCCGCATTCGGGCAGACCGACATCGTGTTCAACGACCGGTTGAGCGCCACCATCGGCCTGCGTCATACGCGCGATGAAAAAACCAAACCCGACAGCTTCCAGGAAATCCGGCGGGTGAACTCGGTCGGGCCGCCGCCGTTGCAGATCCTGCCCCAGAACATCGAAGGGAGCTGGAGCCGCACGACCTGGCGCGCGGGCCTCAACTACACGCCGACCGATGACACGCTGATCTACGGTACGTTTTCCACCGGCTACAAGGCTGGTGGCTTCAATCGAGGCGTGATCGTAGATCGCTACGCGCCGGAGACGATCGACGCGTGGGAAGTGGGCATCAAGCACGATTTCTGGGGTGGCCGCGGGCGCGCGAACCTCGCCGCGTTCTACTACGACTACAACGACCTGCAGCAGTCACAAACCGAGATCCAGCCCGACGGCGGACTGGAGAACGTGACCCGCAACGCGGCCGAGGCGACGATTCATGGCCTTGAACTCGAACTCACGCTGGTGCCCTGGGAGCGCGGACTGCTCGCTGCAAGCTTCGGCTACCTCGACGCCGAGTTCGACGAGTTCACCGACGTCCCCGACGATATCGTCGGGGGTGTAGAGGATCTGTCCGGGAACCGTCTGATCAATGCGCCCGAGTGGACCGCCAACCTGACGCTGGAACCCTGGCGATTCGACCTTGCGCGCGGCTCGATCACGCCGCGCGTGCAGTTCCGTTACGAGTCGAGCGCGTTCCTGCGCGTGCAGAACAAGGATTTCGACAAGCGTGACGCCTTCACGAAAACCGACATCAGCGTGAACTGGGAATCAGACGACGGTCGCTGGTACGCGTCGGCGTTCGTCAACAACCTGGAAAACCGCAACGTGATCACCGCGCAGTCGGGGGGCACCGTGATCATCGGCGTGGGCCCCAGCCACAAGGGCAATTTCGCCGCGCCCCGCACCCAGGGTATCCGCGTGGGAATGAACTTCTGAGTACGCAATCGACCGCGGCACTCACCGGTCCGCAAGGCACGCGCTGACGCGTTCGCCGATCGCGAGCGCCGCGGTCAGCCCCGGCGACTCGATGCCGAACAACTGCACCAGCCCCGCCACCCCGTGGCGCTCGGGGCCATCGATGCGGAAGTCCGCGGCAGCCTCGTCCGGGCCGTGCAGCTTCGGCCGCACGCCCACGTAACCGGGGACGAGCCGCGCGGGGTCGATGTCCGGCAGATAGCGGGCGATCTCGCGCGCGAAGGCATCGCGTCGGGCGGGGTCCGGGCGGTAGTCGGGCGCATCACACCACTGCACGTCGGGCCCGAAGCGCGCGCCGCCGGCAAGATCGAGTGTCAGGTGTGTACCGAGCCCACCGGGTTGGGGCAGCGGATAGAGCAGCCACGGCCACGGCGCTTGGCCGCGGTACTCGAAGTACTGGCCGCGCGCGTAGCGCACCACGGGCACCGCGCCGTTCGGCAGGCCCTCGATCGCCGCGGCGAGCCGGTGCGCGGTGAGCCCGGCGGCGTTGACGAACCGCCGGCATCGCGCGTGCGTGCCGTCGCCGAGCTCGAGCGCCAGTCCGTCCCCGGTCACGCGGGCACGTACGACCTCGGCGCGTTTCACGAGCTGGCCGTCATGGCGTTCGAGCTCCGCGATCAGCGCGGTGACCAGCGACGGCACGTCGATGATGCCGCTGACCGGTGAATACAGTGCGGCGGTGGCGCGCACGCCCGCCAGTCGCTGCGCCACGAGCGGCGCGTCGATCCGCTCGAGGCCCTCGACGCCGTTGGCCGACGCATTGCGGTGCAGCGCCTCGAGCGCTGGCAGTTCGTCATCGTCGACGGCGACGACGTACTTCCCGCAGCGCCGGTGCGGCACACCGTGGGCCGCTGCGTATTCATAGAGCAGGTGCCGCCCGCGCACGCACAGCTCGGCCTTGAGCGAACCGGGTGCGTAGTACAGCCCGGCGTGGATGACGCCGGAATTGCGCGACGTCGTGCCCTCGCCAGCGCGCTCGCCGGACTCGAGCACGACGACTTCCCGACCCGCGCGCGCCAGCGCAGCGGCGCAGGCGAGCCCGACGACACCCGCCCCGACGACGACGGTATCGAGCGCTGCGCTCACCGCCGCGCCACCGGGGCGCTAAAGCCGGGGCGACCGCGGCCGATAAACCCTATGGAACCCGTCGAACCGCACAGGCGCGCCGGTGGCGCGCGGAGGCCCCGATGTCGGCTACACAGCAGGACGCTTTCACCCTCGTGCAGGGACTCGCAGCAGACCTCAGCGCCGGAGAAATTCGCCTGCCGTCGCTGCCCAGGACCGTTGTGCGCGTGCGCAACGCCCTGTCCAAGCCCGATTTCAGTGCCGCCGAGCTCGCGCGGCTCGTCGGTGCCGAGCCGGCACTGGCCGGCGCGATACTCAGCATGGCCAACTCGATGACCTTCCGCCGCGCGGGCCGCGAAACCACCGATCTCACCGTTGCGATCTCGCGCGTGGGTGCCGGCATGGTGCAGGCCGCAGCGATGAGTTTCGCGCTGCGCCAGTTGCGTGCCGGGGCCGCGTTCAAGCAGGTCGAGCATCTGCTCGCGCCAGAATGGCGATGCAGCGCGCGCGTGGCCGCAGCCTGTTTCGCGCTCGCACGCGCCAGCAGGCGTGCCAAGCAGGAAGAGGCGATGGTCGTCGGACTGATCCATAACGTCGGGCGGATCTATCTCTACAGCCGGGCGGCCGATTATCCGACGGTATTCGACTCCGAGGACAGTCTGCACGCACTGGTGGAACACTGGCATCCCGGTGTCGCGCGCGCAATCGTCGAATCCTGGCAGCTGCCGGCCGAGGCGGCCGAGGCTGTCGCGCACCAGGAAGATGCGTCAGACGCCGGCAACCCTTTTCCGATGCTCGACCTGCTGACACTGGCCCGGGCGCTGGAGGAAGCCCCCGTACCGCTCGTCGAAGACACGGCCTCCGCCCTCGCCAACCGCGCCGACGCGCGCCGGCTCGGGCTGAACGCCTCGGTTCTGCGCGAGCACGCCGACGCGCTCGAGGAGACGCGCCAGGCCCTCGGCCTGGGCTGAGCCTGGCCGAGGACCTGGCACGCGCGGCTTCAGCGGAAGCGCCAGTTCACCGTGACGCCGTACATGCGCGGCTCGCCGATGACCGCGGCGGCGTTCTGGCTCAGGTTGAACGGCCCGCGTCCGTCGATCGCCTGGGTGACGTGCACCTCGTCGGTGAGGTTCTTGCCCCAGGCCGTGATGTCGATGTTGTAGTCCTGCAGCTCGAGCGTGGCACGGGCGTCCCAGAGACCCACGGAACCATCGCCGACCAGCGCGAAGTCGCCCGGGTCGTAGGACACGCGGCTGCGGTAGCCGTACTCACTGTGCAGCGTCAGGCCCAGAGACGGCGCGAGCTGCATGCGCCAGGTCGCGCCCACGTTGAAGGTGTCCTGCGGTGCGCGCGTCAGGGGATTGCCGCTGAAGTCTTCGCCGGCCTCGTTGATGAAGTCCTTGTACTCCGTGTCGAGGTACGCGTAGCTCCCGAACAGCGAGAACCCGTCGGTGACCTGCGCGAGCACCTCGAGTTCGAAGCCCTTGCTGACGGCATCGGCGGCGTTGTCGACGATCAGCCGGGCGCCGTCGACGAGCTGGAACACCTGCAGGTCCTCGTAGTCGATGTAGAACGCCGTGAGATTCGCGCGCAGGCGACGGTCGAAATGCTCGGACTTGATGCCGATCTCGTACTGGCGCGCATCTTCCTGGTCAAAAGGCGTGCTCGCCGCGACACCATCCGGGGCGGTACCATTGAAGCCGCCACTCTTGAAGCCGTCGGCGATGCTCGCATACACCATCACGTCATCGGTGACCTGCCAGTCGAGCGTGATCTTGGGCGTGAACGCGTTCCATGACCGCGTGTTGCGCACATCGTAGGGCGCGACCAGGAATGTCCCGGTCGGATCGAAGCCCTGGCCGCTGATCTCCGAGAGCTTCTGCTCGTAGGTGTAACGGGCGCCGGCGGTAAGATTGACGGTATCGGTCAGACCCCAGGTCACCTGGCTGAACAGTGCGTAGCTTTCGGTGCGGTTGCGCTGGAAGTAGAACGTGTTGAAGCTCAGCCCCGGCGGCAATCCGAGCGGCACGTCGTTACCGGAAAAGTCGTTGTTCTCGAGCCGGTCGATCTCGGCCCAGTACCCGTAGGCGCCGACCAGCCAGTTCAGACGCCCGTCCATCGCCTCGTCCTGCAGCCGGATCTCCTGTGACCACTGGTCGATCTCGTCGGTCGCGTTGCGAATGACCAGCGGCGCGTCGGAGCCGCTGAAGTCTTCCTGGATGTCGTACTCGCCGTTGCGGAATGCGGTGATCGAAGTGAGCTCGCCTGCGGCGGTGTCCCACGTAAGCGTCGCCGATACGCCCCAGACGTCGCGGTCCTGGAAACCGTCGACGGTCTTCTCGTTGAGGAACGGGTCATCACTGCACGGTGACGCGGCGAAAGGCGAACCAGGCGCGAACCAAGGGAAAAAGATGAACTGCTCACCCACGCACTCGCGGTTGTTGCCGGCAAGACGATTGCGCGACCAGTCGGCCGCCAGCAGCAGCTCCATGTCATCGCGCGGCGTGAACAGCAGCTGCCCCCGAAAGGTCAGGTTGTCGTCGTCGCTGAGATCACCCCCGGTGTTTTCGTTTATTTCGACGCTGCGCGCGTAGCCGTCACGCTCGGTCCACGACCCGGTGATCTTGCCGGCGACGCCCTCGGCGATCGGGCCGGTGACCAGCGCCTGCAGGCCGCGGCGGTCGTAATTGCCGATGGTGGCCTCGACGCGCGCGTCGAACTCCTCCGACGGGCGTTGCGTGACGAGGTTGATCGCGCCGCCGACGACGTTCTTTCCGTACAGCGTACCCTGCGGCCCGCGCAGCACCTCGATGCGTTCGAGGTCGAAGAAGTCGAGGTCACTGAAGCCCGCCCGGCCGAGATACACGCCGTCCACGAACACGCCCACCGACTGGTCACCCGACGCCGACTGGTCGGTCGACCCGATGCCACGAATGTAGATCTGCGGCTGCACCGCGTTGAACCGGCTCATCGTGAGGCCCGGCGTGCGCATGCTGATCTCGTCGAGCGTGCGCACTCCCGAGGTCTGCAACGCCTCGGCATCGAATGCCGAGATCGCGATCGGCACTTCCTGCAGGCTTTCGGCACGCTTCTGTGCGGTGACGATGATTTCGTCGAGTGCGCGGGGCTGCTGCTGTGCGGCGGCCCCGGTCGTGAACGCCGCGGCGACCGCCGCAGCCAGCAACGGACTGGTGAGCTTCATACGAGTATTCCCCCAAGAAAAAACCGGCGCCTAAGATGCCAGTCTTGTTATGCAATGCACCTGAAAGGAGTATGTTCCCGCGGGTCGCGTGGTGTCAAGACAACGCGACTGCGCCGCACCCGCCGCGTGTGCCTACCTCGGCATCAGCATCCCTTGCCCATCAGGAGCTTGCGGGCCCCTCGCGGGGATCTCCGGCGCGTTTGCGCCGTGGCCGGATGTTGTCGGGTGTCACGTGCCCGCCACAGTCGTCGCAGACCAGTTCGGGCACCACCGGTGCGCCGCACGGTAGGTGCGTCAACAGCAGCGGCGGCCCCTCCGGCGCGGCGCACCAGCGATCGCCCCACGCCATCAGCGCGATCAGCATCGGGTACAGCGCGAGCCCCTTGTCGGTGAGCCGGTACTGCCAGCGGGCTGGACGCTGCTGGTAGAGCTCGGTACGGAAGACCCCGATCTCGACCAGCCGGCGCAGCCGGTGGGCGAGGATGTTGGTCGCGAGCCGCAGGCTCGAGCGCATGTCCTCGAACCGGCGCACGCCGAAAAAGCCGACCGCTGCCACCTGCGGGGTCCAGCGGTCACCAAGCAGCTCGAGCAGGTCCGGCGATACCGGCACGCGTGGCGGCGCGGCGGTCTCGAGGCTGCTGCGACGGCGGCGGCGCGCGGCGCGCTGCACCCAGCTCGCGCCGGGACCATCGGCATAGCTCACATCGCGTGCGGCCAGCGGCCCGCGGCATTCACCGCAGACGAGCTGCGGACGCGTGACCTGTCCGCAGTCGCGGTGCACGAGCACCTGCAAATGGTCCGGCGGTGCGGCCCACCGATGCTGCCAGGCCTCCGCCATCAGCGCGGTCGCGAACAGATCGCGCCCCATCGCGGTCAGCCGGTACTCGTGGCGCCGCGGATGCGCGTCGTAGGGCTGGCGCTCGAGCAGTCCGTGGGCGACCAGGTGGCGCAGCCGGCTGGTCAGCGTACTGCGGGCGATGCCGAGCGCGCGCTGGAAATCCTCGAAACGGCGCACGCCGACGAAGGCCTGCTGGAGCATCATGATGATCCAGCGGTCGCCGATGATCTCCAGCGCCCGCGTCACCGAATTCGCGCGTATCCATCCAGGCTTCATGTACGGTCGCTCCAGCAGACCAGACGGCCGGGCGCGCCTTGCAAAGGCACAACGGGCTTGCTAGCTTTGGCTGACTTTTTAAGTCTCTTTAAACAAGTGACAGGATGCAAGCATTCCAATGACCGCCCTGCATGAACTCAAGTCGCGGCTGCGGCTGCCGGCGATCGCCGCACCGATGTTCCTGATCTCGGGTCCTGACCTGGTGATCGCGAGCTGCCGCGCCGGCGTAATCGGCGCGTTCCCCGCACCGAACGCCCGCACGCCCGAAATACTCGACGAGTGGCTGACGCGCATCGCCGCCGAGATCACGGCCGACGACGCGCCGTGGGCCGCCAACCTCGTGATGCACTCGTCCTACGACCGGCGCCGTGCAGACCTCGACCTCGCGGTGCGCCACCGCGCGCCCATCGTGATCACCGCGCTCGGCAGCCCCCGCGATGCGGTCGAAGCGGTACACGGCTACGGCGGGCTGGTGTTCGCCGACGTGAACAGCGTCGAGTTCGCGCGCAAGGCCGCGGCGACCGGCGTCGACGGCCTCGTGCTCGTGTCCTCCGGCGCAGGCGGTCATACCGGCCAGGTCTCGCCGTTCGCATTCGTCGACGCCGTGCGCACATTCTTCGACGGCACCATTGTGCTTGCCGGCGCGATCAGCACTGGTCGCGGGGTGCGCGCCGCCGAGGTGCTCGGCGCCGACCTCGCCTACATGGGCACGCGCTTCATCGCCACCGAGGAAAGCATGGCACCCGACGCCTACCGCCAGATGCTCGTCGACAGCGGACCGTCGGACATCATCTGCTCGGCCGCCGTATCCGGTGTCCCGGCCAACTGGCTGCGCGCGAGTCTCGAACGCGCCGGCTACGACCCCGATCAGATGGGCGTCGCCGGCAACATCGACTTCACGAAGCCGCAGGATGACGCCAAGGCGTGGAAAAACGTATGGTCGGCCGGACACGGCGTCGGCACCATCGACCGCGTCCAGCCGGTTGCCACGCTCGTCGCCGAACTCGGCGCCGACTACGACACCGCCTGCAACGCGCCAGTGCATACGCGCGGCGCGCGCGAGCAGGTGGCCTGAACACACGATCCGGGGGAGATACACGGATGACCGTCGATCGCGCAAAGCGAATCAGCGAATTCACGAAACACGGCTGGTGGGGCACAGAGACGCTCGACGACCTGCTGCGCGAGGCGGTGGCCCGCGACGCGTCGCGGCCGGCGCTCGCAGACCAGCCCAACCGGGAGCAGCTCTGCGACGGTGCGGCGCTGCGCCTCGATTACGCCGCGATGGACCGCCACGTCGACGCATGGGCCTCGGTGCTGCACGCGCGTGGCGTCGGCCGCGGCGATACCGTTGTCGCGCAGCTGCCGAACATCGCCGAGTTCGTCATTCTCTACCTTGCGGTCGCACGCCTCGGCGCGGTGATCAGTCCGTTGCCGGTGCAGTACGGCGCCCATGAACTGCGCATGGTCAGCCAGGTGCTCGACGCACGTGCGTACATCGCGACCACGCGACTCAAGGACGCACGCTTCGGCGCGCAGGCCTTCGCCGACGGCGTCGAGTTTCCGCATCGCCTGTTCCTCGGCGATGATCCGCCCGAAGGCGGCGAAGCCATAGACGCGGAAATCGCGCGTGCGCTCGCCGACGGCAGCAAGCCGCCGCCCACCGACTGCGACGCCAACGACGTCTACACGATCTGCTGGACCTCCGGCACCACCGGCACGCCCAAGGGGGTGCCGCGCACGCACAACCAGTGGCTCGCGATCGCCTGGGGCACCTATGACGCCGCCGAACTGCGCGAAGGCGACGTGCTGCTGAACCCGTTCCCGTTCGTGAACATGGCGAGCATCGGCGGCTTCCTGTTCAACTGGCTGCGTTGCGGCGCGCACCTGGTGCTACACCATCCGCTGGACCTGCCGGTGTTCCTCGGCCAGATCGCAAGCGAAGGCACAACCTTCACGATCGCGCCGCCGGCGCTGCTCAACATGCTGCTCAAGGACGAGTCCATACTCGCGAATGTCGACATGTCAAAACTGCGCGCGATCGGGTCGGGATCGGCGCCACTGTCGCCGTGGATGGTGCGCGGCTTCGCCGAACGCCACGGCGTAGACATCCTCAACCTGTTCGGCTCCAACGAGGGCATGTGCCTGATCAGCGGCTCGAAGGAAATCCCCGACCCCGAGGAGCGCGCGGTGCTGTTCCCGCGCTTCGGCGTCCCGGGACTCGAGTGGCCGAACCGCTGCGCGGAGATGGTCGAGACCCGGCTCGTCGACCTGGAAAGCGGCGAGACGATCACCGGCCCGGGCCACCCCGGCGAGCTGCACATCCGCGGTGCAACGGTGTTCGACGGCTACCTCGGCGACACCGCCGACAATGCCAGCGCGTTTGCCGAGGATGGCTGGTTTCGCACCGGTGACCTGTTCGAGATCGTCGGCGACGGTGACCCGAAGGAATACTACCGCTTCGTCGGCCGCTGCAAGGACATCATCATGCGCGGCGGCTACAACATCTCGCCCGACGAGCTCGACACGCTGCTTGCGGCACATCCAAAGCTTGCCGAAGCGGCCACCGTCGGCTACCCCGACGACACGCTCGGCGAGAAGGTCTGCGTGTTCGTCGTGCCCAAGTCCGACCAGCAGGTCACGCTGGAGGACATTACCGGCTTCCTCTCGGAGCAGGGCATCGCGAAGTTCAAGCAGCCGGAACGCCTCGAGTTCATCGACGCACTCCCGCGCAACGCACTCGGCAAGGTGGTGCGCGGCGAACTGCGTGCGCGCCTCGGCTGACCACCCCCGCAAGACTCCCGCCCGTGGCGGGCTAGGATCGACATGGACGCCTGGATCTACGACACCGTACGCACGCCGCGCGGCGCTGGCCGCGACAAGGGCAGCCTCGCCGGCGTGAAGCCGCTGGCGCTGACGGCCGGGCTTTACCGGGCACTGCAACAGCGGCTCGACTTCGACCCGGCACTCGTCGCCGACGTCGTCCTAGGCTGCGTCACGCAGTTTGGCGACCAAGGCACGAACCCGGCGCGCATATCGGTGCTCTACGCCGGCTGGCCCGACACCGTCGCGGGCATCACCGTGAACCGCTTCTGCACTTCGGCGCTGGATGCGTGCCACCTCGCGGCACTCAAGGTCAGTGCCGGCGGCGAGCAGTTCGCGATCGGCGGCGGCGTGGAATCGATGTCGCGGGTCCCGATGTTCTCCGACGAGGGCGCATGGCTGAAGGACAAGGAGGTCATGCGGCGCACCGCGTTCACCCCGCTCGGCATCTCGGCCGACCTCGTCGCGTCGCTGGACGGGATTACGCGTGACGCCGCCGACGCGTATGCGCTGCGCAGCCAGCAGCGCGCGGCCGCGGCGCGCGAGTCCGGTCGCTTCGAGCGCTCGCTCGTGCCCGTCACCGATGCCGACGGCAATGTCGTGCTCGACCGCGACGAGACCATCCGCGCCGACAGCTCAGCGGAGAAGCTCGCCGGGCTGCCGCCGGCCTTCGCCGAACTCGGCGCGAAGGGCGTCGACAAGGCGGTGCTCGCACGCTACCCCGGGCTCGAGCGCATCGACCACGTGCACACCGTCGGCAATTCACCGGCCATGGCCGACGGTGCAGCGCTGGCGCTGATCGGTACGCGTGCAGCCGGGGAAGCCGCAGGGCTTGCACCTCGTGCACGCGTGGTCGCCGCGGCCACCGCCGCCGCCGACCCGGTGATCATGCTCACCGCCGGTGAGACCGCCGCGCGGCGGGCACTCGAACAGGCCGGCATCGCCGCCGATGCGCTCGACGTCATCGAATGCAACGAAGCCTTCGCCGCACCTACGCTGCGTTTCCAGCGCGAGTTCGGCCTCGACGACGAACGCTTCAACGTCAACGGCGGCGCCATCGCATTCGGTCATCCGATGGGTGCTACCGGCGCGATGCTGCTCGCGTCGGTCATCGACGAGCTGGAACGGCGCGACGGGCGCTACGGGCTCGTCGCGGTCGCCGGTGGGGGCGGACTCGGCACCGCGATGGTCGTCGAACGCGCATGAGCGTGTCGGCGGCCGCACTGCACGGCGCGTGGTCGCTCGAGGCGTGGCGCATCGAGCACGACGACAGCCGCCCGCCGGCCTACCCGTTCGGTGACGATGCGACCGGCCAGATCCTGTACGCGCCCGAGGGCCGGATGAGCGCGGTGATTTCCCGCCGCGACCGCGCCGGGCTGGATGCGGCATCCATACACGCAGCAAGCGCGCAGTCCTGCCGCAACGCGTACACGAGCTTCTTCTGCTATGCGGGGCGCTGGCACGTCGATGGCGACGACGTTGTACACACCGCGGAGCTGGCGCTGAACCCCGACATGGCCGGGACGCAGCAGCGCCGGCACGTGCGCCTGCACGGCGACCGGCTCGAGCTGTCGGCGACCGAGACCGACGCGCGCGGCCGCGCGCGCACCCATCGCATCATATGGCGACGCGTGCGACCTGCACCGACGCCCTGAACGGACTTTTGAGGACATGACGCCATGAGCACCGAACTGCTCGCGATCCATCGTGAACGCCTCGACCGCGCGCTCGCCGCGCTCCAGAGCCGCGAGGCATGGACAGGCTTCATCGAATCACCGAGCACCCGTGTGCACGGCGAGGACGCGCCGCGGCGCGCGCGCGAGTGGTTCGAGGGCCGCCTAGGTCAGCCTTTCGAGATCGGGCAACCCGACGAGCGCATGCGCGCCGGCGAGGAAGTCTCCCCGTATACCGGTAAGCCGCTCGGCATCAGCTACCCCGCATCGTCGCCCGACGCGCTGTTCGCCGCCGCGCGCGCGGCACAGCCGGCGTGGCGCGACGCCGGCCCCGAGGCGCGCACCGGCGTGTGCCTCGAGATGCTCGCGCGGCTCGGCGACCGCGCGTTCGAAAACACCTGGGCCGTCATGCACACCGCCGGCCAGAGCTATGCGATGGCCTACGCGGGCAGCGGACCGAATGCGCTGGACCGCGGGCTCGAAGCGCTCGCGCGGGGCTGGCAGGCGATGCAGCAGCTGCCCGCGCACGCCGAGTGGCACAAGCGTTTCGGCAAGGAGGAGGTGCGCCTCGAAAAGCGCTACCGGCTGATGCCGCTCGGGCCTGCGGTGGTGTTCTGCTGCGCGTCCTTCCCGACCTGGAACGCCCATCCGGCGATCTTCGCGAATCTCGTCACCGGCAACCCGGTGCTCGTGAAGCCGCACCCGGGCTGCGTGCTGCCGATGGCGCTGACGGTACAGACGCTGCGCACCGTGCTCGCCACCCACGGCCATGACCCGAACCTCGTACAGCTCGTCGTCGACACCTTTGCCGAGCCGCTCGGCAAGGTGCTAGTAGAACACCCCGACTGCGCAATCATCGACTTCACCGGCAGCTCGCGCTTTGGCAGCTGGGTCGAAGCCCACGCCGGCGGCCGGCCGTGCTACACCGAGACCTCCGGCGTGAACAGCGTGGTCATCGAATCGTGCGCGTCGCTGCCGGAGATGGCCCGCGCGATCGCAGGCTCGGTTTGCCTGTTCTCGTCGCAGATGTGCACCAGCCCGCAGAACATCTGGATCCCGCGCGACGGCATCCGCACCGGCGACGGGCATGCGAGCGCCGACGACGTGCGCGCGGCGATCACCGGCGCGATCGATGCGCTGGTCGCCGACCCGCGGCGCGCCGCGGGCGTACTCGGCGCGATCCAGGCACGCCAGACGCTCGACCTCATCGCCGACCGCCAGCGCGCCGCCGAAGCCGGGGGCCGGGTACTGCGCGCCAGCACCCCGTACCCGCACCCCGATTTTCCCGACGCGTGGACCGCGACACCGCTCGTGATCGCGACCGACCTCGAGCGCCATGATGAATTCGCCGACGAGGTCTTCGGCCCGATCGCCTTCTGCGTCGAGGCGCCCGATGCCGACACGGCGCTCGCGCAGGCCACCGCCGATGCGCGGCGCAACGGTGCGATCACCGCGTTCGTGTATTCTACCGACGACGCATGGCTCGACCGCGCCGAGCTCGCCTGGGCCGAGGCCGGCGCCGCGCTGACCTCCAACCTCACCGGCGCGATGCCGCTGAACTTCGCCGCCGCGTATTCCGACCTGCACGTGAGCGGGCTGAACCCCGCCGGCAACGCGACGCTGGCCGACTGGGCCTTCGTCGCCGGGCGCTTTCGCATCGCGCAGGCGCGACGACCGCTGCCGGGCTGAGAGCTGCTTGCAAACCGTCACGGTGGGCGTATATTTCGCGCACCGTTCCAGGTTTGCGCCTTACTCCGCACCGAGATCCAGGTATTGAACCGCCCGCCGCCGGATGTGGCACTCGATCTCGCGATCCGCCCCCAGCCGGATGACACCACCTGCGGCCCGACCTGCCTGCATGCGATCTATCGCTGGTTCGGCGACCCGCTACCGCTGTCGCAGGTCATCGCCGAAACGGCCACGCTCGACAGCGGCGGTACGCTGGACGTGTTTCTTGCCAACCACGCGCTGCGCCGCGGCTACCGCGCGTGCATCTACACCTACAACCTCAGCGTCTTCGACCCGACCTGGTTCACGACGCCCGGCGTCGACGTGGCCGAGCGCCTGCGCCTGCAGGCGGCGGAGAAACCCGCGTCGCGGCTGCAGGCTGCGACCCGCGGCTACCTGGAGTTTCTGGAACTGGGGGGAGGGCTGAAATTCGAGGATCTCACCGCGTCGCTACTGCGTCGGCTACTGCGCCGCCGCCTGCCGGTACTCACCGGTCTGTCAGCGACCTACCTGTACCGCGATGCGCGCGAACACGGCCCTGAAGACCTGCCCGACGACATCCGCGGCGAGCCGGCCGGCCACTTCGTGCTGCTGACCGGTTACCAGCGCGCCTCCCGCCAGGTGTTCGTCGCCGACCCGATGGAGCAGAACCCGGTGGCGCCGGGCCAGCGTTACGCGGTTGGAATAGACCGGCTGATCTGCAGCATACTGCTCGGCATCGTCACCTACGATGCAAACCTGCTGGTGATCGAACCGGCACGATCAGCGAGGGGGAGCGGGTCGCCCGGATGAACATCCTGTTCGTGGTCACGCGGCCGGAAGACTGGCCGCTGCAGGTGCCCGGCGTCACCATCGTCCCGGCACGCGCCTATCTCACCGAGCCCGCATGGAGCGATATCCGACCGGCACGGGTGTTCAACCTCTGCAAGTCTTACCGCTACCAGAGTGTCGGCTACTACGTGTCGCTGCTGGCCGCCGCACGCGGCCACCGTCCGCTGCCTGGGCCCACGGCGATACAGGACCTGCGTTCGCAACGCGTCGTGCGCCTGGTCTCCGCGGAGCTCGATGACCTGGTGCGCCGGTCGCTTGCACCGCTGCAGTCCGACCAGTTCGTGCTCAGCGTGTACTTCGGCCGCAACGTTGCCAGCCGCTACGACCGGCTCGCCGGCCAGCTCTTCCAGCTGTTCGAGGCACCGCTGCTGCGCGCCGAGTTCGAACGCCGTGACGGCGACTGGCAGATCCGCAGCGCCCGCCCCATTGCCGCCAGCGACGTGCCTACAGCCCACCACGAGTTTCTCGTCGAGTCCGCGGCGGCCTACTTCAGCGGCGGTATCCGACGCTACCGCCGGCGCAGCAGCGCGCGCTTCGATCTCGCGATCCTGCACGACCCTGACGACCCGGAACCCCCCTCCGATACCCGCGCGCTGCAGCAGTTCGTGCGCGCCGGCGAGTCGCTCGGCATCGCGTCACGGCTGATCACGCGCGAGGATGCCGGCCGGCTCGCCGAGTTCGACGCGCTGTTCATCCGCGAGACCACCGCGGTCAACCACCACACCTACCGCATCGCGCGGCGTGCCGAGGCCGAGGGGCTGGTCGTCATCGACGACCCGGATTCGATCCTGCGGTGCACGAACAAGGTCTACCTCGCCGAGCTGCTGCAGCGCCACGGTGTGGCAGCTCCCCGCACGCTGATCGTCCACCGCGACAACACGCACGACATCATTCCCACGCTGGGCCTGCCGGTGGTGCTCAAGCAGCCCGACAGTGCGTTCTCGCGCGGCGTCGTGCGGGTGGAGACCGAGGCCGAACTCGACGCCACGCTCGCGACGCTGTTCGAACAGTCCGACCTCGTGGTCGCGCAGGAATACCTGCCCACGGATTTCGACTGGCGCGTCGGCGTGCTCGACCGCCGCCCGCTGTACGTGTGCCGGTATTTCATGGCACGGCGCCACTGGCAGATCATCCGCCGCGACGACCAGGGACGGCGTCACGAAGGGCAGTCACAGACGCTGTCGATCGCTGAGGCGCCACCGCAGGTCGTGCGCACCGCGGTGCGCGCAGCGGGCCTGATCGGTGACGGCCTGTACGGCGTCGACCTCAAGCAGATCGGCCGCCGCTGCTTCGTGATCGAGGTCAACGACAACCCAAGCATAGATTCCGGTGCCGAGGACAGCGTGCTGCGCGGCGCGCTTTACCGGGAGATCATGGGCCTGTTCGCCAACCGCATCGCCGCGCGCAAGCAGGGACCCGGCGGGCAGTGAACGACCGGAAGCGCAGCGCGCCTGCACCGCGCACACCACTGCACGCGTTCGAGGGCTTCGGCATCGAACTCGAATACATGATCGTCGAAAACCCGAGCCTCGACGTCGCGCCGATTTCCGACCAGCTCATCCACGACGTCGCCGGCGAGTACTGCGCCGAAGTCGAGCTCGGCGAGACCGCGTGGTCCAACGAGCTCGTGCTGCACGTGATCGAGCTCAAGACCAACGGCCCGGCACCGACGCTTGCGACGCTCCCGTCGCTGTTCCAGCGCGACATCGAGCGCATCAACGTGATGCTCACCCGGTATGGCGCGCGACTGATGCCGGGCGCCGCCCACCCGTGGATGGACCCGCTGCGCGAGACACGGCTGTGGCCGCACGAGTACGACGCGATCTACGCGGCCTACGACCGCATCTTCGGCTGCCAGGGCCACGGCTGGTCGAACCTGCAGAGCGTGCACATCAACCTGCCATTCGCGAATGACGACGAGTTCGTACGCCTGCACGCGGCGATCCGGCTCGTGCTGCCGCTGCTGCCCGCGCTCGCGGCGAGCTCGCCATTTCTGGATGGTCGCGCGACCGGACGGCTCGACAGCCGGCTTGAAGCCTACCGCCACAACGCCCGGCGCATACCGTCGATCACAGGCCTGGTCGTGCCCGAGCCGGTGCACTCGCAGGCCGACTATCACCGCATCGTGCTCGAGCCGATGTATGCCGCGATAGCGCCGCACGATCCGGACGGCATCCTGCAGCACGAGTGGCTGAACTCGCGCGGCGCGATCGCGCGTTTCGACCGCAACGCGATAGAGATCCGCGTACTCGACATCCAGGAATGCCCGCAGATGGACCTGGCGATCGCTGCCGCGACGGTGGGACTCGTGCGCGCCCTCTACGACGGGCGCACCGTCGATACCGACACCCAGCTGGCGGTGCCCACCGAGACCCTCGCGGAGCTTCTGCTGGCGGCGACCGACAGCGCCGAGCAGGCCCACGTGACCGACCGCGCACTGCTGCGGTGCCTGGGCTGGGACGGCCCACCGGTCACGCTGCAGGTGCTGTGGCGCCACCTGCTGTCCTCGCTGATAGATCTACCCGATGGCGAGTGGCTGCATTCACTGTGGCACATCCTCGATCATGGACCGCTCGCGCGTCGGCTGCTCGCGGCGACGGGCCCGGAACCCGACCGGGCACGGTTGTTGCGCGTCTACGGTGCACTTTGCGATTGCCTCGCGCAGGGCCGGGCGTTCCCCGCGCACGGGAGCTGGTGAGCGCGGGCACGCAGGTCGGACCCGACCGCCGCGGGTACCAGCTGCTGCTGACCTGCGAACACGGTGGTAACACGGTGCCCGACGAATGGCGCACGCTGTTCGCGGGCGAGGAAATGCGCCTTGCCAGCCACCGTGGCTGGGACCCCGGCGCGCTGGATGCCGCACGGACGCTGGCCGAGGCACTCGAAGCACCGTTGATTTCAGCCACGACGACCCGGCTGCTCGTGGACCTCAACCGCAGCCCGGGCCATCGCAACCTGTTCTCCCCGGTGACCCGGCCACTGCCGGCGGCCGACCGCGCCCGTATCCTGCGCGAGCACTACCACCCGTGGCGCGAGCGCGTCGAGTCCACCCTCGAACGCATGCTCGCACTGGGCCCGGTGCTGCACGTGTCGGTGCACAGCTTCACGCCGGTGCTCGACGGTCGCTTCCGGCGCGTCGATATCGGCCTGCTCTACGACCCGTCGCGCAACGCCGAACGCCGCTTCTGCGCCGACTGGCACGCCGCGCTGCGCGCATCACAGCCCACGCTTCGCATCCGCCGCAACCAGCCCTACCGCGGCACCGCCGACGGCTTCACCCGCTGGCTGCGCCGCCGCCACCCCGATCCCGACTACGCCGGCATCGAGCTCGAACTCAACCAGGCCCTCGTGCCCACCACCACCGCCGCGACGGCACTCGCTACCCCCATCGCCGCCGCACTGGGTCGGACCGCGATCGCGGGTCCGACCCCGCCAACCAGCTGACTTGGCAACGTTTATTGCCGACCCGGGTTGCGCCTCCGGCGCGCGCACCCTACCCTTGCCGCGTCGGAGCGGTCCAACCCGTCGCTCTACCATCCGGGGATAACAGAGGAACGTTTCATGAAAAACCGATTCAGCGCCCTGCTCAGCCTGCTCGCAAGCGTCGCACTGGTCACCGCCGGCACCTTCAGTGTCGCGCACGCGGGAATGGTCGACAGCGCCGCGGTCATGCAGATGGAGCAGCGCACCGCGTCCATCGCACAGATCGAGCAGCTGCTCGAACGCGACCGGCTCGCGAGCCAGATGGAGTCGATGGGCGTCGATGCCGCCGACGTGATCGAGCGTCTCGATCAGCTCACCGACGAGGAGCTGCTGCTGATGCAGGACCGGCTCGAGGCGCTGCCCGCCGGTGCCGGCATCCTCGAGGTTATCGGCGTGATCTTCGTCGTGCTGCTGATCCTCGAGCTCGTCGGCGTGACCAACATCTTCACGGCGATCTGATCGGTTTGCGCGTCCTCGCGGCGCTGCTGCTCGCGGCCCTGGCGGCGAGCGGCTGCGCGCGCGTCCCGGCGATCAGCGACCACCTGCCCGAAAAGGCCCCGGTGAGCGTCGAGCTCACCGGGGTCCCTTTTTATCCGCAGGAACGCTACCAGTGCGGACCCGCCGCACTGGCCACGGTGCTGACCTGGAGCGGCGAGACCGTCACCGCCGAGGCGCTCGTTCCGCGCGTGTACCTGCCCGCGCGCGAGGGTTCACTGCAGCCGGAGCTGCGCGCCACCGCGCGCGCGCACGACCGCCTGGCCTACGAACCCGAGCCACGCCTGCGCGCCCTGCTCGCCGAACTCGATGCCGGACACCCGGTGCTGGTGCTGCAGAACCTGGGGCTGGGCCGGTGGCCGGTCTGGCACTACGCGGTCGTGATCGGCTACGACGCCGACGCCGGCCAGTTCATCCTCCGGTCGGGCACGACCGAACGCGAGGTGCTGTCGACGCGCCGCTTCCTGACCACCTGGGTGCGTGCCGACGCGTGGGCGATGGTCGTGCTGCCACCCGGCGAGATGCCGGCATCGGCCGACGTCGAACGCTACGTGCGCGCCGCCGCCGATCTCGAACGCACCGGCTCACCCGAGGCCGCGGCAAAGGCGTGGCACGCGGCGACCGAGCGCTGGCCCGACCTGCCGGCGGCGTGGTTCGGCCTGGCCAATACACGGCACGCGACGGGGGACACTCCCGCCGCCGTCAGCGCGTGGCGCGAAGCGCTGCTGCTCGACCCCGGGCACGTGCCCGCACATCACAACATCGCGCGTGCGTACCTCGGTGCCGGGTGCCCCGAGCATGCGATGCGCCATGTGCGCCTCGGCCACGAACACCTCGAGCGCCTGCCCGGCATGCGCGAGCCCCTCGCACGCATCAAGGCCGAGGTGCTGGCAGCCTCGGACAACGACACGCACTGCGCCTTCGAATGATGTCGTCGGTCAACGCCAAAAAACTGAACATAACCTCGATGCACGCGACCGGTATCGCCCGTCATCGGTGACTGTCATGTCGCAGTGAGGCGACATGACCGACCACTCACCACACACTGCTAACATTACCGCCCTGAAATGGGTACGCCGGCATGTCAACGCCATGCCGGCACGATCGTTGTAACAAGAACAACGTCAAACGGAGAAAGCTCTCATGCGTATTCCCCTGCACCTGCGCATCCCTGCGCTCGTCGCAATTTCGGCGCTCGCGCTCGCCGGCTGTAACAGCTCGTCGTCCGATGACGGTGGCTCGTCCATCGTGCCGCCGCAGCAGACCGGCACGGTCGGCATCCTGATCACCGACGCACCCACCGACGAGTTCGACCAGATCCTGATCACCGTCGAGGAAATGCGCCTGCTCGGCGCCAACGGCAACGACGACTACCTGATGTTCGAAGGCAGCGAGACCTTCGACCTGCTCGCGCTGACCGAATTCACCGACCTGTTCGCCGTGTCCGATGATGTGCCGGTCGGCGAGTACGAAAAGATCCGGCTGCAGGTCAGCGGTATCGAGCTCGTCGAACTTGACGATAACGGCGAAGTCGTGCGTACCGAGGACGTGCGTCCGCGCGGCAACGGCAAGCTCGACCTGAACCCGCGCGGCAGCTTCAACGTCGAGGCCGACGAAACTCTGCTGGTGCGCCTCGACATCGACGCGCGCAAGTCCATCCTGCTGGTCGGCGCAGGTGCCTCCGGACAGTACATCCTCCGCCCAGTGGTTTTCGTCGACATCGACCGCGGTGAGCTACGCGACCGGCTGGTGCGCCTGTACGGCGAAGTCGACGCCGTAGACGCCGAGGCCATCACGCTGTGCAACCTGCGTCGCATCCAGTCGGACACCGACGGACGCGCGTACGACGGCTGCGTACAGGTCCGACTCGACGATGAAACCGGCCTGTTCGATCCTGATGGTGATCCGCTGGTGATCTCCGGGCTGACCGGGGGCGAACTCGCCACCGCGATCGGCTTCTTCGCGCCCGCCGAAAACGGCACGCAGCCGTTCGATGCACTGGTCGTGCAGGTCGGCGAGCGCGGCCCGAACTATCCGTTCAAGCTCTCCGGCACCGCGACCAGCACCGTGGACGCGAACCAGCGCTTCAACCTGCTCGCCCCCGGCCAGGGACTCGACACGGCCGATGTCGCCGTGCGGCTGCAGCAGGGCACCGCGCTGATCACGCGCGACGGTGAACGCGTGCCCGACACCGAGATCATTCCCGACCGCGGCGTGACCACCGAAGGCGTGCTGTCGCTGAACAACGCTGAACTCAAGGCCTCGCTCGTGCTGCTCGACATCGGCGGCGACGACGTCGCCGAGGCGACGCTGCGCGGTACCGTGCAGACGGTCGATCCGCTGGTCGTCAGTACCGACGACCCGCCGGCCGACGTGTGCGTCGTGCTCACCGATGACGTCGACGTCTTCGAGGTCAGCGAAACAGAAGACGGCGGCACGACCACCGCCCGCGTCGACGCCGACGCGCTCGAGAGTGGCCAGGTCATCGACGCCTGGGGCCGCGAGCGCAGCGACGGCTGCTTCGAGGCGACCTCGGTGATCATCAACCTCGACGGCGTGGATGATCCCGAAAACGACGACTGAGCATCACCGTAGGCCGGCACGGGCCGGCCACTGACAGGGCCCCGGGGCGCGATGCGTCCCGGGGCTTTTTTCATTTTCGCCGGGGCATCAAAAGAAAACCGTCCACAACACCCCGAGCAGTCCACAGCCGGCGAGCACCGCCAGCACGCCGGCGCGCAGCACGAACACGATCGCAAGCGCGAACAGCGACAGTGCAAGCGCCGGGAGTGACAACGACGCGGGCACCGGCAGCAGCACGTCGAACCCTGCCACCTGGATACGCACGCGGTCGTCGAACAGGAAGTTGATCACGAACCACAGCGCGAGGCTTGCGATCACGCCGACCACCGCCGCGGTGATCGCCGCGAGCGCCGCCGACAGCGGACGATGACCGCGCAGCCGTTCGACGAACGGCGCACCGGCGAAAATCCACAGAAAGCACGGCAGGAAGGTCACCCACGTCGTGACCAGCGCACCGAGTACACCCGCCCACAGTGCACCACCGCTTTCGCGCAGCGCGGCGAGAAAGCCGACGAACTGCGTGACGAGAATCAGCGGACCGGGCGTGGTCTCGGCCAATGCCAGACCGTCGAGCATTTCCCCGGGCTGCATCCACTGGTAATGCTCGACCGCCTGCTGCGCGACCCACGCGAGCACCGCGTACGCGCCACCGAACGTCACCATCGCCATCAGCGAGAAGAAACCGGCAAGGCGCGTGTAGACGTCGTCGGTGCCGAGCAGCACCACGAGTGCGAGCAGTGTCGCGACCCACAGTGCCGCGCAGACGATCGCGGCACGCGCGGTGCCCGGACGATGCACGGTGTCGACGGGTCCCGCGGGCGCCGCATTACCCTTGTCGGCACCGCCAGCGAACCAGCGCGCCCCCACGTAGCCGACGACACCGGCACCGAGCACGACCAGCGGGAACGGCACGTTGAACGCCCACAGCGCGACGAACGCCGCCGATGCCAGCAGCCAGTGCTGCACGCCCTGCAGCGCCCGCGACGCGATCCGCATCAGCGCCTGCAGCACGATCGCGACCACCGCGGCCTTCAGGCCGAAAAACAGCCCCTCGACCGCGGTCAGGTCGCCAAGCTGCACGTAGAGTACCGACAGCGCGAGTATCGCGAGCGCCCCGGGCAGAATGAACAGCACACCGGCGACCACGCCGCCGCGCACGCCATTCAGCAGCCAGCCGATGTAGGTGGCGAGTTGCTGCGCCTCGGGACCCGGCAGCAGCATGCAGTAGTTCAGTGCATGCAAAAAGCGCGGCTCGTCTAGCCAGCGCTTCTCGGCGACGATCACCCGGTGCATCAGCGCGATCTGGCCGGCCGGACCACCGAAACTCAGCAGTCCGATGCGCGCCCACACCGCCAGCGCGTCGCGGAACGCGACGCTGCCCGACGCGCCGCTCACGCGCAGATCGCGCCTAGAGGCCGAACCACGCGAACGCGTATGTCTCGAGCAGCGCTTCGCGGTGCGCCTCGACGAGCTCGACGCTTTCCTGTGGTACCGATCCCTGCCGTGGTTGCGCGTCCGGCTGCTCGGCAAGTGCTGCGACCGCGACGCCCTGGCCGAGTGCGGCGTAGACCTGATTGCGGATCCAGTGATACTCGGCCAGCGACAGGCCCTGCTCGTTGAGCGCCTCGACCTGGGCGCGCTTGGCCTCCATGTAGAGCTCACCGAGATCGCGGTAGGCGCCCATCATGTCGCGCAGCCCCGGCTCACGGTCGCCACGCTCGCGTTCCTCTTCGAGCTGACGATAGCGCGTCTCGAGCGTTTCGAGATCACCGGCGAGCCGCTCGCGCATGTGCTCGTGCACCGCGAGCAGCTGCCGGATCTGCGACTCGGTGATCGCCTGGTCGGACGGCGCGCGGTACGGCGCCTGGTTGTCCAGCGACGCCTCCAGCGCCTGGTACTCCTCGCCGTAGGCGACGACCTGGCCGGCCATGTCGGTGTAGGGTTTTACGAAGATGAAATAGCCGCCGACGACGGCGCCGAGTACGAGTACGACAACGACGATCGCGCAGCCACCCAGGAACTTGCCCATCGCATCCCCCGCGAATTCAGACCTGCGCGCAGACTAACACGACCGCCTGGCGCCGGCGCCCCGGACGCGGCAACGTCTGCCTCAGTCGGCAGCAGCAGTGCTCAGCGCGGCCCGCCCGCGGTGCATCAGCAGGCGGTACAGCGCCGGCACGACGAGCAGCGTGAGCAACGTGGACGCGCTCAGCCCCGAGATGATCGCCCAGGCCATCGGCGGCCACAGCGTGCTCTGCGTGAAGGTCAGCGGCAGCAGCCCGGCGATCGTCGTTGCTGTTGTCAGCAGGATCGGACGCGTGCGCCGTGCGACCGCGTCGGCGACCGCCTGCTCGAGCCCGATGCCGGCGGCACTGTACGCACGGATCAGCGCAATCAGCACGATCGCATTGTTCAGCACGATGCCGGCCAGCGCGACGACGCCGAGGATCGCGGTGAAGCTGAACGGCTGACCCGCCAGCAGCAGGCCCGGCACCACGCCGACCGCGGCGAGCGGCACCGTGACCATGACCATCAGCACCGCACGGAAAGAGTTGAACTGCAGCAGCAGGATCACGACGAGCAGGAACACGCCCACCGGCAGCGTCTCGAACACCGCGGTGTTCGCCGCACCCGCCTCCTCGGCCGAGCCCCCGATCACCCATTCGGTGCCCGGCGGCAGCTCGAGCTGGCGGAGCCGGGGGACGAAGGCATCGAGCACCTGCGCATAGGTATGGCCCTCGGCAGTCTCGGCGGTGACGGCGGCGGTGCGTCGCAGATCGCGATGGTGGATCACCGCGGGCTGCAGCACCATGCGCCCGTCAACGAGCTGCGCGAGCGGCACGCGCGTGCCGTCCGCCCCGGGCAGCGTCAGGCCCTCGAGCGCGGCAACATCGAGGCGGGTGCCTTCCGGCGCGCGCAGCAGCATCGGGACCGGCTCGCGCCCGACGCGCCAGTCGGAAAACGCGAGCCCGTGGGTCGCCGCGGCCATCGCCTCGGCGATGCGCTGGCGGTCGAGACCATGTCGCGCCGCCTCGGCGTCGTCGACGTCCCACTCGAGCGCCGACAGCCCCTGCGACAGCGAGTGGCGCACACCGGTCGCGCCGTCGACGCGCGCGAGTTCGGCCATCACCTGCTCGGCCGCCGACGCGAGCCGTTCACGGTCTTCGTTGAACAGGCGGATCTCCACCGGTGCGTCGACGACCGGCCCCTGCGCAAGGCGCCGCGGCACCACCTGTGCATCGGGCACCTGCTCGCGCGCGAGCGACTCGACCCAGCGCATCATCGGCGCGAGGTCCGATTCGCGTTCGCTGACGACGACGATGCGCCCGCGATGCGGCGAGCCCGGCGCCTCCATCAGGTTATAGAAAAAACGCGGCCCGGTGTTGCCGACGAAATGGTGCGCTTCGCGCACGCGCGGATGTTCGGCGATCGCCGCGGCCAGCGCGCCGGTGCCCAGCGCGGTGTGATCGAGGTGAGTGCCCTCCGGGTAGTAGAGGTCGACGAGCATCTGGTTGCGATCGGTCTCGGGGAAGAAGTCGCGATCGAGACGGTCAGAGAGCAGCGCCGCGCCGACCAGCAGCAGCGCCGCTCCCCCAAGCACCCACCACGGGCGCGTGACCGCGAAGGCGCCGAGTCGCCGGCCCAGCGCCATCATGCGCTCGCGCCGCGCGCCGCTGCGTGCGCGCAGCGTCAGCGCGGCGGTCACCGGCGTGACGAACATCGCGTAGGCATAGCTCACCGCGAGCACCAGCATCACCATGATCGGAATGCCGCGCGTGAAGTCGGCGGTATCGCCACGCGAAAGCAGCAGCGGCGTGAATGCCGCGAGCGTCGTCGCGGTCGCCGCCGCAAGCGGCGCGGCCAGTTCACCGACCGCGCGCGTGATCGCACGGCGGCGCGGGTCGCCCTGGTCGAGGTGCCACTGGATGTTCTCGACCATGACAATCGCGTTGTCGACGAGCATGCCGAGCGCGATGACCATGCCGGCGATCGCCATCTGGTGCAGCACACCCCCGCCCATCGCGTAGACCGCGAGCGCCGACAGCGTCACCAGCGGCAGGATGGTCGCCACCGTAAGGCCGAGCCGCACGCCCATCACCAGCAGCAGCAGCACCGCGACGAGCACCACGCCGAGCAGCAGCGAACGGCCGAGTTCACCGAGCCGGGCCTCGACCCAGAACGGCTGGTAGAACATCTCGCGGATCTGCAGCGGTGCGTAGTCCGGTGCGAGTTCGTCGACGAGCGCGCGCACGTCGCGGCCGAGGCGCACGACGTTGAGACGGTTCTCCGGCAACACGACACCGACGGCGACCGACGGCTCGCCGCGCCACCACATGCGCTCGGTGGGCGGATCGGCGGCCTCGGCCGAGACGCTCGCGAGCGCCGACAGCGGCAGCAGGCTGCCGTCGCCGGTGCGGATCGGTGTGGCCTCGAGTTCGGCCAGCGTCGCAAGCTCGGTGCGTGGCTGGAGCACGACGTTGCGACTGCCCGCGCGTACCGTGCCACCCGGCGTCACGAGGTTGCGCGCGGCGAGCTGTGCGGCAATGTCGCCGGCCTCGACGCCGGCCTGCTGCGCGGTGGCCTCGTGCAGGCGCAGCACCAGCCGCTCGCCCGGATCGGCGAGAATCTCCGCGCGTGAAATATCGCCGACGCGGAACAGGTCACGGCGAAGCTGCCGTGCCCCCTCAAGCAGCTCGAGCAGGTCGTCGCTGCCGGTGACCGCGAGCACGATGCCGTGGGTATCCATGAACCGGTCGCGGATGTCGGGCGCGCCGACGCCATCCGGGAACCGCTGTTCGGCGCGACCCACGGCGACGCGGATGCGCTCCCAGACGCTGTCGGTGTCATAGACGTGCTGATGCATGCCGATCACGACAACGGCGACGCCGAGCCGCGCGGTGCCACGGATCTCGTTGATCTCCTCGACTTCGATCAGCGCCTCCTCGAGCGGATCGAGCACGAGACGCTCGACCTGCGCCGGATCGGCACCCGGGTACGCGACGACGATCTGTCCGTAGCGGTACGGGAAGAACGGGTCTTCCTGGCGATCCATCGTCAACCACGCCGCCGAACCGATCAGTGTCAGCAGTCCCGCGGCGGCGAGCACCAGCCGGCGGTATTCGAACGCGGCGGCCAGAAGCTTCAACGCAGCACCCGCACCGTGTCGCCGTCGAGCAGCGTGTCGAGCCCGCTGACGATGACGGTGTCACCGGCGGCCAGCCCGCCGTCGACGAGGGTGACACGGTCGCCGTGAAGCCGGCCGGGAACGACCGCCACACGCTCGGCGCGCCCGTCGACCACACGGAACACGTGGGCGTCACGCCCGGCGGGACCGGCAATGGCGGCGAGCGGTACGAGCAGCGCGCGCGGTGCGGTCCACGCGAGGTGCACCTGTACCGCATCGCCGCTGCGCAGCCCATGTCCATCGTCAAGCGCGACGATCGCGCGCGCCGGGTGGCCCGGTGTGCCGCGCCCGACCTCGCGCAGCGTGGCCGCGACGCGCGTGCCCGCGTTCACGTGCACGACCTCGACCGAATCACCCACTGAGAGCACGCGGGCGGCCCCGTCAGGCAGCGCGACTTCGATCTCGAGGGCCCGGTCGCTGCCGGCGAGTTCGACGACGGGCTGCCCCGCGGCGACGTAATCCCCCGGTTCGGCGAGCACCGTCACGACGCTGCCGGCAAACGGCGCGACGAGCTCGGCACGCGCGAGCTGTGCACGACCCTCGTCGAGCGTCGCCTGCGCCTGCGCAAGCGCCTCGCGCCCGGCGTCGCGCGCGCTGCGCACGCGGTCGAGCTCGTCGTCGGACGCAAGCCCCCGCGCATGCAGGCGCTCGACGCGTTCGAGTTCGCGCGCCTGTTGCGCGAGCCGTGTCTCGAATTCGGAGACGCGGGCGCGTGCCGCCTGCACGGTCGGACCGAGGACCGGATTCTCGAGCAGCGCGAGCCGGTCGCCGGCGCCGACCGTATCGCCGCGCCCGACCGGGCGTTCAACGAGGTAGCCGCTCTGCAGGAACGCCGGTGCGGCGCGTTCGACCGCGCGCGCGACGCCCGGCAGTCGCAGGCCGAGTTCGGGCGTCGCGTGCGAGACCTCGCCCACGCGCACCGGACGGCCATCCCCGGTCGCCGACGGCGGCGTGTCCCCCGCGTTGTTGCAGGCGACGAGCAGGATCAGCACCGCGTATGCGAGGGACAGGCGCCAGGCCTTCATTGCGGCGTCCGCGGCAGCAGGCCTTCCAGAAACACCTTCAGGAAATCGTCGAGAAACGCGTCGTCGCCACCGACTCCGGGCCATTCGGCATGGTGTTCGGCAGCTTCGAACCACTGCGTGCAGGTATGCACGAAGATCGCGACCACGTGCGCCGGGTTGACGTCACCGCGCAACGCGCCGGCGTCCTGCGCGGCACGGATGCGCTCGGCACCGACGGCGACGAGATCACGGTCGGTGCGCGCGTCGCCCGGATCGCCCTCGAGGTGCGCCCAGGCGAACAGGCGTACCGCTTCGGGGTGGCGCTGCAGGTAGCGGAAGTACGCCTCGACCGAACGGCGCAGCACGTCGGCATCGGGGGCGACCGGCTGCGCGAGCAGGCGCTGCTGCTCCTCGGCGTAGGCGGCGAAGACGCGTTCCTTGACCTCGGTCCAGAGCTGTTCCTTGGACGCGAAATAGTGATGGATCAGGCTCTTGGTCACGCCCGAGGCGGCGGCGATGTCGCGCATCGAGACCGCCGAGAACCCGCGCGCGACGAACAGCGCCTCGGCCTCGTCGAGGATTCGGGTTCGGGTCTGTACCGGGTCGCGGGTTGCGGCCGGCCGGGTGTCTGGTCGGTTCATGGCCGCGAGCGTATAACTGACCGGCCGGTCAGTCAATACGCCTCAGGCCGCCGCGGGCCACCCCAGGCGCAGCGTCACCGGCCAGCGCACCGGCCGCCTGCCCGGCCCCCAGTGCGCGCGCAGCCGCTTTGCCACCGGCTCGAGCGGATCGTGGCCCTGCGACGCACGACAGTCGGCGAGCGCCGACCAGGTGCCGAGGTAGCCGATCAGCGCATCGACGTCCCAGTCACGCTCGATCACGAACCGGCAGGTCCGGGGCCGCGCGGCGAAGACCCGCCAGCCCCGGTAGCCCGACTCCACCGCGGCGCGGTCGAAGCGCCAGAAGCGCCCGAGCGCTCCGTCGTGGAGGTCGTCGATGGCCGACTGCAGCGCCGGGTCATCGAGCCGGGGCCGCGCGTAGCTCCAGACCGCGAACACGCCGCCCGGCCTGAGCACGCGCCCGGCCTCGGCGAGAAACGCCGGCAGATCGAACCAGTGCAACGCCTGTGCGACGGCGACCAGCGACACGGATTCACCGGCGAGCGCGCAGCGCTCAGCCGCGGACGCGGCGCGTACGATGCGCGGATGCGGCGTCGCGGCGGCGAGCTGCGCGACGCTCGTGTCGGTGGCGATGACGCGCTCGAAGTGGCGCGCAAGACCGAACGCGGCCTGGCCACTGCCGCTCGCGCAGTCCCATGCACACGCGTGGTCACCGGCCGCTGCGGCCACCGTGCGATACAGCGCTTCGGGATAGTCGGGTCGGAACCGCGCGTACTGCCCGGCGACGGCCGAGAAGGCCTGTGAAGACGGACGCCGCGACATGCACCCCTCCCTGAGGGCGGACCACCGACTGCTATAGTCTGCCCCCGACGACCCTCCAAGCGACAGGACCCGCGCATGCCGACCGACCGTCCCCCCGTCGATCCCGACGGACTGCTCGAGTATTCGGTGGTCTTCAACGACCGCTCGCTCAATCACATGTCGGCGGCGTTCCGGCAGGTCATGCGTGACATCTCGACCGAGCTGCGCGGGGTGTATGCGGCAAGCTCGGTCGCCGTCGTGCCCGGCGGCGGCACCTGCGCGATGGAAGCGGTCGCGCGCCAGTTCGCAACGGGCCGGCGCTGCGTGGTGATTCGCAACGGCTGGTTCAGCTACCGCTGGTCGCAGATCCTCGAGGCCGGCGATATCCCCGCAACGTGCGAGGTGCTCAGCGCGCGCCAGGCCGCTGACGAGCGTGCTGCACCGTTCGCGCCGATACCGATCGACGAGGCGGTCGAGCGCATCCGCGCGGCCAAACCCGACGTCGTGTTCGCGCCGCACGTGGAGACCTCCGCCGGGTTGCTGCTGCCAGACGACTACATCACCGCGCTGGCCACCGCGGCGCACGACGCCGGCGCGCTGCTCGTCCTCGACTGTATCGCCTCCGGCGCGGCGTGGGTCCACATGGCGCGCACCGGCGTCGACGTGCTGATCACCGCGCCGCAGAAGGGCTGGAGCGGGTCACCGTGCGCGGGGCTGGTGATGTTCAGCGACGCCGCCGCAAGCGCGCTCGAGCACACCGCAAGTTCCAGTTTCGCGCTGGACCTCAGAAAGTGGCGCGCGATCATGCGTGCGTACGAGGATGGCGGTCACGCCTACCACGCGACGCTACCGACCGATGGCCTGCGGGTGTTCCGGGACGCGATGCACGACACGCGTGAATTCGGCTATGCCACCGCCCGCGAGCGCCAGTTCGAACTCGGCCGGCGCGTGCGCGCGATGCTCGCCGGGCATCGCTGCCCGAGCGTTGCCGCCGAGGGCTTCGAAGCGCCCGGCGTCGTCGTCTGCCACACCGACGACGCGAAGCTGCACGACGGCAGTCGGCTGGCCGGTGCCGGCGTACAGATCGCCGCCGGCGTGCCGCTGATGTGCGGCGAGCGCGACGACTACCAGAGCTTCCGTATCGGCCTGTTCGGGCTCGACAAGCTTGCCGATGTAGCCGGCACCGTCGCGCGGCTGGACGAGGCGTTCACGCAGGCCACGCGGTCTCCCTGACACGACAGCGCGCTAGCGGGCCCCGGCGCGCTGCGCGGCGTCCCACGCGACGCGCGCGAGCGGCTGCACCTGCGCGGCCATCGCCTTTGCATGATCGCTGGCCGCGGTGCCGTCGCGCACGCGCCCGGCTATGCCCTGCAGGATCGCCGCGAGCCGGAAGAAATTGAACGCCGCGTAGAAGTCGCGGTCTTCGACCCCGTCGCGCCCGGTGCGCTCGCAGTAGCGCGCGACGTAGCTGTCCTCGTCGGGAATGCCGAGCGCGTCGAGGTCGGCCCCGGCGAGGCTGCTGATCCCGAAGCCTTCGGCGCGCGGCATGCGCCACTGCATCAGGTGATAGGTGAAGTCGCCAAGCGGATGGCCGAGCGTGGACAGTTCCCAGTCGAGCACCGCGATGACCTCGTTGCGCTCGGGATGCAGCACCAGGTTGTCGAGCCTGAAGTCACCGTGCACGATGCTCGTCGACTCCTCGGCCGGGATGTGCCCGGGCAGCCACTCGATGAGCCGGTCCATCTCGGCGATGGTTTCGGTTTCCGATGCGCGGTACTGCTTGGACCACCGCCCGATCTGGCGCGCGAAGTAGTTGCCCGGCTTGCCGTAGTCGCCGAGCCCGATCGATGCCGGGTCGATCATGTGAAGCTTCGCGATGGTCGCGTTGACCTGGTCGTAGACCTCGGCACGATCGGCCGGCGACCAGCCGGGCATCGTCGCCTCCCAGATGATGCGGCCCTCGACGTATTCCATGACGTAGAACATCGTGCCGATGACGTCCTCGTCCTCGCACAGCAGCACCATTCGCGGCACCGGGAAGTCGGCTTCGCCGAGCGCGGCCATGACCCGGTATTCGCGGTCTACCGCGTGCGCCGACGGCAGCAGCTTGCCCGGGGGCTTGCGCCTGAGTACCCACGTGCCCTGCGGCGAGCGCAGACGGTAGGTCGGGTTCGACTGCCCGCCCTTGAACTGTTCGACAGTCAGCGGCCCGCGGAAGCCCGGGACGTGTTCGCGGAGGTAACGCTCCAGGCGGTCCTCGTCGAACCGGTGCGGCTCGCTGACCGGCTTGGTGCCGCTGAACTGCGACTGGCGGTCGGTGTCACTCATGGCACGATCTCCCCTGGTGTCAGCCCTTGTCGAGCGTGGAGCGCATCGCGCGCTCCCACGCCGGGCGCGCGCGGCAGCGCGCGAAATACGCCTGCACGTTAGGCGTCGCGTCGTCGAGCACCCGCACGTAGGCCGACAGGAACACCGTGTAGCCGAGCATACAGTCGGCGGCACTGAACTCGCCGAGCAGGTAGTCGCGGTCGGCGAGCACCTCTTCGACGGGCACGATCAGCTGCGCATACTTCTCGCGGGCGGTCGCCAGCGCGACCTCGTCGCGCTTGCCCTCGGGCGTGAACACGAGCTGACGGATGAACGTCGCCATCGGCACCATCAGCGACGCCTCGGCATAGTGCATCCAGTCGAGGAAGCGGCCGCGCTCGGGCGTGCCTACAGCCGGCTGCAGCCTGCCGTCGGCATAGGTCTCGAGTATGTACTGCGCGATCGCGACCGACTCGTGCATCACGAGCTCGCCGTCGACCAGCGTCGGCACGCGGCCGAGCGGGCTCACGCGCAGGTAATCCTCGGACTGCAGCGCCTCCATCGTGAACGGCATCTCGTGCAGTTCGCAGTCGACGCCGAGTTCCTCGAGCAGCCAGCGGATGCGCACCGAGCGCGAGCCTGCACAGTGATAGAGCTTCATGTCGGTATTGCCTCCAGCGGCGTGGATCAGGCCCGACCGAGGCGCCGGGCGAGTGACCAGCGGTGCACCTCGCTCGGCCCGTCGTAGACGCGGAATGCACGGATGTCACGGAAGATGCGGCAGACCTCGTTGTCCTCGGACAGGCCGGTCGCGCCCATCACCTGCACCGCGCGGTCGGCGACGCGCCACACGGCCTCGGCGCAGAACACCTTCGCCATGCTCGACTCGCGGTTCGCGCGGCGCCCCTGGTCGAGCACCCACGCGGTGTGCCAGATCGCCAGCCGCGCCTGCTGCAGGTCGATTTCGTTGTCGGCGAGCATGAAGCCCACGCCCTCGTGGTCGATCAGGCGCTGGCCGAAGGCCTCGCGCTCGCGCGCATAGGCGGTGGCGATGTCGTGCGCGCGCCGCGCCGCGCCGAGCCAGCGCATGCAGTGCGTGAGCCGTGCGGGCGCCAGGCGCACCTGCGCATAGCGAAAGCCCTCGCCGACTTCGCCGAGGACCATGTCGCGCGGCACCCGCAACCCTTCGAACTCGAGCTCGGCGTGCCCGCCGGTGAAGCTCGAATCGATGGTCTCGAGCACGCGCACGAGGCGCACGCCCGGCACGTCGAGCGGTGACAGGAACATCGACGCGCCGAGATCGTCGCCGCTGCTGGAGAGGGTGCGCGCCATGATGATCGCGAACGCGGCGCCGTCGAAGCCGGTGATCATCCACTTGCGACCGTCGATGATGAACTCGTCGCCGTCCTCGCGCGCGGTCGCCGACAGCGCGCCAGGGTCCGAACCCGCGCCGGGCGGTGGCTCGGTCATGCAGAAGCATGAACGTCCGCCGCCGGCCGCAAGCGGGCGCAGGTAGCGTTCCTTCTGCACGTCGGTCGCGATCAGGTCGAGCATGTGCATGTTGCCCTCGTCCGGCGCGGCGATGTTCATCGCCACGGGACCGAGCATCGAGTAGCCGGCCTCCTCGAAGGCCACCGCGACGCCGCGGTGGTCCAGGCCGAGACCGCCGTATTCGCGACTGACGTGGATGCTGAGCAGCCCGGCCGCACGGGCGTGCCCGATCAGCTCCTGGCGCAACGCCTCGGTGGGCCCGTGGGCGGTACGCCGGGCATCGGCTTCGTACGGGATCACGACGTCGCGCACGAAGTCGCGG
Organism: Gammaproteobacteria bacterium; assembly: GCA_003567855.1. Taxonomy (GTDB): domain Bacteria; phylum Pseudomonadota; class Gammaproteobacteria; order Steroidobacterales; family PWYM01; genus PWYM01. Next base: position 9,624 of record PWYM01000282.1, on the reverse strand, counting down.
ACGCGTGCGGCGAGTGCCTGCTGTTCGGACGTGGGTTCGAAGTCGATCATGGCGCCTCCCTGGCCGGGTCATCCCCGCGCATTCTAACCCCGCGGACCGCCGTGGCCGTGCCGTCGCCGCGCGGGCGTTGTGTCAGCGACGCTCGAGGAAATCGAGCACGGCGGTGGCGAACGCATCGTTGCGGTCACCGACGACCATATGGGCGGCGTCCCCGACCTCGGCAAACTCGGCGTGTGGCACCAGCGTGAGGAAATCCTCGACGCCCTCGGCACTGAGCACGTCGCTGCTGCCACCGCGCACCAGCAGCACCGGTAACGACAGCGCACCCGCGGCCCGACGCAGCAGCGGCTCCCAGTGCTCCGGGGGCTGCGCATGGGCAGCGTCGAGAAAGGCGGGGTCCCAGTGCCAGTAGTAGCGCCCGTCCACCCCCTCGCGCAGGTTGCGCAGCAGACCTCCGCCGGCCGGCGGGCGGCGCCGGTGCGGCAAGTACGCCGCGACCGCATCGGCGGCCTCGTCGAGGCTCGCGAAGCCGCCCCGCGCATGGCGGCCCATGAACTCGAGGATGCGGTCCACGCCCGCGGGCTCGGGTCGGACCGCGATGTCGACTAGCACCAGCGCACGCGCGTCGGCACCGAACTCGCCGACTGCGAGCATCGCCGCGAGCCCGCCGAGCGACGCGCCCACCAGCACCGGGGGCTCACCGACCGCGGCGCACAGCGACACCACGTCGCGGCCGAAGTCCTCGACCCGGTACGCGCCCTCGGGGTCCCAGCCGCTGTCCCCGTGGCCACGCTGGTCCACGCTGAACGCGCTCCAGCCCTGCGCGGCGAGCCGCTGCGCGGTGGCCAGCCACGCATGGCGCGTCTGTCCACCGCCATGCAGCAGCAGGACCGGCGCGCCGTCACCGTGACGGTCGCCGTGCAGCTCGAGGCCGGTGTAGCCACGGAAGGTCTGTGACCGGGCACGCGGCGTGGCCGCGCGCCCTCGAGTGCCGGAGGAAGAAGAAGCCGGGGTCAAGGGGGACTCAGGCTGCGTCGCCGCCCGTCGGCCCTGCGCCGCGCGGCTGTTCGCGCAACTCGTGCAGCTTGTGCTCGAGGTAGGCGAGCAGGCGCCGGTCACGCTCGCTCGGGTCGTGCGTCATGAAGCTCATCGCCATGCCTTCCATCAGGCAGCGCGTGAGGTCGAGCGCGAGTTCGAACGCGTCCGGGTCTTCCCACTCGGGGAAAATTTCGCGCGCGGTGAGATCCCACTCGCGCTCGAACGCGCGTTGCGCCGGCATCAGGATGTCGCGCAGCTCGCTGTCCGTGCGCGCGGCGACGGAGAGTTCGAAAAATGCCATGAACCACGGGTGGTTGATGTGGCGCCAGTAAGACTCCACCGCGTAGCTGACGCGATCGGCATCGGCCGGGATACTGCCTATGGAGTTGCGAAACGCCTTGAGCCGCTTCGCGTGCAGGTACTCGACCGCGGCGCGCACGATATCGATCTTCGACGGGAAGTGGTGCAGCATCGCGCCGCGCGACAGCCCCGCCATCTCGGCAATGCGGGTGGTCGTCGTCTGGCCGTACCCGAGTTCGACGAAGCAGCGGATCGCCGCCTCGATGATCAGGTTGCGGGTCGACGCGCTCTTCTGAGCCTGCCACCCGCTGGGCACGGCAGCCTCGACGCGCGCCCGGCTGGCACGCAGGCCGCGTTTCCCCATCGCGATATCCCCTACGCAGACGCAACCCGGCGAAGCATGTCGCGCCGGTCTATAAAAGTCAAAGATGATTGAAACCGTACGGCCTGACTGCTAATTTCCGGACGGCCGCTTCGCGGCACACTGCAACACCGGGGGATATCAGATGGACAGGGTCAAGGGAAAGGTCGCGCTGGTGACCGGCGCGGGTTCGGGGCTCGGCCGCGCTGACGCCGAGGCGCTCGCCGCCGAAGGCGCCAAGGTCGTCGTCACTGACGTCAACACCGAGGGCGGCCAGGCCACGGTCGAGGCGATCAACGCCAAGCACCCGGGCTCGGCGGTGTTCGTCGAACACGACGTGCGCGACAGCGCCCACTGGGCGCGCGCGATCGGCACCGCGGAGCGCGAGTTCGGCGGCCTGGACGTGCTGGTGAACAACGCCGGCGTAGTCGTCGTCGCCACCCCGGAGGACACCACGCTCGAACAGTTCCGGTTCGCCAACGCGGTGATGAACGAGGGCGTGTTCCTCGGGATGCAGGCGGCAATCGCGGCGATGAAAAAGCGCGGTGGCGGCTCGATCATCAACATGTCGTCGGTCGCGTCGCACATCGGCTACCCGGTGTTTTTCGCGTACTCGGCCGCGAAGGGCGCGGTGCGCTCGATGACCAAGGCGGTCGCGGTGCACTGCCAGATGAACGGCTACAACATCCGCGCCAATTCCATCCACGCAGGCGCGATCGAGACCCCGATGATCGCCAACGCGAACCGGGAGCTCGGCGTCAGCGATGATGACGCGAAGGCGGCACTCGGCCACATCGGCGTCGGGCGCCCCGAGGACGTCGCGCACATGGTCGTCTACCTCGCATCCGACGAGTCACGCTTCGTCAACGGCGCAGAACTGATGCTCGACAATGCGCTGACAGTGCAGTGAGGGTGCGCCGCGGCCGCGAGGCCGCGGCGCACCCGCTCACTCCTCGGGCGCAATCGTCAGGCGTATGCCGTCGAGGCCGTCGGTGAACTCGACCTGGCAGCTCAGACGCGACGCGTCGGGACGGAAGTCCTCGGCCTCGGAGAGCAGCTCCTCCTCGTCATCGTGCCGGTCGGGCAGCTTCGCGAACCAGTCGGATTCGACGTAGACGTGGCACGTGCAGCACGAGCACATGCCGCCGCACAGCGCCTCGACGCCGTATTCGAGCTCGCGCAGCGTCTCCATGATCGGCAACCCCAGCTTGCCCTCCACCTCGTGGGTGTCGCCTTCACGGTCGGTCACGATGATCGTCGCCATTTCGCCTCCTGCAGTCGGCCGCCGCGGCCCGTCCGCGGGCCGCGATCCTGAGTCACAAAAAAACAGTCAAGCCTGTTTGTGTCCGGTTTCACAGCCAGTATACTGGAGTGCATACCGAACCGGGCGGCGCCGTAGCCCGCCACCAGCCAGCAAGAACCCGAGGGGAGACACCGCATGGACCTGGGACTCAAGGGAAAGAAAGCGATCGTCACCGGCTCCACCAAGGGCATCGGCCGACGCATCGTCGACCTGCTCGCCGACGAGGGCTGTGACGTGGGCATCTGCTCGCGCGACGCCGAGGAGGTCGAAGCCGCCGTTGCCGAACTGAAGAAAAAGGGCGTCAACGCCGTCGGCGGTGAGGTCAACGTACGCGACGGCGACGCCTACAAGGCGTGGCTGGAAACAACCGCCGAACAGCTCGGCGGCTGCGACATCTTCATCCCCAACGTCAGCGCCGGCGGCGGGATGGACTCCGAGAAGAACTGGTGGAAGAACTTCGAGATCGATGTGCTCGGCACCGTGCGCGGCGTCGAGACGCTGATGCCGCACCTGGAGAAGTCCGACGCCGCGTCGGTGGTCGTGATCAGCTCGACCAATGCAGTCGAGTTCTTCGTCGGGCCAATGGCCTACAACGCGATGAAGGCGGCGCTGCTGAACTACGCCAAGCAGCTCTCGCAGTTCGTCGCCGCGAAGAACATCCGCGTCAACTCGATCACGCCCGGGCCGGTGTACTTTGAGGGCGGCGCCTGGGAGATGATCGAGGGCACGATGCCCGACTTCTACAAGGCGACGCTCAAGCAGATCCCGTCCCGCCGGATGGGTTCACCGGAGGAAATCGCGCGCGTCACGGTGTTTGTCGCAAGCCCCGCGGCCAGCGTGCTGCAGGGCGCCAACGTCGTTGCCGACAACGGCTTCACCAAGCGCGTCCAGTACTGAACCAGGCGTATCCTCGGGGCCAGGGACGGCCCCGTATTCCTCGTACGCCTAGCCGCACCGTCACCCGGGGGTAGTCATGCGCCGCAATGTGAAAGACACGATCGTCCGCGACTACGGCAAGCTCGACGAGCTTCGCGACGTGAAGGTGCCGCGCGTACGCCCGGAGGACAGCCCGGAGACACCTGCCGGGAAGGCGCCGGACCCCGAGCTCGGCACAGATACGATCGCGCACGCACGCTATTACGACCACGAGTTCATGAAGCTCGAGTGGGAGCGGATCTGGACCCGGGTGTGGCTGCTCGCGTGCCGCGAGGACGATATTCCCGAGCCGGGCGACTATGTCGTCACCGAGATGGGCCCGGAATCGGTACTCGTCGTGCGCCAGGAAGACGGCGGCGTGAAGGCGTTCTACAACGTCTGCCAGCACCGCGGCAACCGCCTGCGCGGACCCGGGATCGGCTCTGCGAAAACCTTCAAGTGCGCCTACCACCACTGGGAATACCGCCTCGACGGCAGCTTCGAGAACATTCCCGACCTCGAGACCTTCCCGCAGGGCGCACCGTGCCGCGGACTGGAGGAAATGCGCTGCGACACCTGGGGCAGCTTCGTCTGGTACAGCTTCAATCCCGAGGTTGAACCGCTGCTCGACTTCCTCGACCCGATCCCGCAGCACCTGGCGCCGTACAACTTCGACAGGATGGCGCTGACGCGCGACGTCACCATCGAGTGGGACTGCAACTGGAAGACTTCCGTCGACGCCTTCAACGAGAGTTACCACGTGCAGGGCATCCATCCGCAGCTGCTGTGGTATCTCGATGACTACAACATCCAGATCGACTGCTATGAGCGCCACAACCGCTACCTGATCCCGTTTGCAACAATCAGCCCGCGCGTGAAGCTTCCACCCGACGTGCCGCCGGCGATCAAGGCGATCATGCAGGAGGCCGGGATGGACCCGGCCGACTACGACGGCAAGATCAAGGATCTGCGCGTGAACATCCAGAAGTTCAAGCGCAAGCACGGCGCCGACCAGGGCAAGGACTACTCGCGGCTGAACGACGACCAGCTCACCGACGACTACCACTACCTGATCTTTCCGAACATCACGCTCAACATTCACGCCGATGACCTGATGCTGTTTCGCCAGCGCCCGCACCCGACGGACCCGGACCGCATGTACTTCGACGTGCAGACCTACGAGCTGATTCCCGACGGTGAGGAATGGCCGGAGCGGCCGGAGCACGGGCAGTTCAAGCACGGCGACAAGTCGATCGGCCTGGTGCTCGACCAGGACGCGTTCAACCTGCCGACGGTACAGCAGGGGATGCACTCGCGTGGTTACCGGGGGCTGTGGATCGGCAACCAGGAATTGCGCATCCGGCATTTCCACAAGGTCATCGACGACTACATCTACGGCCCCGACGGCAAGCCGCCCGGGGCGCTCTGAACCGGCACCACGCACAACGGGCCGGCTCGCATTCGCTGGGGGAGACGACGTGAAGCCTGTTCCGACGATTCAGCATCCGGCGGCGCTGGCCGCCACCTGCGCCGCCGTCATCACGCTTGCACTGGCCGGCTGTGACCGCGGCGATGCGCCCGGCACCCACGATGACGCGACACCGGCCGTCGAAAGCGGCGTTGCCGCCAACGGCGCAGAGGCACTGCGCGCGGCCGACGGCAGGCCCGATGGTGAAGCGGTCTACGCGCAGTACTGCGCCACCTGCCACGAAGGCGGTGTCGCGCGCGCCCCCCACCGCACCTTCCTGAACATGATGGCCGGCGATGCAATCCTCGCATCGATGACCGACGGGCTGATGCAGCAGCAGGCCGAGATGCTGTCACGCGAGCAGAAGGTCGCGGTGTCCGAGTTCCTCGCCGCCGAGATTCCGCTCGAAGGCACCGCGCGCTACCCCGATCCGCCGCGCTGTGAAGGCACACAGGCCCGGTTCGACTTCGCCCAGCCGCCGGTGCAACGCGGCTGGGCCGGCGTAGACCCGTACAACTCGCGCTACCAGCCCGCGGACACCGCCGGCATCACGGCCGCCGACGCGACCCGCCTCGAGGTGGACTGGGCCTTCGCGCTGCCGCACGCGAACCGCGCGCGCTCACACCCTAACACCGCCGGGGGCGCCGTCTACATCGGCAGCCAGGACGGCACGGTGTATGCGCTGGACGAGCAGACCGGCTGCGAACGCTGGCGTTTCCGTGCCAGCGCCGAGGTGCGCACCGCGATCGGCATCACACCATGGGATGCCGGCGACGAGGATGCGCGGCCGATCGCGTTCTTCGGCGACATTTTCGCGCGCGTCTACGCGCTGGACCTGCTCAGCGGCGAGAAGCTCTGGGTCACCAAGCTCGACGACCACGCGAACGCGACGTCCACGGGTTCGCCGGTCTACCACGACGGGCGCATTTACGCGCCGGTCTCGTCGCTTGAGGTCACGTCGGCGGCCGACCCGTACTACCCGTGCTGCAGCTTCCGCGGCTCGGTGGTCGCACTCGACGCCACGACCGGCGAGCAGGTCTGGAAGGGCTATACCATTCCCGAGCCGCCGACCGAGGTCGACCGCACCGAGCTCGGCACGCCCATCCTCGCGCCGTCGGGCGCGCCGAGCTGGAACGCCCCGACCATCGACGCCGCGCGCGGCCAGCTCTACGTCGGCACCGGCCAGAACTACTCTTCGCCGGCCGAGGACCACTCCAACGCAATCATCGCCTTCGACCTCGAGACCGGCGAGCAGCGCTGGCATTTCCAGGCGCTCGCCGGCGACGCCTGGAACATGGCCTGCTACGACTATTACGGCGGCGACCCCAATCCCAACTGCCCCGAGGAAGACGGTCCGGACCTCGACTTCGGCGCCAATACCGTGCTCGCCGCTGACGGCGAGATCCTGCTCGGCGGACAGAAGTCCGGTGACGTCTGGGCGCTCGATCCCGACACGGGCGAGCTGCTGTGGAACCGCAAGCTCGGGCGCGGCGGCATCCAGGGGGGCATCCACTTCGGCATGGCACTCGCCGGCGACCGGCTGTTCGTGCCGATGTCGGATTTCGATGACGGGCTCGACCACGAGGAACCGCCACGGCCGGGGCTGTTCGCGCTCGACGTGCGCAGCGGCGAGGTGCTCTGGGAGCGCATCTACGAAGACCGCTGCGACGGCCGTGACTACTGTGACCCGGGCATCTCGGCGGCGATCTGGGCGATCGAAGGCGGCGTGGTCACCGGTGCGATGGACGGCTGGCTGCGCATCCACGACGCCGACACCGGCGAGGTGCTGTGGGAATACGACGCCGCGCGCGACTTCGACACGGTCTCCGGTGCGCGCGTGCACGGCGGGTCGTTCGGCGGGCCCGGGCCGGTGGTCGTCAACGGCGCGCTGTACGTGAACTCGGGCTACGGGATCTACTACCACATGCCCGGGAACGTGTTCCTGCGCTTCGTGCCCCGCGACGGGGACTGAAGGCACCGTCACCAACCGCATTACACGGGTCCGCGACTCGGACTCGCGATCGACGAAGGCGGCGCCAGCATCGCCGGCACTTGTGCACTCTTGCGGGCGCGGGCGACGGCCGTCAACCGCCCGGACAGATTACGCCGTTCGAGAGTTCGCCAGCCGTGAGCCGACGCAGAAACGCGGCCACATCGTCGCCGCTGCTGCCGGCAAACCCGAGCGGCGGCGCCAGTGCGGCGGCCACCCGCGCATGGCCGACGCCCGGGTAGACGATGACCTCGGCCTCGCCGCCGGCATCGCAGACACTGCGCGCCAGGCGCAGCGTGTTGCCGGGCTCGACGACGCGGTCGCCACCGCCGTGGACCAGCAGCATCGGCGGCGCGTCACCGCCGGCGTAATCGATGGGCTGGCTGCTGAGCTGCGGCGGCTGTTCGGCCGCAAAGATCTTCTTGAGCGTGTCCGAATCGCGCTCGAAGTCGTAAGGCCCGGACAGGCCGATGAAGGCGTACAAGGGGGCCTGGTCCTTGCCGGCGTGCGCAAGGTAGCGGGTGTCGAGCGCGAGCAGCGCGGCGATGTGTGCGCCGGCCGAGTGCCCCATCAGGATGATCCGTTCGGGGTCTCCGCCGTACGCGGCGATCTCGCGCTGCACCCACGCCACGGCGGCGGCGGCATCGTGCACGAAGTCCGGGAAACCGACCTCCGGATGCAGCCGGTAGTCCGGAAGGACCGCGATCACGTCTTCGCCGGTCAGGAACGCACCGACGAACCCGTACTGGTCACGCGCGCCGCGTGCCCAGGCACCGCCATAGAAATAGACGACCACAGGCAGTGACTGTGCATCGTGGGGACGATAGACGTCGAGGCGCATCCGCGGGTGATCACCGTACACGATGCCCTCATCGAGTGCGTAGTGCCCCGACGGGCTGAGTCCCGACAGCAGCCGCGTCGGTGAACACGCCGCCAGCGCCAGCATCATCAGCAGCAGCCCGCCCTGCAGCGCGGGCCCGCTGACGCGCCGCGTGGCTGCGCTATGGCCCATCGCGCTCAGGGCGAGTGGCGCACGCCGCGCACGAAGCGGCCGATCACCGGCAGGTGCTCGAAGAAGCCGCCGCCCGAATCCCAGAAATCCTTGTGCAGCAGCAGGCGGTCTTCGTCGTCGAACCGGAACTGGCTGAGCCCGTAAGTCACGACCGGATCGCCGCCGGCCAGCGCCGAGGCCTCGACGTGCATCCGCCAGCGCACGTAGACGTCGATGCCATCGACCGCGGTGCCCAGGAACTCGACGCGGACCACGTCGGCACGCTCCATCGTGCCGAGAAAGTAGGCCTCGATACGGTCGGCGCCGCGGATCGCGGCGAGCGTGTCGTTGAGATAGCCGTCGGGCGCGTAGGTCTCGGCGGTCAGCTCGCGCACCGATTCGGGCGTGACGTCGGCGAAGTAGCGCTGCACCCGTGAGACCGCGGCCTCGAGCCGCTCTGGCGAGTCGGCGAAGCCCGCGTAGGCAAGGTCCTCGGTTTCGGCCATCACGCGCTCGTAGCTGCGGTCGAGTTCGGCGGCGGGTATACCGCCGCCACAGGCGACGAGCAGCGCCGCCAGGACGCACAGCGCCAGGGCCCGACCGACCGGGGCTGACGTCAGCGACACGGGGGACGTACGGAGCATCTGCAACATGGCTTTACACCTGATCTGTTAGTCTCGGGTCTGCAACGCCGCGCCCGGAGGGCGGGCGCCGGCCTGACGCACACCGGCCGCAACGGGTGTGCCGCAAACGGGAGGTTGAGGCATGGGGATTGAAGTCGGTGGTCTGCTGGGCCTGATCTGGCTGGTCGTCACGGTGTACGCGCTCGTCAAGACGGTGACCAGCGGCGCGGGTACCGGCGCCAAGGTGCTGTGGGTGGTACTGATCCTCGTCCTGCCCATAGTCGGCCCCATCCTCTGGCTCCTGCTCGGCCCGAAGAACTGACCCGGCGCGCCTGCGCTCACGCGCGCGCCAGCGGTTCGGGTTCACCGAGCCGGGCGCGGTCGTGCGGCGCATCGAGGTCCAGCCGCGGCCCCGTCGGCACGATCCGCGTCGGGTTGATCATGTCGTGGCTGTAGTAGTAGTGGGTCTTGATGTGGTCGAAGTTCACGGTCGCGGCCACGCCCGGGTACTGGTAGAGCTCACGCAGGTAGTTCGACAGGTTCGGGAAGTCGGTGATGCGGTTGCGGTTGCACTTGAAGTGGCCGACATACACCGCGTCGAAGCGCACCAGCGTCGTGAACAGCCGCCAGTCGGC
>PWYM01000065.1 GCA_003567855.1 Gammaproteobacteria bacterium | reverse complement strand
AGGATACTCCACCGCGCAGCATTACCCGGAGGTATACTTGTACTCTCATTTGTGAACAGGCATTACCTGGCAGGCATGTTCATAGAGCTGCTCAAGCTTCGCTTCAGGGCAGCATTTTCAAGACTCAGGTCCAGTTGGGGAGGTTACTCGCCCTCACGCAGCCTGCCAAGCCGGTGTTACAGCATCCGTCAAATACGAAAAGCTTTCAGCGATTTCATCCCTGTTAAAAGAAAAGGCTACAGCATTGTTCATCCCGCCTGGTATTATCATCGCCTTAACCGGCTGTTAAGGAGATTTGACAGGATATTATGGAAGACCGATATGGCATTGCAGAAAACACCTCTATGGAAGTTTGGCGAATATACCCTGTTTGTTTTCAGAAAGCCTGACAACGGGGACAAGTAACTGTTCCGGACTTCTGTAAATAATCCCGGCCCTGCGGTGGAGCTCAGGGTACAGAGTACCCATGGGAGAGGAGGAGAGCAGGGCTGCTGCAGTAACCTTTCCGTACGATCGCCTGATGCGGTACTCCGGTATCATTTCAGTTTCAGCATTCAGCAGGCGGGCAAGGGTATTTGAAAAGTCAAGTTGTGTGATAATATCTGCCGAAAAGATATTAAGGTTGCCCCCTTTTGAGCCGTGTTGACCCAGGGTATGTATCATTGCAGCGCAGTCGGCAGTATCGGTGACAGACATATGCTGCATTCCCCCCCCGTAACAAGGCACCTTGCCTGTCCGCCTCCATCGGTTAAAGAAAAATTCCATGAACCATGAAGCCGGTCCGGCGATCCAGCCCGGACGTGCAAAACGTATATCAAGAAACCCTTCGCTTTGAGCTTCGATCCAGGGCAGCTCATTGCGGTAATAGTAATGCGCAAAAGATGCGGGTTTAAGCGGCGAATTCTCAGATGCGGGATCGGTGGCCGGCCTGTTGCCGTACATTAATGACCCGCTCACATATACAACCACGGGAGGTACCGGCAGTGCCCTGAAAATATTTGCCAGCCTTCTGTTGGCTTTTTCACCCGCAACGGACCTCAGTTTGCGGGTAACCGTATTACTCCCCGCAGGTCTCGCCAGGTGATAAACTATATCCGGTGGATATCGTTCAAACCAGACAGGCTCAACATCAGCAAGAGTGCCGGTAAAAGTATTGAAACCTTCCAGTAACTTCCATGGTGCTCTTTTATGAATTAAGAGGTGCAGCCTGTTGGCCCCGTCGCGCGACAACAGCTTTACAAGAGCCGACCCTATGAAGCCGGTACCCCCGAAAATCCATATATTACGGGACTTTTTTGTCATAAGGATCTTACTCTGCTGCCTGGAGAAACTCATGTTTTTTCATAAACCGGTTAACCCTCTCTTTATACTTGTCCATTATACTGAAATGCTGACTGTTTGGTAAATACTTCAGCTCATGCCTGAGAACCCTGAAGCTTTGCGAAAAATTATCCTCATCCATATGTGAAAACTTGGCTCTTATATAGGAAAGGGATTTCCTGTAGAGATACATATCTAATTTATCGGTCAGCGAAACGGAGAACATCTTCTCAAAAACTTTCTTCAGGGCAGGTTCATGATTGTGGCAATCATGTTTATTTTTATCCATTAAGTTGGGATAATAGTTCCCTGCCCAGCTATTCTGATCCAGGAACCTTTGGTACATTGCATTGTTAAAAAGTGGTACCAGAAAAGCTATCTCGGTGGCAGTGAACCGGTTGTGCTCTTTGATAAACAGATGGTTGCTGTCTACGAAATAGTTGATGCAAAAATTCCTGTACGAATTCAAAAGAAAAATTTTCTTAAAAAGGATTAGCAGCGATCGCACCAGCCACAACCGCCCGGGTTCTGTAACTATAAAGTAGTCAATATCATCCCTCTTTGCTGCAAAGCCCTTTGAAAGAGAACCGGATATGAATACCCCCCGCACAAAGGGGAACCAGGAAATAAGCCGGGAAAACCTTTTTGCCGTCTTCATTCTTCCGGCAGCCCTGCTATTGCCGTTAAGACGCCTTGCTACATTCTGCCTGTTACCCTCCACATAATAAAGTCCGCCAAAACGGTTTATCAACCCTTTCCTTTGCAGCATCTCAAGAGCTACGTCAATATTATTCCCACCCTGGTTTGAAATTCCAGAATAGCTTATAATCTCCCTCTTTGTAAGGGGATATGAGAAAATATCAAAATACAGCAAAACTCTCAGCAACTCATAGCTCATATCTGAATGATCATTTCATATTTTGAAGTCCTGGTTGGAAAAGGATTACGAATTAAAATATAAAACTATAATAATAACAACAAAACTAAAAAGAAGTTCTGTTAAGATCTCCCTTTCGGGGAAAAAAACGTTGCCGGCCCCTGGAACTTCAACCTCTGAACAATAATATATTTTGGTTGTTTAGACAGTATAATAATTATTCATATGACTAAAACAATTTACGATATAAAGGCTGTCACCCTGAAAGGGGAGGAGGTAAGCCTCGACAGGTACAGGGGAAAGGTACTTATAATTGTAAATACCGCGAGTAAGTGCGGTTTTACCGGGCAGTATAGAGGACTTGAAGAGCTTTACCGTAAATACAGGGAAGAGGGACTTGAGATCCTGGGTTTTCCTTGTAACCAGTTCGGCAACCAGGAGCCGGGTGATGCCAGAGAAATTGAACAGGGTTGCCTGATAAATTACGGGGTCTCTTTCCAGATGTTTGAAAAGATAGAAGTAAACGGCCCAAAAGCCCACCCGCTCTTCAGTTTTCTGAAGAAGAATCTTTCCGGATGGTTTGGAAGCAGGATCAAATGGAACTTTACCAAGTTTGTCGTTGGCCGTGACGGAAAACCATTAAAGAGGTTTTCCCCATCCACAACCCCGGAAAAAATGGAAGGCTTCATCAGGCGTATGATTGCATAAAATTCCTATGCCCGTCCGGCAGCAACAGACTATGGATAAAAAACTAAGGGCTTCATAATGAACCTTATGGAAGCCCGGTAGACTGGAAAGTCCGGAAAAAATGGAAGGCTTCATCAGGAGCGTTATAAAATTATTGAAGCAATTGAGACCCTTGAGAGAATTCCTGTTAACTACCTGAGATTCATACAAGGAACCAAGGGACTATATGAAGCACGAATTCAACTGGGGTCTGATATCTGGAGAGTTTTCCGCTTCTTTGACCACGGAAAACTGGTCATCCTGCTCAACGGATTTATAAAAAAAACGCAGAAAACCCCCGGAAAAGAAATTGAAAAAGCACTTGGACTGATGAATAGTTATTACGAAGGAAAAAACAAGAAATAATGGAAATAAAATCCTGGAAAGAAATCAAAGACAATGTTTACGGCAAAAAGGGAACACCCCGCCGAAACAGGCTTGACAGAGAATTCGAAACTTTCAAAGTCGGACTTATGCTAAAAAAAGCACGGGAAGAAAAACATCTGACCCAGGAACAACTTGCACAACTGATTGACAAGAAAAGAACCTACATTTCGAGAGTAGAAAACGACGGAAGTAACCTGACACTTAAAACACTCTATGATATTGTGGGAAAAGGACTTGGGGGGGGAAGTTAAAATACAAATTGAACTCTGGAAATACGCGCTACACTCTGGTTT
>PWYM01000089.1 GCA_003567855.1 Gammaproteobacteria bacterium | reverse complement strand
CGGCGTACAGTGACCATCACGAGGATTGATGCAATAAAGCCCGATTAGGTGACAGCTCAGCCCTTTTCTGTGTTGCAAAAGCAACACATCGGGCTTCACTGCACCAATCCCGGGGCCGTTGCAGGCAATGCTAAAAAAAACGAAACTGCATTTGGAAATTGAATAATATCTATGCTTAAATTGCTTTAGAACAACAATAATATGACATTTAAGAAAATTAAGAACGTATGAGAAGTTTTAATAAAAATTTGTTTTCTGTAATTATATTTTTTACAGCAATAATCACATATGCAACATCATTCGCTATAGAAATTGGTGACTTCAAAAACAAAGCTATTGAAGCTTTTAAAAATGAAGACTATAAAAAAGCTGTTGAAATTCTAAAAGTAGCAGTAGAAAATGGACTTGAAGATGCTGAAACATATTACTATTTAGGGTATTTTACTCATTATATGCTATATGACTCTAAACCTTTGATTAAAGAAAATCATATTGAGTATTCAAATAATGTGATTGAGTACCTTGAAAAGGCATTATCTCTTGACCCTGATTTTAGGAATGCGTATTCTTTTATAGGAATTGAATATGGTGCTAGAGCTATGTTCGCCTTGTATCAAGGAAAAAAGAATGAATACATTAAATTTTATACGAATGGTTATGAAAAGGGTGGTTTTCCTGATTGGCAAATTGAATTTGGCAGAAACATTTTAAAAAGTTGTGAGATTAATGCTATTGTTTTTCTAGGCGGAGACTTTGACTATAATGCGGTGCGTTATATTCAGACCATAGAAAAATATCGAAGTGATGTTACCGCTATTCCAATTGGGCATTTAGACCGTCCTTGGTTTATAAAAATATTGAAAAATGGGTTTGACCCTTTAGTTAGAGAAGCCCCAATTAGTTTATCTAAGTATGACATAGATGATATGCGAAACTACAAATGGGATACTTTGCTAATTGAAATTCCAGTTGATGAAGGACTTATTGAAAAATACGGATTAGAAACAGGTTACTCGATGAAATGGACACTGGAACCCGACTTGAAATCAGAAAGGCGCACCTACCTTAGTCCGAGACGAGCTTTGCTAGCAGATATTATTTTAACAAATAAATGGGAAAGGCCTATTCACTTTGCATTAGGAATACTTCCAAAATTTCATGCAGGTTTAGATGATTTCTTGCAAGTATATGGAATGACCCATAAACTCTTACCCTTTGAGACAAAAGGAACGAATCATTATATCAACCCTGAGGCGTTAAGCGGTATAATGCTCGATGAAAGAAATTTTACACATTTTAAAACTATTGAATTTAAAGACATTTCGAGAGATTCATACATTCTAAATAATTATTATTCCTCATTAATAGAATTAGCGGTGTATTATTACGAAAATAGCCAGAATGAGAGATTGAATGATATCATTAATTTTATTGAAAATCATTTAACAACCTCTAAACTAGATTATAATAGATACTTATCATACATAAAAGAACTTAGCATAAATAAGAGTGATTTTTAAACTTAAATTACAAAAAAGCACAGCCTGTAACACACGGTATATTTCATACGGGTAAAGGTTTTGGTTGGATCTCCGGAAATATGGAGTGCATTTATTTTGATAATCAGAATCAGGTGCCTTGATTTCCCGAACAGAAACATACCGTGGGAACGTGTGTGCCTTGAACCAATCAACCTGAACAGTTGAATGGGTGCTGTACAAATGATGGAAGACTTTAACGAATTGATTCTATGTGTGTGGAGCTTACAAACTGGTGAGTGGCTGACCATAGGTTGACAAATTAAAGAACTGGCCTTCCGCTTAGGCTGTTCAGGCAGACTAAGCAAACCACCGTATGCTGCAATTTCCGGAAACGGTATTGTGGTGAACGATACTGGAAAAGCAAGGGCTATGACCTTTGCAGGTGAGTGGTAAGGAGTTGAATCGATTAAACCAGCGGCAGAGACCTCGATAGCGGGTAAGAAGATGTCGAAAGTACGGGATAACGTTTTCCTTTACGAGCAAGGTGTAGCATAGAGCCTGATTATTGGCTACACGGCATCCGGGGCAAAGTTGGCAAGAACTTACCACAGGCGTTTGTACGGAACAAGGGAAGTCATTATCGACTGGTTAACCCATTTATGGGGAATTCGGCGCTTAAGGATGAAGCGAGATAATGGCGGCGGACTAACCTATAGTAGTGAAGAAACTTCTGTAATGGGAGTGGAGCAAAGAGGTTAGCATGTTCAAGTTTCAACATAATCAACAACTTGAAAAGAGGATGATTGACTATTACGAAACAAAATCACAGCCAATAACCAGGCTTCAGGTATGGGAAGCTTACTGGAAAGTAAGGAAGAACAAGGGCGGTGCGGGTATAGACAACATGAGTTTGGAGGCATTGGATAGAATCCGTGACAAAGAACTCTATAAGCTATGGAACCGTCTAAGTTCAGGTAGTTACTATCCGCCACCGGTAAAAGAAGTGTCAATCAAGAAGAAAGATGGTGGCCAGAGGAAGCTTGGCGTACCGACCATTTTAGACAGAGTTGCCCAGGAAGTTGTACGAGCCCATTTGGATGAACAAGTTGAGCCAAAGTTTCATGATAGCTCCTACGGTTATCGAAAAGGGAGAAATCAACATCAGGCAATACGTGAGGCCACGAAACAGGCATTACAGTACAAGTGGGCTATAGACCTAGATATCAAAGGTTTCTTTGATACCATAGACCACCATCTGTTGCTAAAAGCCGTATCTCATTACTGTAAGGACAGGTGGATACTGATGTATATCAAAAGATGGCTGAAGGCGGGGATATTACAGGAGGATGGAATGATAACAGACAGGATTACTGGTACGCCTCAAGGAGGAGTAATCAGTCCATTGCTATCAAATATATTTCTTCATGTGGTATTCGACAGGTGGATGGAGATCCACCATCCTGAGAAGCCGTTTGAAAGATATGCGGATGATATTGTGGTCCACTGTGTGTCAGAAAAGCAAGCGTTGTTTTTAAAATCCTGTATTCAGGGACGGATGGATGATTGTAAACTAGTCATGCATCCAATGAAAACCAAAGTGGTAAATTTCAGAGGTGAATCCAACAAGAGATATCCGAGGAAACTGGATTTTCTGGGTTTCACCATAAAACTACAAATGGTCAGGACTAAGGCAGGATTAAAACTCATGACCACCCATGTAATAAGTAGTAAGTCAAAAAGCTCGGTTTTGGAAAAGTTCAGGGCGATGAAGATTCATAAAATGCGAACGAGCATCGAATCAGTATCAGCCCGGTTCTCACCGATTATTCGAGGAGTAATGAATTATTACTGCAAATTTTGGAATGGTCATACGATTGGTATATGGTGGCGGCTAAATGACAGGTTGATTAAATGGGTTAAATGGGAAAAAGGCAAATCGGTCAGAGCCGCTATCAGGTGGCTCAAGGAAGTGTACAAGAAGCAACCGGATCTTTTCCCTCACTGGAAATTGGTACATCCGTAAGTTTGTTATATTTGTGATAGAACATGAAGAGCCGGATGAATTGAGAGGTTCACGTCCGGTTCCGTGAGAACGCAAGGGTGAAATTCCCTTGCGTGACTCGACT
>PWYM01000172.1 GCA_003567855.1 Gammaproteobacteria bacterium | reverse complement strand
CCACGCAAGCTTAGCGGGGTCGGACCCACGCAAGCCCCTGTCCTGACGGTAAATATTGGAATCCGACGCTCGAAAATCGACGGTCAGGTCCACCCATCGACCTGCGTCGCAGTGTCCGCATCACCCGGAAACCCGGTGGGAACGTGAAGTGCCGGGACCGCTGGAAGCTGCTTATCCGTCTGCGCGGGGAACCGTCACGCGGCGCAATCGCCGCCACGCTTTACCGCGTGTGCAGCGTTTTCCATCAGCGGCTGGAACATACGCCGGTATTCACCGGGCGACACCCCGGTCGTGCGCCGGAAAAGCCGACGGAAGAAGGAGGCATCCTCGTAACCGACCGCGGCGCCGACGGCCTCCACCGGCTGCTCATCGGATTCGAGCAACCGTCTTGCCGCCTCCACGCGAAGGTTCTGGAGATAGACGATGGGCGCACACCCGGTGGCCATCCGGAATCGCCGCTTGAACGTGCGCTCTGGCAGCCCCGACATCGCAACGGTGGTACGGATCGCATCGTGCTGGACGTAATGCTCGGCAAGCCACTGCTCGCAGCGACGCACCACGCCATCGGCGTGCAGCGTCCGCCTGACCAGCGGCGTGTAAGGCAGTTGACCCTCCGCATGCCATTTCATCAGGTAGATCTTCGCGATGCGCAGCGCCTCGCCGGGACCCGCATGGCGCGCAATGAGGTAGAGCGCGAGGTCGTGCCACGAGGTGGTTCCGCCGGCTGTGAGGATCGTGCCTCGACGGTCGGCGAACACCAGGTTCGGCGCCGGACGGAAACGCACCTCGGGATAATCACGCTCGAACAGCCGGCCATACGCCCAATGTGAAGTGGCCTCGCAGCCGTCAAGCAACCCGGTTTCTGCCAGGAGCATGGCCCCCGAGCACGCGGAACACAGGGTACTGCCTGCAGCGTGGCGGCGTCGCAGCCAGTCGGTGAGTTCGGGATAGCGCCCGCGCAGCGACTCGTCCGGTGCAAGCCACAGTTCGGGGATGATGACCAGATCGGCATGCGGATCGGCGTCAATCCCGACGTGCGGATGCACTGGTATTTCATGGCCACAGCGGAACGGTGACGCCGCAGGCGCAACGATGCGCACCCGGAAGACACCGCGACCCGGCGCCTCGCCGAGTAACGTCTGCCACAGCGTACCCGCGGCACCCAGCACGTCCAGAAGTCCGTACAGCGCAGAGCCGGCAGTCTCGCGGACTGCGACGAGCAATACCTCGACACCGTCGGAAGCCACCCGTGACACCGCAGCCCTCCAATGAGTGGCACAGCTGCCCCGACCGTGGCCCGGACACCGCTGATGTCTGCCCGGAACGCGACGTACTCTGGCAGTCACTCCCTTATAGCGCCGCGCGG
Source organism: Gammaproteobacteria bacterium (assembly GCA_003567855.1). Classification (GTDB taxonomy): domain Bacteria; phylum Pseudomonadota; class Gammaproteobacteria; order Steroidobacterales; family PWYM01; genus PWYM01. Next base: position 2,254 of record PWYM01000172.1, on the reverse strand, counting down.
TGCAGACTGGGAGACGAATCGAAACAACCGCTCAACAATGCAGTGAGGCACCCTGAAGATGAACACGGCACAGACCCGCAACGGCATCGACCTTGCACAGATGACCCAGACCCTGGAAACCCTCGACCGCGACCGCGACTTGACCCGCTTCAGGTTCCGGGCCCGGAATCGGTGGATCACCGGCGGCGAGAACCGCTCGACGATTCGTGACTTCTACGGCGCGGGCGCCGAGGACCAGTCGCGCACTGAACCCTTCTGCTATACCAATGGAGAACCCCCCATCCTTCTTGGCCACAATGAAGGTGCGAACCCAGTGGAGTACCTGCTCCACGCACTCGCCGGCTGCGTGACGACGACGACGGTGCTGCACGCCACCGCGCGTGGCATCCACATCGATGAACTGTCGACTGAACTGGAGGGTGAAATCGACCTGCAGGGCCTGCTCGCGATGGACCCCGACGTGCAGGCCGGTTATCGAGAGATCCGCATCCGGATGCAGATCAGCGCCGACTGCAGCGACGACGAACTCGACGACCTGATCGGTTTCGCGCGCGACCATTCGCCGGTGTGCAGCACGATCTGCAGGCCGGTACCTGTCACGGTAGAACGCGTGAAGTCCGCGGGCAGCGTAGCCGCCTGACGCCCACGGCCCCAGGGGTGGCGACGCGCGCGGCGTTTCGCCGCCCCTTCTTCAGGCCGGTGCAGTACCCGCAACGCTTGCACTCGAGGCGAGCGTGGCCTTGCCAGCGAAACTGCCGATCTCCGGCAGTGTCGCGTTGTGATGGGCGATCACCTGCTCGGCACTGAGGATTGCATTGCCGGCAGTGCTGTGCGCGTCGGCGAGCAGCGTCACCGGGTATCCGAGCGCGAGCGCCCGCCGCGCCGTGGTATCCACGCAGAACTCCGTGAACAGCCCACAGACCACGAGTGTCTGCACGCCACGCTCATCGAGCAGCGCCTTCAGTGGCGTATCGTGAAACGCGTCCGGAGTCGCCTTGCGCACACGCAGGTCACCGGGCTTCACGTCGAGCCCGTCTGCGAGCTGCCATCCCGAACTGCCGTGGGCCAGTTCGCCGCCGGCTGACTCGTGCTGTACGAACACCACGGGCTCGCCCGCCGCACGCATGCGGGGGGCAACCGCGTTGATGCGTTCGATCATCGCATCCGCCTGCCATGCGGCGCCCGCGCCGTGGCATAGCGCCTGCTGTACATCGATTACGATCAGGGCTCGGGTCATCGTGCTTTCTCCTCGTAGGGACAGGACTTGTTCCGGATGCGCTCGACCAGGTGCTCAACTCTGCGTCCGGAGACATTGGTGCAGCTCGCGAGCAGTTCGGCGCGAGACTCGCGCAGACCGACCGGATCGCTGAGTTCGCAGCGACGTGCCAGATCCAGCACGTTGAAGCCGGCAAGCTGCTCGGCGCGACGGCTTTCCCCCTCGCGCCGGAACAGCATCACGGACCAGCGCCGTTCGCTCGACTCGAGCATGTGCACTGCGGCGCCATCGTCGCACTGCAGGGACTCGATCGCGTTGCGCGCCGCACGCGTCTGGAACGCCGCGATGCGCGACTGCCCCGCCTCGTACGCGACCCGCGGTTCGACTGCGGCGACGAACGTGAACACCGCCACGACGAACACCCCGCTGATGGCCAGCGCAACGTAGGCGAGTCGCCGCTGCGCGTAGGTGGCGGCGAACAGCGCGACGACGCCTACCGCCGCCGTCAGCAGCACGCCCGCCGGATACACCCGGTTGCCGATCGCAGTCTGTCCGCCGACGCTGCCGACCAGCCAGGCGTAGCCTGCGATCCCGCAGAGCGCAATCGCGACCGATACGATCAGCAGCTTCTCCGGGAGTTTCAAGTGATCATATGCCCATGTCAGAAATCACGATCATCGCCAGCACTTTCAGCCGGTGTTTCACGCCGGTGCCACCACTCCCGGAACGTGGTGCATCGGCCGGTGTCATCGAACGTTGCGCGCAAGATGCCGTCCAGCTGAACCATGCTGCTACCGGGCGTGCGCGTGAACCGTGCACGCCACCACGCATATCCGATACTGCCATCAATGCCGGTGATCTCGGCCTCGAAGCGCACGTCGGCCTGGCCATCACGTGCACCGTCTTCCCAATAGCGGCGGATCGCCGCAGCACCGACCATCGGCGGATCGAATGGGGTCTCGTGATAGGCGGCGTCTTCGGAAAACAGCGCCACTACGGCATCCGGATCGCCCTGCTCCCATGCAACACGATATCGAT
>PWYM01000257.1 GCA_003567855.1 Gammaproteobacteria bacterium | reverse complement strand
TCCCACGCGGCGATCTCGTCGGCGTCGACGCAGACCCAGCCGTCCTCGATCCAGGCCTTGAAGCGTTTCAGGTCCGCACCCGGGTAGTGGATGTTCCTGCCGGTGCGGTAGCGGTAGGTCGAACCGTGCAGGCGGCAGGTCAGCCGCCCGTCGTCGACGGTGCCGTCCGACATCAGGGCACCGCGGTGGCGGCAGCGCCCGTAGAGCACCGACACCTCGTCGGCGTCGGACCAGCGGATCACGACGAGGTCAACGTTGGCGACGCGGGCGTGGGTGGGCCGCTCCGCGGAAAGGTCGTTCCACGGCACGAGCTGGTGGTCCGTCATTGCAGGCACTCCCGGATATCAGGCCACGATTGTGCACGGTCGTTGTCGACCTGCCAGCGCGGAGCATCGCACGCGCAGCGTGACGCGCCTATTGCGCTGCAGCTATTGCGCCGCAACACCCGACTGCGCCCGAAATTCATTGACCCACGACCGCATGGTGGGCGAAATTAGCCTTGACCTGCGCAGGCGGCCGGCACCTCCCGGCACATGACCACCGGTACCCCGGCCGGCACGCAGGCCAGAAGAAAACACAACAGCCGCGGTTCACACCGGAAAGTGGCGCGGCGCCCGCGACGGGCGCCAAGGGGGGAAACAAGATGCTATCCGAGCGGTTCAGCAAGGCCGCCGCCCGCAATGTATTTTACGGCGGCTCGGCCATATTCCTGGTGATCTTCGTCGCGCTCACGGCCCACAGCCACTGGTACATCCTGGCCCGGTCGACCGCGCACGCGGAGCTCAGCGAGAGCGTCATCCAGGGCAAGCTCGTGTTCGAGCGCCACTCGTGCATCAACTGCCACACCATCCTCGGCGAGGGCGCCTACTTCGCACCCGAACTCGGCAACGTCTGGGAGCGTTTCGGCGGACACGAAAGCCCGGAGGGCGCCCGCATGGCGATAGGCGGATACATACGTGCCCAGCCCACCGGCGCCCCCGGGCGCCGCCAGATGCCGGCGTTCGACATCAGCGACGAGGAAATGGATGCCCTGGTCGACTTCTTCGAATGGGTGGACGGCATAGACACCAAGGGCTGGCCGCCGGAAATCTCCGGCTGATTCGACGCCGGGCCGTAACAAGATCGGGGAGAACGACATGGCGACTGCACAGCCGATCCAGCAGCCGAAGTACGCCACGCAGCGGGTGGCCTATCCCTTCTTCGTCGTCGCACTGGCGCTGTTCGCGGGCCAGGTGACCTTCGGACTGCTCGCGGGCACGGTGTACGTGTTTCCGCACTTCCTCGCGGAGATCTTTCCGTTCCACATCCTCAGGATGATCCATACCAACCTGCTGCTGGTGTGGCTGATCATCGCGTTCTTCGGCGCGGCCTACTGGATCCTGCCCGAGGAGACCGAACAGGAAATCTACAGCCCCAAGCTCGCGTACATACAGCTCGCGATCTTCGCGCTGGCCGGCGCCGCGGCGGTCGTCGGCTACATGTTCGGGGTCCACGGCGGGCGGCATTACCTCGAGCAGCCACTGTGGGTGAAGTTCGCGTTCACCGTGTCGTTCCTGATGTTCCTCTACAACGGCACGCGCACGCTGATCGCCGGGCGCAAGACCTCGGTGTCGATCATCCTGATGCTCGGGCTGTGGCTCGCGGCGATCTTCTGGCTGTTCGCGTTCTACCACCCGGCCAACCTTTCGCTCGACAAGCTGTACTGGTGGTACGTGGTGCATATCTGGGTCGAGGGCGTGTGGGAGCTGATCATGGCCGCGCTGCTCGGCTATCTCGTGATCAAGCTGACCGGCGTGGACCGCGAAATCGTCGACAAGTGGCTGTACGTGATCGTCGCGCTCGCGCTGTTCACCGGCCTGCTCGGCACCGGCCACCACTACTACTGGATCGGCACGCCGGCGTACTGGCAGTGGGTCGGGAGCCTGTTCTCGACGCTCGAGGTGCTGCCGTTCTTCGCGATGCTGTGTTTCGCGTTCTACATGGTGTGGCGTGGCGGGCGTAACCACCCGAACAAGGCGGCGCTGCTGTGGACGCTGGGCTGCGCGGCGGTGTCGTTCTTCGGTGCCGGGGTCTGGGGCTTCATGCACACCCTGTCGCCGGTGAACTTCTACACGCACGGCACCCAGATCACCGCCGCGCACGGCCACCTTGCGTTCTACGGCGCCTACGTGATGCTCAACATCGCGATCATGACCTACGCGCTGCCGGCGCTGCGCGGCCGCCGACCTTACAACCAGATCCTCAACATGTGGGCGTTCTGGATCACGACCTCGGCGATGTGCTTCATGACCTTCACGCTGACCTTCGGCGGCACTGTGCAGGTGCACCTGCAGCGGGTCATGGGCATGGGCTTCATGGAGGTGCAGGACGACCTCGTGCTGTTCTACGTGATGCGCTGGGGCTCGGGGATCGCGGTCGTCGTCGGCGTGCTGCTGCTGCTGTGGGCGCTGCTCGGCCCGGCACGGCGTGAGCCCGAACCGGGGGACCTTGCCGCGCATGAACGCAATGCCGGAGCCGAGCCGGAGCCGGTCGGCGCACGATGAGCTCGCTGCCGCTGACCGGTGACGATGCGACGCTGCCGTTCTACGTCCCGCTCGGCGACGAGTGCGAGATCTTCGAGCAGGCGAGCCGGCTGGGCATCGCGGTGCTGCTCAAGGGGCCGACCGGCTGCGGCAAGACGCGCTTCGTCGAACACATGGCCGCCCGTCTCGGGCGGCCGCTGTTCACCGTCGCCTGCCACGACGACCTGACCGCCTCCGACCTCACGGGCCGCTTCCTGCTGCGCGGCGACGAGACCGTCTGGGCCGACGGGCCGCTGACGCGCGCCGTGCGCGAGGGCGGCATCTGCTACCTCGACGAGGTGGTCGAGGCGCGCAAGGACGTCACCGTGGTGCTGCACCCGCTGACCGACGACCGGCGCATGCTGCCGCTGGAGCGCACCGGCGAGCGGCTCAAGGCGCCGCCGAACTTCATGCTGGTCGCATCGTACAACCCCGGCTACCAGAACCTGACGAAAACGCTCAAGCCCAGCACCCGCCAGCGCTTCCTCGCGCTCGAGCTCGGCTTCCCGCCAGCCGACGTCGAGCGCCGCGTGATCGTCGGGGAAACCGGCCTCGACGAGGCGCACGCGGCACAACTCGTCGAACTTGCCGGGCGGTTGCGCGGCCTGCGCGACGTGGACCTCGAGGAAGGCGTGTCGACGCGCCTGCTGGTGTACTGCGCGAGGCTCATGCACGCCGGGGTCGCCACGGCGCAGGCGCTGGAGGCCGCGATCATCCAGCCGCTGAGCGACGACGACGAGGTGCGTGCCGGCGTGCGCGAAGCCGCCCAGGCGATCCTCGGCTGAACCGGTGCACTGGAAGGACCTGCTCGAACCGGAAGAGACCGTCGGGCGATGGTGGCACCGATGGGCGGTGCGTACGGCAACCTACACGCACCATGTCGACGCCGAGATCCGGCTCGATGAGCTCGAAGGCGCGCTGGGCGTGTTCCACCGGGCGATTGGCGGTGCACCCGGCCTAAGCCTGACGGCGGTCGGGCAGCGGCGCTCGGGGCACCGGCTGACGCTTCGCCAGAAGCTCGGTTACGACGCGGAGACCGTCCCGGTCGCGCAATGCGATGGCGATACGCTGCTGCTGCC
>PWYM01000007.1 GCA_003567855.1 Gammaproteobacteria bacterium | reverse complement strand
CCTGCAGCGACGCGAGACGGGTGAAGTTGGCGCGCGCCTCGCGCATCGCCGACTCGGCACGCGCCAGCTCGGCCTCGGCCTCACGCGTGTCGAGCGTGACGAGCACATCGCCCGCCTGCACCGTATCACCGGCCTCGACCGCGAGCCCGGTGATGACCCCCTCGGCCTGCGCGGCGAGTTCGACGAGGTGCAGCGACGTGACCGGCGCAGAGACTTCGACACGGCGCACGAGATCGCGCGGCGCAACCTCCCAGGCCTGCACCGGCAACGCCCGGGACTCGCGCGCCGTCGGCTCCGGCGTGGCGTCGCAAGCGGCGAGGATGCCGGCGAGCGCAATGACCAGGAAACGCACGAAACCGTCGATTTCGCGGCACGCCGGCCTCGCTTTCGTAGCTACGAAATTATCCACAACATGAAATACTGCCCTGATAGCCGGGCGGATTCATCCGCGCAGGTCGCACGCCCTCCAGGCCCGCCCGACCGTCTCGCCTCACTGCAAAGGAGACCGAGATATGCGCATTTCAGTTTTATCGATGCTGCTCGCCGGCATGTTGCCGATAGCCGCGCTCGCCACAGTGCCCGAAACCGAACGGGCACAGATCGGATCCCTGTTCGGCAGTTACCGCGACGCGTGGCATGCCAACGCGCCGGAGCAGCTGCTGCAGCACTGGAATCTCGACCACGACACGCCCCTCTACGTCCAATCCCGCAGGTTGCGCGCCATGCCCGGACACTGGCCCCGGGCTGGGTTAAGCTCTCCGCCGTTCAAGTCCGGACTTGGCCCTGTACACGTCTTCCCGGCGACGTTGGTCCTTCATGCAAATAGCCTACGACCACTTTTTCCGGTCTCACCCCGACCCGATGTTCATCTACGAGCTCGACTCGCTGCGCATCGTCGCGGTGAACGAGGCGTTGGTGGTCGGCTACGGGTGGCGCGAGGAAGAACTGCTCGAACTCACGCTCGAGGATCTGCACCCGCCGGAAGAACGCGCGCGTCTGCATCAGAACGTCGCCGGCGTCACCGAAGGGCTCGACGAGGCCGGCATCTGGCAGCACCGCCTGCGCGACGGCACGCTGATCCACGTGGAGATCCGCTCGCACACGCTCGACTTCGATAGCCGTCGCTGTGAGCTGGTCACTGCCCGCAACATTACGCACCCCCGCGAGCTCGAACGCGCCAACGCGGCGCTCGAACGCACGAATGCCGAGCTCGAGCGTCGCGAGGCCGCACTCGCCGAGGCGCTGCGCGAGTCCGAACAGGCTACGGCGTTACTGCGACTGGCCGGCCGTATCGCAGGACTCGGTGGCTGGCGCGTCGACCTCGACACCCTGCAGATGTACTGGTCGGAGCAGACTGCTGCGCTCCACGCCAAGCCGACCGGCACGAGGCCCACGCTGGATGACGCGCTCGGCGACTACCTGCCGGCAAGCCGCGCCCGAATCGAGTACGCGTTCTGGCGCTGTGCGCGCGAGGGCATCGTCTACGACGAGCTCGTGGAACTCAAACCCCGCACCGGCCCCGTTCGATGGGTGCGCGCGATCGGCGAACCCGAGCGCAACGAATCAGGCGCAATCGTCGCCGTACGCGGCGCGCTGCAGGACGTTACCGAGCTCGTCGAGGTCCGGGCGGAGTCGCGCCGCGCGGCGGAACGCCTCTACCAGACCCTGAATCACATCAGCGACGGCTTCCTGACCATCGATCGCAAGTGGCGGTTCGGCTTCGTGAACCGGTCCGCCGGTGGGCTGCTGCAGCGCGACCCCGGATCGCTGGTGGGCAGGCACGTCTGGGATGAGTTCCCCGATGCCGAATCCACGTTCGGCCCGCAATACCGCAAGGCCTTCGACGACGGCGTCGCGATCACTTTCTCGGAGCACTTCCCGCCGTTGGACAAATGGTTCGAGGTCACGGCCTACCCCACCAGCGACGGGCTTGCCGTCCATTTCCAGGACGTGACCGAGCGGCGCAGCTTCGACGAGCGCCTGCGCCAGGCGCAGAAGCTGGAAGCCCTGGGGCAGCTCACCGGCGGTGTCGCTCACGACTTCAACAACCTGCTGACGGTAATCCTCGGCAACGCCGAGCTGCTGACCGAGCGACTCGACGATCAACAGCAGCTGCGGCTGCTCGCGGAGATGACCGCGTCGGCCGCCGAACGCGGCGCGGAACTGACCAACCGCCTGCTCGCGTTCGCCCGCCGGCAGGCACTCGAGCCGCGGCGCGTGGACATCAATCGGCTGATCGGCGGCATGGACGGGCTGCTGCGCCGTACGCTCGGCGAGCGGCTGGAAATAGAGGTGGTCCGCGGTGGCGGCGTGTGGTCGGCGCGCGTCGACCCCGGGCAGCTCGAAGTCGCACTGCTCAACCTCGCGATCAACGCGCGCGACGCGATGCCCGACGGCGGGCGACTGACCATCGAGACCGCCAACGCATCGCTCGACGACGACTACGCCGCACGCCACGAGGAGGTCGTGCCGGGCCAGTACGTGATGCTGTCACTGACCGACAGCGGACACGGCATGACACCTGAACACATGGCGCGCGCGTTCGAGCCGTTCTTCACGACCAAGGCCGTCGGCAAGGGCAGCGGCCTCGGACTGAGCATGGTCTACGGTTTCGTCAAGCAGAGCGGCGGACACATCAAGCTCTACAGCGAAGTGGGCGAAGGCACGACGGCACGGCTGTACCTGCCGCGCGCCACGGCCGACGATCCGGAGGCGGTGTACCCGACTGATGTGGACGAGCCGGCGCCAGGCGAGGAACACGTGCTGGTGGTCGAGGACGACGCGCTGGTGCGCGAGCACGTCAGCAGCCTGCTCGAGGGGTTGGGCTACCGCGTGACCCGCGCGGAAAATGGCCACGAGGCGCTCGCAGCGATAGACGCACACGACGACATCGCGCTGCTGTTCACCGACGTCGTGATGCCCGGGGGCATGGACGGCCGGCGGCTTGCCGACGAGGCGCGGCGGCGGCGCCCGGCGCTGCGCGTGCTGTACACGTCGGGCTACACGGAAAACGCGATCGTCCACCACGGACGCCTCGACGCCGGCGTGCAGCTGCTCAGCAAACCCTACCGCCGCAGCGAACTCGCCGCCAAGGTGCGCCGAGTACTCGACGGCGACTGAGCGTCAGCCGTCGAGCCACGGCGCGAGCGCGGAACGCCACGCGTCGAGCTTGCGCGCGTAAGGCCACGAAGCGTTTGCCGGGCTCGTCGACGGCAGCCGCAACAGGGTTACGCCCTCGGGCAGTGGCGTCCGCACCAGCACGTGGCGACGGAACAGCGTCTCGGCAGCCGCGCCATTGAACAGCACCTGGCGCAGTGCCGGATGGTGCGTAAAGAAGTCGGCGAAGTCGTTCGGCTCGACGCTGTCGGGCTCGATTGCGCTGTCGAGACTGCCGTCGCGGCGGCAGCGGCGAAGCACGTCCCATAGCGCCAGGCGATGCGCGTGCAGCAACGCCGGGCGGTCAGCCGGCGGCGGCACCTCGGGTACGCCGCAAAGTGTCGCGATGATCGGCCAGAACGCGTTGCGCGGATGCGCGTAGTAGCGCCCGGCATCGAGCGACGCAACACCGGGCATGCTGCCAAGCACAAGCACCCGCGCGTCGGCGGCCGCGATGGGCGCGAAGCCTTCCGCGGGCTGCATTGGCGT
>PWYM01000196.1 GCA_003567855.1 Gammaproteobacteria bacterium | reverse complement strand
CTCGCGCACCTCGGGGGAGAGCAGCCCGGAGATCGCCGCCTTCACGTCGTCGATCGCCTCGTAGATGATGCTGTAGTAGCGCACATCCACGCCGGTGTCCTTGATCGCCTGGCGCGCGGCACCGTCGGCGCGCACGTTGAACCCGATAATGATCGCGCCCGACGCGGACGCGAGATTGACGTCGGATTCGGTGATGCCACCGACGCCGGTAGACACGGCCTTGACGCGCACCTCGTCGCTGGAGAGCTTCGTCATCGCATCGCGCAACGCCTCGGCGCTGCCCTGCACGTCGGCCTTGATCATCAGCTGTACCGACGCGGCCTCGTTCTCCTCCATCTGGCTGAAGACGTCCTCAAGCTTCGCCGCCTGCTGCTGGGCGAGCTTGACGTCGCGCTGCTTGCCCTGGCGGTACGAGGCCACCTCGCGCGCCTTGCGTTCGTCATCGACGACCAGCACTTCGTCGCCAGCCGACGGCGTGCCCGACAGACCCAGAACCACGACAGGCGTAGACGGACCGGCCGACTTCACCGCCTGGCCCTGCTCGTCAAACAGCGCGCGTACGCGCCCGGTTTCGCGCCCGGCAAGCAGCACGTCACCGACCTTGAGCTGACCGCGCTGCACGAGCACGGTCGCCACCGAACCACGGCCCTTCTCGAGGCTCGCCTCCACGACGACCCCCTGTGCGGGACCCTCGGCGACGGCCTTGATGTCGAGCAGCTCCGCCTGCAGCGAAATCGATTCCAGCAGATCTTCCACACCCTGGCCGGTCTTGGCCGAGACGTTGACGAACAGCGTCTCGCCGCCCCAGTCCTCGGGGATGACCTCGTGCTGACTGAGCCCGGTGCGGACGTTGTCAGGGTTGGCGTCTTCGAGGTCGATCTTGTTGACCGCGACGATCAGCGGCACACCGGCCGCCTTCGCATGCTGGATGGCCTCGACCGTCTGCGGCATCACGCCATCATTGGCCGCGACCACGAGCACGACGATGTCGGTCGCGTTCGCCCCCCGGGCACGCATCGCGGTAAAGGCGGCATGACCGGGCGTGTCGAGGAAGGTGATCTCGCCGCGCGAGGTCTCCACCGAGTAGGCACCGATGTGCTGGGTGATGCCACCGGCCTCGCCGGCAGCGACGCGCGTGCGCCGGATGTGATCGAGCAGCGAGGTCTTGCCGTGGTCGACGTGACCCATGATCGTAACTACCGGTGCTCTGGCCACTGGATCGGCGGTGGACGCGGTAGCGACTTCCTCGAGGATGCTGTCCTCGACCTCGGTCTCGCGGATCGGCTTGGGCGTGTGGCCCATCTCCTCGACGACGAGAATCGCGGTGTCCTGGTCGATGGTCTGGTTGATCGTGACCATCGCGCCCATGTTGAAGAGCACCTTGATGACCTGGTTGCCCTTGACGGCCATGCGCTGGGCAAGGTCCGACACCGTCAGCATGTCGGGAATTTCGACCTCGCGCTTGACCGGGGCGGTGGGCTTGGCGAAGCCGTGCATCGTCTCGACGTTGACCTGCGACGCGCGGCGGCGCTCCGGCGCCTGCTTGCGCTTGCGCCGGCGGCCGGCCTTGTCGCCCGCGACGTGCAGGGTCTTGCCCTTGTCGCGTTTCTTTTCCTTGTCGGCATCGCGCCGGCGGCGTTCGCGCTCGCGCTCGGCCTGCTCGCGGGCTTGCTGTTCGGCGAGCTTGAGCTTGGCCTCCTCGTCGGCGAGGCGCCGACGCGCCTCCTCCTCGGCCTCGAGCCGAACGCGCTCCTCTTCCTCCTGGGCCTCGCGGGCGCGCTGCTCGGCCTGGCGGCGGCGCTCCTCTTCCTCGGCCTCGGCGGCCCGGAGCTTCTCTTCCTCGCTGCGCCGCTGCTCGTCGAGCGCCTCCTGCTTGGCGCGGGCCTCTTCCTCGAGGGCCTCGCGCTTGACGTAGGTGCGCTTCTTGCGCACCTCGACGTTGACCGTGCGCGCGCGACCCTGGGCGGCCGCCACCTTCAGCTCGGTGTGCGACTTGCGCTTGAGCGTAATCTTTTTCGGTGCCGCGATCTCGGTTTCCTTGCGGCCGTGGCTGCGACGCAGGTGCGTCAGCAGCTCGAGCTTCGCGTCCTCGGAAATCGTGTCATCCGCGCCCTTGACCTTGATGCCGGCTTCGTCGAGCTGCGTCAGCAGCTTCTCGACCGGGACCTTCAAGGTGGCCGCGAAATCGGCGACTGTCACTTCTGCCATAGTCGCTCTCCCTCAGCCCTGGGCCTCTTCTTCAAACCAGTGCGCCCGCGCTGCCATAATCAGCTCACCGGCGCGACCCTCATCCATGCCCTCGATTTCGAGCAGGTCGTCGACCGCCTGTTCGGCGAGGTCTTCGCGGGTCACGATGCCGCGGGCGGCCAGCAGATAGGCCAGTTCCTTTTCCATGCCATCAAGCGACAGCAGGTCCTCCGCCGGTTCGGCGGCGTCGATCACCTCTTCGGAGGCAATCGCCTGCGTCAGCAGCACATCGCGTGCCCGGCTTCGCAGCTCGTTGACGATGTCTTCGTCAAACTCCTCGATTCCGACCAGTTCACTGGTAGGCACGTATGCGACCTCCTCTATGGTCGAGAACCCTTCCTGCACGAGAATCGACGCGACTTCCTCGTCCACGTCGAGGTGCTTCATGAAGTTCTCGACGAGCTCGCGCGCTTCGCGCTCACTCTTCTCCTCGGCGTCCTTTTCGGTCATCACGTTGAGCTCCCAGCCCGAGAGCTCGCTCGCAAGCCGGATGTTCTGGCCGCCGCGACCGATTGCCTGTGACAGCTTTTCCTCGTCGACAGCGATATCCATGCTGTGCGCGTCTTCGTCGACGACGATGGAGAGCACGTCGGCAGGGGACATCGCATTGATCACGAACTGGGCCGGGTTGTCATCCCAGAGGATGATGTCCACGCGTTCGCCGGCGAGCTCGTTCGACACCGCCTGCACCCGCGAACCGCGCATGCCCACACACGCACCGACTGGGTCGATGCGATTGTCATGGCTTTTCACCGCAATCTTCGCGCGCAGCCCCGGATCACGCGCGGCGCCGAGAATCTCGATCAGGCCCTGCCCGACCTCCGGCACCTCGAGCTTGAACAGCTCGACGAGGAAGTCCGGGATGGTCCGGCTCAGGAACAACTGGGGGCCGCGCACCTCGGAGCGCACCTCGAACAGCAGCGCCTTGATGCGGTCCTGCGAGCGCACCGGCTCGCGCGGAATCATGTGCTCGCGGGGAATGAAGCCCTCCGCGTTGGCGCCGAGGTCCACGAAGATGCCGTTGCGGTCGACGCGCTTGACCAGGCCGCTGACGAGTTCGCCGACGCGGTCTTCGTACTCTTCCACGACCTGGGCCCGTTCGGCCTCGCGGACCTTCTGGACGATAACCTGCTTGGCGGTCTGCGCACCGATACGACCAAACTCCACGGACTCCATCGGCTCCTCGACGTAGCCACCGGGTTCGGCCTTTTCATCTATATCGAGCGCATCTTCGAGGCGCAGTTCGCAGTCCGGCGTCTCGAGCTCAGTCGAGTCGTCGGCGAAGACCAGCCAGCGACGGAAGGTTTCGTAGTCGCCGGTTTCACGGTCGATGGCCACGCGAACATCCATGTCCTCGCCGTGGCGCTTGCGCGTGGCCGACGCCAGCGCGGCTTCGATGGCTTCGAAGATGACTTCCTTCTCCACGCCCTTTTCGTTGGAGACGGCGTCAACCACCATCAGGATTTCCTTATTCATCGTCTCGCCACCTCAAGCCCTGGAAACGCTCGCCATTTGTCCGCCGCTCAAACCACCGGTACCAGCCGCGCGCTCGCAATGTCCGCAAGCAGCAAGGTCACCGGTTCATTGTCCACCTGCATCACGATCCGCTCGGCGTCAGCCTCACGCAGCTCGCCGCGGTAGCGGCGGCGCCCCGGCACCGACTCGTGCAGCTCCACGCGGATCTCCTGGCCGGCGAACTGCGCGAAGTGCGCCGGCGTGCGCAGCTTCCGGTCCAGCCCCGGCGAGGACACCTCGAGCGTGTACTGCCCCGGCACCGGATCCTCGACGTCGAGCAGCGCACTCACCTGGCGGCTGACCTTCTCGCAGTCATCGAGACCCACGCCGCCAGCGTGGTCGATGTATAGACGCAGCAGCCCGTCGCGCCCGCCCGCGCGGTACTCGACGTCGATCAGTTCGTAGCCGAGGGATTCGACCTCCGGCTCGAGCAGTTCGAGAAGCTGTTTTGCGTTCACCGACATTGCATTCAAAATAAAAAAGGCCCCTGCGAGGGGGCCTTCCAAGCAACCCTATGTGACGGGTGGGAGCCTCGCGGGGCCCGCCGGCCTCGCCCTGCGCCTCTACTGGAGCACGGGGCGGGCACTCACCCGGCAACGAACCCGTTCCAAAAGCCCGTCGCAGCCCGTAATTCTAGCCAATCACGGGCACACCCTCAACCGGCGTCGCCGGGGCCCTCCGGCCCGGGGCTGTCCATGAGCCCTTCCTCGACCTCCGGCGGCAGGTCCACCTCGTAGGGTTCGGGGTCGAGGTCGCGCTCCTCGCGCAGCTCCTCGGGGCTCGGCTGCGCCTCCATATAGGCTTCTCCGGCGTCCGTGGGCTCGAGCATGATCTCGACGATGTCCACCCCGCGTTCGCGCGCGATCCGCACCGGCTCGGCCGTCGCGAACTGCAGTTCGCCGTCCTGGTAGAGGCGCACCCGCACGCCCAGCTCGGCGTCATCCGGCACGTCGCGCGGGCCGTACCGCAGCTCGAACGGGATCGGCGCGTTGCCCGGTGGCGCGAGTTCCTGCTCGGCAAGGACCGTTTCGTCGCGGGAGATATCGACCAGCTCGCTGACCATCCGATGGTTGGTCCGCAGCTGCAGCGGCACGTCGAACCGCGCCATGCCGCGCACCACGTGATCGGCGTCGCGCATCGGGTCGTCGACCGACTGGCCGCAGGCGGCCACGACCAGCGCCGCAGAAAGCGCGGCTACGGCCGCGATGGCTCGGCGGGAAAATATCCGGAACATGCGCATCTCCAAGTTTCGCGACGGCGCGACTGACACCGGGGCGCGATGATACCGCCCGGCCCGCTCAAATGCCTACCGGCGTGCGCCGTAACCGCAAGGAAGTGCGTGGCTTACCGTCGCCGTCGCGACGCAAATCTGCGAAACTTGAGGATTGTTTCGCAATCCAATCACCATGTTCGATATGCGCACCTTTTCGGCCTTCGTAGTCAGCACCTGTGCGGTGTGGAGCCTCGCCGCGTGCAGCGGCGCCGGAGGCACTGACGACAACAGCGACGCCGGAGAGACGCGTGCTGAACCGACGCTCCCTGTGCAGGCCGTCGAGATCCAGCCGCGCGACCTGTCGCGCAGCGTGAACGTTTCGGGCCCGGTCGAGCCTCTGCGCAGCATCCGGCTGGCATCGCGTACCGATGGCGTGGTCGAGGAAGTGCTTGTAGAGGAAGGCGACCACGTCGAGCGGGGCCAGGTGATTGCCCGGCTCGACGTCAGCGAACAGCGCGCCGAACTCGCGCGCGCGCAGGCACGGGTCGAGGAGAAGCAGCTGAGCTTCGAGCGCATGCAGCAGTTGCGGGACCAGAACTACATCGAGGCGGCTGCCTTCGAGGCTGCGCAGGCGGAACTCGCGGTGGCCCGCAGTGATGAACTCCTGTGGCGTACACGCGTGGACTTCGGCGTAGTGCGGGCGTCGGCCGACGCGACGGTGATCGTCCGCCATGTCGAACCTGGCGAAGCCGTCGCCCGGCACGACCCGCTGTTCGAACTCGCCGACCTCGCCAACCTCGTCCTGCGCCTGGGCGTCTCCGAGCTGGACGTGCGCCAGTTGCAGGTCGGGTCCATGGCCAGTATCCGGCTCGATGCGATCGCCGACATCAATCCCGTCGAGGCACGGGTCCGGCGCATCTTTCCTTCGGCCGAGACCGACAGCCGCCTCGTCCAGGTCGAGATCGAGCTGCCCGACGCCGCCGCGATCGGCGTACGGCCCGGCTTTCTCGCCCGCGCACACCTCGTCGTAGACGAACGCGCGGGCGTACTCGCGGTACCGGCCGCGGCGCTGGCCAGGCGCGACGACGGCGGCCACTACGTGATGCGCATCGATGACGACGACCGCCTCGAGCGGCGCTCGGTTGAGCCCGGCGTCACCCGCGGCGGCTGGCAGGAAATCCGCGAAGGACTGAGCGAGGGCGACCGCGTCGTCGCAACCAATCCGCTGGACCTCAGTGAGGGGAGCCGCGTGCGCATCGTGGGTTGGGCCGGATGAGCAGTTCCGTCGAGCGTGAGGAGCCGACGCGCGGCACGCGTTACTACCGCGGGCTCACGCACTCGGCGATCCGCCGACCGGTCGGCACCCTCGCGCTGGCGTCGGTGGTCCTGGTCCTCGGGTTGTTCTTCGTCGATCGGCTCGCGGTCAACCTGCTGCCCGAGGTCATCTATCCGCATATCCGCGTGACCGTGAACTACCCCGGTGTGGCGCCCGAGGTCATGGAGGAACAGGTCACACGCGTGCTGGAGCGCCAGCTCGCCGGCACCGAAAACCTCACCCGCATCTACAGCCGGGCCTCCGAGGGTCGCACCAACGTCAACCTCGTCTTCGAGTACGGCGTCAACCTCGACCATGCTTTGCAGGATGCGGCGCGCCTGATGGAGCTTGCGCGGACCCAGCTGCCGTCGGACATAGAACCACCTCGCCTCTACAAGTTCGACCCTTCGCAGGATGCCGTCTTCGAAGCCGGCTTCAGCTCACCGGTGCGCTCGCCACGCGAAGTGCGTGACTGGGTCGAGCACCGGCTGGCACCCCAGTTGCTCGCGCTGCACGGTGTGTCCGGTGTCGAGGCCGCCGGTGGACTCGTACGCGAGCTGGAGGTCGTCGTCGACCAGGAACGGTTGCGTTTCTATGGCATGAGCCTGCAGAGCGTCTCCGAAGCACTGGAGCGCGAGAACATCAACATCGCCGCCGGGCAGGTGACCTCTCCCACCTTCGACGTCATGGCACGCACCGACGGACGCTTCTCGAGTCCGGACGACGTCGCCGCCGTGCTGCTGACGGTGCCCGGCTCCCAGCGGCGCATCCGCCTCGACGAGGTCGCCGACGTGCGCGACGGCTACCAGGAGCAGCGCCTGTTCGTGCGCCTCAACGGCACACCGGCGACGCGGCTGTCTATCTTCAAGCTGCCCGAGGCGAACACCGTGCAGGTTGTCAACAGCGTGCACTCGACGCTGCGACGGCTCGAGGCCAGTGGCTTCCTTCCGGAAGACATCGAATACCAGGCCACGCGTGATTCGGCTTTTTTCATTCGCGGGTCGCTGCAGGCCGTGAGTACCGCGGCCATTCTGGGTGGCACGCTGGCGATGATCGTCGTGCTCGGTTTCCTCGGCAGCCTGCGAAAGAGCTTCGTGATCGGGCTGTCGATCCCGATCGCGGTGCTTGCGACCTTTGCGCTGATGGGCGCAGGCGGGCTCACGCTTAACGTCATGAGCCTCGGCGGCCTCGCGCTCGGCGTCGGGCTGCTGCTCGACAACGCGATCGTGATGCTCGAGAACATCTCGCGCCACCGTGACCGGCTCGGCAAGGACGACCAGACCGCCGCCCACGAAGGCGCCGACGAGGTGATTTCGGCGATCACCGCGGGCACGCTGACCAACCTCGCGGCCGTGGCGCCGTTCCTGTTGATTACCGGGCTTGCATCGCTGGTGTTCCGCGAACTGCTGCTGACGATCGCGTTCGCGATCATTGCATCACTGGCCGCGGCACTGACGCTGGTGCCAATGCTCTCGGCGCAGTTTGCGAAGGTCCGCTTCCGCTCGGGGCTGGACCGCTCGCGGCCGTGGCTGGCGATAGACCGCGGCGTGATGCGCCTCGCCGACGGGTATCGCTGGATGCTTGCACGCGTTCTGCGCTGGCGCTGGGTGGTCGTCGGCGCTGCCGCGGCACTTTTCATCGGGGCCCTGCAGGTCTTCGGCCAGCTCGGGAGCGAGTTCCTGCCGCAGGTCGACGACGGGCAGGTCGGCGTGCGCATGGTCCTGCCGCCCGGAACGCCGCCGGACCGCAACTCCGAAATCGCCGCGCGGATCGAATCGACCATCCGCGAAATGCCGCACGTCGAGACGGTATTCGCGATGGTCGGCGGGCACCTGTCCGGAGGCGTGATCTCCGAACGCCCCGGCACGGCGAACATCAGTGTGCGCCTGGCCCCGGCCGACGAGCGCCCGGACTGGCCGGCCGGGCTCTGGGTGGCCGAACTCCAGGAGCGCCTTGACGCGCTCGACATCGCCGGCGCCCGCATCTCGGTGCGGCCGCCGCGCATCCAGGGCCTGCAGTTCGGCGTGACCGGCACCGACCTGTCCATAGGCGTCATGGGCGACGAGCTCAGCGAGCTGCGCCAGATCGGCCAGGAGCTGGTGGCGCGGCTCGAGGGCATCGACGGCCTGGAGGGCGTGGAGATCGGCCGTGAGGAACGCACCCCGCTGCTGCGTATCGACGTCGACCGCGAACGCGCAGCGGCGCTGGGCATGACACCGGCCGATGTCGGTCGAATACTGCGCGACGCCGTCAGCGGCGCAGTGCCGACCCGCTACACGACCGGCTGGGCCGAGTACGACGTGCGCGTGCGCCTGCCACGCTCGGCCACCACCGACCCGGATACGCTCGGCGACATGATCATCCAGCACGGGCCTGCTGGCCCGGTGCTGCTGCGCGACGTGGCGTCGTTCCAGCTCGGCGAAAGCCCCGCGCACATCGAGCGCGAGAACCAGGGCCGCATCCTGAGGGTAAACGGCGATATAAACACCGAGATCGCCGATGTGGGCACGATCATGGCGGAGGTGGAAAACCGCCTGCGCGGCATGGACATGCCGGAGCAGTACAGCCTGCTGTTCGGCGGGCAATGGGAGACCATCCAGGAAACCAACCGCGAGCTGATCACCGTGATCGCGCTCGCGGTGTTCCTTGTGTTCGTCGTACTCGCCGTGCAGTACGAGCGACTCAGCAACCCGCTGGTCATCATGGCGTCGGCGCCGCTCGCGCTGGTCGGTGTCGTCGGCCTGCTGTGGCTGACCAGCACGCCGGTCAGCGCGCCGGTATTCCTCGGTGTGATCCTGCTGATCGGGATCGTCGTGAACAACGCGATCCTGCTCGTCGAATACATCGAGCGCGGCCGGCGCCGCGGCCTCGAACTCGCCGATGCCGTGGTCGACGCTGGTGGCATCCGCCTGCGGCCCATCCTGATGACGACGCTGACGACCGTGGTAGGCATGCTGCCGCTGTCGCTGGGCATGGGTGCCGGCGCCGACATGATGCAGCCGCTCGCACTGACGGTGGTCGGCGGGCTGCTCACGGCGATGCTGCTGACGCTCTTCCTCGTGCCCTGCCTGTACGTGATCGTCCAGGCCCTGACGGCTCGATTGTCATCACTGCTGGTGAGTCGTCCAGAGGAGACGCCCGAGCCCGCCAACAGGCCCGCCTGAGCGGCGCCGGCGCGCGTACCAGCGCCAGTCAGGTGGGCTCGCCGGCACCCGGATCGCGTTCCATGATGTCGAGTGCGCGGATCGAGTACTCGTCTTCCGCCTCACCCGAAAGCACTGCCTCGAGCGCTGTGACCGCAAACTCCGCGGCATCGACAAACGGCGTGAGCACCACGTCGACGCCCTCGCGGCGCAGCGCGTCAAGATCGGTCGGTGTGTGCATCGCGACCGCAATCCTGCCGCCGAAGCCCTGGCTTCGCAGCCCGTGGAGCAGCGCCATGCGCGGATCGGCGTCGCTGAGCGCGCTCGCCGAACTCGGCACCGCCGAGATCACGGCCTTGACCCGCTGCAACGGCAGGTGGCTGGGAAACTCGGGGTCGGTCGCGTCACCGAACATGCCATCCTGGCCGTTGTCACGCCACGCCTTAAGCGCTTCCGGATCGAAATCAACACCGAGCACGGAATGCCCACGGTCGATAAGCCGCTTGCCGATCGCGCGACCGTAGCGTCCAAGCCCGAACAGGATGAACTCGTACTCCCGCGCCACACCCTCCTCGTCGGCGGCGTCCTCGCGGTGCGCGACCTTCCGCTCGAACGGCGACAGGAAGCGCTCCAACCAGCCGTAAAGGTGGTGCGAATAGGTGATCATGTAGACCGACAGCGCAATGGTGACCAGGCCCACGAGCGTAACCAGCCCCATCGCGGACTGATTGACATGGCCGATGGTCACGCCCATGGCCATGAAGATCAGCGAGAATTCGCTGATCTGCGCGACCGTGAGGCCCGCGAGCAGGCCGGTACGCTTCCGGTACCCCATGTACCCCATGATCAAGAGCACGATCAGCGGGTTACCGATAAGCACGAACAGCGACAACACGACTGCGGGACCGATCTGGTCACCCAGTGTCGACAGATCCAGCGAGACGCCCAGCGCGATAAAGAAGAAGAGCAGCAGGAAATCACGCAGACTGCTCAGGCGCGAGCCGATCGCGTCGCGGAACTCCGTCGAAGCGAGCGACACGCCGGCAAGCAACCCGCCGAGTTCCATGCCGAAACCGGCCCAGTGGCCAAGCGCCGCGAGGCCCACCGCCCAGCCCACAGCGAAAATCACCAGCAGCTCGGACGAACGCGCGATACGCCTGAGCAGCGGACTGGCAATGTACTGGATGAACAGCGCGACGAGCAGCAGCGCACCGAAGCCCGCCGCGAGCACCTGGACGACCTCGGCGGCGCTGCTGTCCTCACCCACACCCACGCCCAGTGCCGACAGCGTGACCATGGCGAGCACGACGACAATGTCCTGCACGATCAGGAAGCCGAGCGCGATACGCCCGTGCAGCGCATCGATCTCCTTCTTGTCGGATAGCAGCTTGACGATGATGATCGTGCTGGAAAACGTCAGTGCAATGCCGACGTAGATGGCCGTCAGCCAGTCGAGCCCCAGCGCGAGGCAGATCAGGAACCCGAACACGGCCGTGAACGCGACCTGGCCCAGGCCGGTCGCGAGCGCGACCGGGCCGAGATTGCGCACCAGTTTCACGTCGAGCTTGAGGCCGACGAGGAAAAGCAGCACCGCGATGCCGATCTCGGCCATGATCTCGATGTATTCGGTCGAAGTCGCGATACCGAGCACGTCGGGGCCCACGACGATGCCGACGGCGATGAACGCCACGATCAGCGGCTGGCGCAGCATCAGTCCGACGAGCCCGACGACCGACGCGATCAGGATCAGTGCGGCGATTTCGTAGAACGTGTTGTCGAATTGCATGCAGCCTTTTTCCCTTTACCTCGTACATCGACGCGGCCGCTTCTGCGGCCCGCGCTGGCCAGTGCTCGCTTTGAACATGCGCGAACAGCGGGCATCATAGCGTGCCGATCGGTGCCGGCATCACCCTCGCCGCGCATCCTGGCCAACCGGGTCACCGTGGGCAAAGATGTTCGACACGTATTCGCAGATCTTCGACCGCCGCGCCGACGCCTATCATGCGGCCATGCGCGCCCACCCGCTGGCGCGCCACCATGAGTTCGAGGCGGTGCTGCAGAGACTTGCACCCGTCGGCGGCGAGCGGGTGCTGGACGCGCCTGCCGGGGGTGGGTATCTCAAGGCCTGGCTCCCCGCGCGCGTGACCTGGATCGCCGTCGAACCTGCAGCCGGCTTCTCCGGCCACCTTGGCGGCGCCGACCGCGGTGACCGCCTGTTGAACTGCGCGCTCGAGGCGATGGTACTGCCGGCCAGCAGCGTGGACGCATGCGTGAGCCTTGCCGGCGTCCACCACCTGCCCGACCGCAGCCTGTTCTACCGCGAGGTTGCGCGTGTGCTGCGCCCCGGCGGGCGCTTCGTCCTTGCCGATGTCGCCACCGACTCACCGGTCGCGCAGTTTCTCAACGGCTACTGCAACGAGGCCAACAGCATGGGACACGACGGCTGCTTCCTTGGCGAAGAAACCCCGGCCGATCTGGACGCATGCGGTTTCGACGTCGTTGCCGACGAACAGGTGCCTTGCCCGTGGAGCTTCACCAACCGGGCCGAGCTCGGCTACTTCTGCCGTCTGCTCTTCGGGCTCGACCGGGCCGGGTCGGCCGAAGCGGTCTGCGCCGCGGCGGAACGTACCGTGGGTCTGGACTTCGAACCGGGCCGCAGTGTACGCATGGCGTGGTCGCTCAGGATGCTCACGTGCACCGTGCGCTGAGACCTGACGGCGATGCAGGGTGTCGCGGCGACACACTGGGTTAGCGTTCTGTCCTGGTGGCCGGGTAGAGCGGCTGCAGCACCGGTTTCAGCCCCTTCGCGTCGTCGATGAACAGCTGCAGGTGAGGAAACGGAATCTCGATACCTGCGTCATCCAGTGCCTCCTTTGATGCCTTCACGAGACGCGGGCGTACGCGTCGAATACGTGGTGTTCGCGGACGAAGGTCACCGCTTTCGCACGCGCACCAATCGCATCCGGGCGCTGGAATCGTATGTCCATTTTCTCGATCGGTTTCTTGGTGGCATGCCGGATCGGTGAACCCGCTGGCCATGCGAGCGTCCAACGTCATGACCCGTCAGGCACCACGGCCCCGGGGCATCAGGCAAAGCAGATTCGGAGACTGAAACAATGGCGACAGGTTGGGCACGAGACGGCGCGGTGCAGGAGCAGATCGACAGCAACGTCGAAGATGCCGTGGCACGTACCCGCAGCCGAATGCCGCGAGGCGAAAGCCGTACGCACTGCGACGAATGCGGAGAACCCATTCCGGAGGCGCGTCGTAAGGCCATTGCCGGTGTAAAGCTCTGCGTCGGATGCCAGCGTGAAGGCGAAGCCGACGGACCGGAGATCAGTGCGTACAACCGTCGGGGCAGCAAGGACAGTCAGTTGCGATGAACGGCGGCTCACGTCAAGGCTCTGGCGTTGAAACCCACACCGAGGTCACTGGCAACCCGGGCCAGCCGCCGGTCCCGGGTCCAGAGCCTGCCGTGACCGCCAGCAACCGGCTGATCACTGCCACGGCCTGTTTGATCGTCGCTCGCGCGGGCGATTCGGACTCCGTGGTGCGGACACCCCGCATGGCCCGGCACCGCCCGTCACCCGCGGGGATTGGCCAACGCCGGTTGCGCCGGTACACTCGTGGGTAACGACGATACCCCGGCTTCTCCCAACCGGATCCGGGCTGACAGAGGAGCAGTGTCATCGCTACCTTGGCCTCCAGCTTTCACGAATTCGAACATACCAGCCAAAACCAGCGCTTCCTGGCGGGTCTGATCGGCGGAATGGCGACGCTGATGCTGGTGTTTGCCAGCGCGGTGCACCTGCACGAGGCGCACGGTGACGTGTTCGCGGTTGGCGAGGTCTCCATCGTTGACCGGGTAACGGTGTTCCGGCCCCAAGGGCCGCCGCCCGTGTACATGGATGAAGCCACGCCCGAGGAAGTGGAGCCACCGGCCCGCTCGAGTCGTTCCACCGGCAGCAACCGGGCGACCCACAGCGAAGCCGCCCTCAGGGCGCGCCCTCCCCAGCGCTGATTCCCGTCTTCGGCCTCCTCCTGACCACGAAACACCAGCGGAAAATTGGTGTTGTCCTCAGTGACGCGTCGGAAACGCTCGCTGCGACTGGCCTGTTCGGCGGCGGCGATGAGCCGCTCACGCGCACGGCCCGGAATACCGGCGGGCACCGCGATCACGCGGTACTCTTCCATAACGAGGTCATAACCGAGTTCGATCAACGTGGGCACTTCGGGATAGAAGGCGCTGTGCTCGGGGCCCATGAAGGCCATCACGATCATCTCGTCGTCGGTGTACTGGGCATAGGTGCCGCCCGAGAAGGCGAAGTCGACCCCCCGACCAAGCACCAGCGGCGCCATGCCGCCACCGGCGTAAAGATCGGGGTGAACGTCTGCGCGGAGACGCCGCCGTACAGAAAGGTACGGCCCTCGTCGCGGTTGTGCGCAAGCCGCGTGCACGCGACCGCGCTGCCGGCACCCGGCTGGTTGACCACGTTGACCGGCTGGCCGAGGTAGTCCTACATCACGCGCGCGAGCACCCGCCCCTGTATATCCGTAGACCCTCCGGGCGCGAAGCCGATGACCATCGTCAGCGGGCGGTTGGGCCAGTCCTCGGGTCAATTTACGGCTCACCATCCGGCTCAGCAATGAGCCAGTCGTCCCGAAGGTCGCCCGGCCCTGATGAGCCAGGCCTGTGCAGGACGGAAAGTCCCGACCCGACCCTTACGCTATTCGAGGATGTACTCGATGGTGGTCACTACCCGGACCAGTTTCAGTTCCGGCGTTGAGGGGTCGCGTTCGGTGATCGAGAAGAAGCCCTGGCGCGCAGAGCGGATCGGACCGATGCGCGCATCGGAGTCGGCGGCAAACTGGCTGGCCGCACGACGCGCATCGGCAGTGGCTTCGGCAATCATCGCCGGCTTCAGGTCATCCAGGCCCGTGAAAAGAAACTGCGCTGCCTGACCCCAGTTCGGTGTCAGAAGTACGCCCTGGGTGACCAGTTCGGCCGAATCCTGCAGAGCGCGCACGGCCGCGTCCACCTGTCGTGTCTTCAGTGTCAGACCGCGCTCGGCTGTGTAGCGGCTGGCGGGGCGGTGTTCGCCATGGGCGTGGACCCACAGATCACTGATGCGCGGCGGGTTGCGGCTGATCTCGTCGTCTGCGAAGCCGTAGCCGTCCAGAAAGGCCACCACAGCGTCGTCGGCGGCCTGCATCTGCTGGCGCAGTTCTTCCAGGCTGCTGGCTGCCAGCTGGTAGTTGATCGGCCAGATCGCAAGATCAGCCGCGACCTCCCGTTCCGCAAAACCCTTCACCTCAACATGACGGTCGCTGATCCGGAAATCCCGAACGGCTGCGCCGAGTATGAGGCTGGCAACGACCATCCCGATCGCCAGCAGCCCGGCACCGATCCATGGACCCTGCGTCTGCATCACGGCTTCGCTCTCAGAACTGGGAGCGCGATCATACGGCAGATCCAACGGACCAGAAAAGGGGGTCGATGGCGACCCTGAGCGTGCGCCAGCCTGCAGGGGTCAGACCAGAGCAGCCCTGTTGCGAAGAATCAAAATCAGTCGCAGGTTAGACGCGCCGGATCGGGCCTAACGGTCGCACCGTCTGGCAGGGCGTTTACGGATCGGCGGCCACTCAGGGTGGACGGAAAGACCCTTTATGAGTTCGTGAACGGCGCCTGGCCTTATACTCGACACCAGGTTTTGCGCAGCGCGCTGCAACAACTGCTACGTGCGTTCCTGCGCTAAGCACAGATTACTGAGCGATCCAGCAAGCTGCGGGCACCGTGTTCATGACCTTCGAGGCATCACTGTTTCTTGCATTCACGATCCTCGGCGGTCTGGCGCTGTTCCTGCTCGGCATGCAGTTGATGACCGACGGGTTGCGTCAGGCGGCGGGCGATCGGCTGCGCATCATTATTTTCCGCAGCACCGGCAATCGCGTCGCCGGTCTCGGGCTTGGCATGGGGCTCGGGTTTCTGATGCACAGCAGCGCCACGACCGTCATGACGGTCGGTTTCATCAACGCCGGGTTGCTCAGCCTGCTGCATTCCATTCCGGTTTTCATGGGGGCCAACATCGGCACCACGCTGTCGATGCAGCTGATCTCGTTCAAACTGACCGACTACGCGCTGTTCGCCGTGGCCACGGGTT
>PWYM01000100.1 GCA_003567855.1 Gammaproteobacteria bacterium | reverse complement strand
GACTGGATCACCGACTACAGCGTGTCGCCCGACGGCCGCTGGGTCGCTTTCACGGAACACTTCCGGGTCTGGGTTGCGCCGTTCGCCACCGCCGGGCGCAGCGTCGCACTCTCGGGCGAAGGGCGCGCATTCCCGGTACGCCAGGTCTCCGGGCGCGCCGGCGACACGCTGCACTGGTCCGACGACAGCCGGCGGCTGCGCTGGTCGTGGGCCAGCACGCTGTACGAGCGTGATCTTGCCGACGCCTTTGCGTTTATTGAAGGTGCACCCGACACGCTGCCTGAACCGGTCACCGACGGGCGCGACCTGTCATTCACGGTCGCCGCCGACCAGCCGGAGGGACGCATCGCGCTGACCGGTGCACGCATCGTCACGATGCGCGACGCGCAGGAACGCGAGGAGGTCATTGACGACGGCGTGATTCTCGTCGAGGGACGCCGCATCCGCGCGGTGGGTGCCGCCGACGAGGTCGAGATCCCCGACGGTTACGACGTCCGCGACCTCTCGGGCCATACGATCGTCCCCGGGCTGATCGATGCGCACGCGCACGGTGCGATGAGTCGCGAGCAGCTGCAGCCGCGACAGAACTGGATGCAGTACGCGAATCTCGCCTTCGGCATCACGACCATCCACGACCCTTCGAACGACAACCGCGCGATCTTCTCGATGGCCGAGCTGCAGCAGGCCGGCCGGGTCGTCGCGCCGCGCATCTATTCCACCGGGCGTATTCTCTACGGCGCCCTGAACCCGGGCGCCACCGCCGGGATCGACGACTACGACGACGCGCTGTTCCACGTACGCCGGCAGCGCGACGCCGGCGCGATCTCGGTGAAGAGCTACAACTACCTGCGCCGTGACCAGCGCCAGCAGGTGCTCGAGGCCGCGCGTGAACTCGACACGCTGGTCGTGCCCGAGGCCGGCATGCGCTTCGAGCAGAATCTCACCCACGTCGTGGACGGCCATACCGGTATCGAGCACAGCGTACCGGTTGCCAGGCTGTACGACGACGTCCTCCAGCTCTGGGGGCAGAGCGACGTGGTGTATTCACCGACCTTCGGCGTGTCTTTCGGCGGCCTGTGGGGCGAGGAGTACTGGTACGACCGGACCGAAGTCTGGAAGCATGAACACCTGATGCGCTTTACACCGAAGTCGGTGGTGTACCCACGCTCGATCCGGCGCCAGGCCGCGCCCGACGAGCACTACAACCACTTCAACGTCGCGCGGGAAGCGAAGCGCCTCAACGCGCGCGGCGTGCCGGTCGTGATCGGCGCGCACGGCCAGCTCGCGGGGCTCGCCGCGCACTGGGAGATGTGGATGATGGTGCAGGGCGGCTTCTCGCCGTTCGAGGCATTGCGTGGTGCGACCATCGACGGCGCGCGCTATTTCGGCATGGACGCGTCGCTGGGCTCTATAGAACCGGGCAAGCTCGCGGACCTGGTCGTCATCGACGGCGATCCGCTGGAAGACATTCGACACAGCGACCGGGTCGTCTGGACTATGCTCAACGGCCGCCTGTACGAGTCGGCGACGATGCACCAGGTCGCCCCCGAACGCGTCGAGCGAACGCCGTTCTGGTTCGAGCGCGAGGGCGGAGACGCGTGGTGACGCGGGGCGTTACCGGCGGCTGAAGCGAAAGGGCGGGCGCCGCCGTCAGGCGGCGTGTTCCCAGTCCAGAATGACCTTGCCGGACCGGCCAGACCCCATCGTCCGGAACGCTTCCTCGTAGTCGGCGGCGGCGAAGCGATGGGTGATCATCCCGGAGAGATCAAGCCCGCTCTGCAGCATGCTCGCCATCTTGTACCAGGTCTCGAACATTTCCCGGCCGTAGATGCCCTTGAGGACCAGGCCCTTGAAGATGACCTGGTTCCAGTCGATGGCGGTGTCCTTCGGCGGGATGCCGAGCAGCGCGACGTTGCCACCGTGGTGCATCGTGCGCAGCAGTTCGCGCAGCGCCGGTGCGGCGCCGGACATTTCCAGTCCCACGTCGAAGCCTTCGCGCATGCCCAGTTCGCGCATGATGTCGTCGAGGCGCTCGCGCCCGGCATTGACGACACGCGTGGCGCCCATGCCGGCGGCGAGCTCGAGGCGGTAGTCGTTGAGGTCGGTGACGACGATATGGCGGGCGCCGACGTGGCGCGCGACCGCGGTGGCCATGATGCCGATGGGGCCGGCGCCGGTGATCAGCACGTCTTCACCGACGAGGTCGAACGACAGCGCCGTGTGTACCGCGTTGCCCAGCGGGTCGAGGATCGCGGCCATCTCGTCGGTGATCGCGTCGGGCAGCCTGAACAGGTTCGATGCCGGAACCTCGATGTACTCGGCAAATGCCCCGGGACGGTTCACGCCGATGCCACGCGTGTTGATGCACAGGTGGCGGCGGCCGGCGCGGCAGTTGCGACAGAAGCCGCAGGTGATGTGGCCTTCGGCGGACACGCGGTCACCGATATTGTAGCCACGGACTTCGCTGCCCATCTCTACGATCTCGCCGCTGAACTCGTGGCCGACCGTCATCGGCACCGGAATAGTCGACCGGGCCCACTCGTCCCAGTGGTAGATGTGCATGTCGGTGCCGCAGATCGCGGTACGCTTCACGCGGATGAGCACGTCGTTGGGGCCGATGCTGGGCTCGGGCACGTCCTGCATCCAGATGCCTTCCTCCGCATGTGCCTTGACGAGGGCCTTCATGGACAGTCCTCCTGTTGGCGGCCGGCGCAGGCGTGCAGCCGGCGGCAGCGTTCAGTCGATGACCTGGAGCTCCCGGCCGACGCTCGCAAAAGCGTCGAGCGCGCGCTCGAGGTGATGGCGGTCGAGCCCGGCCGACATCTGCACGCGGATGCGTGCCTGTCCGCGGGGGACGACCGGGAACGAGAAACCGATCACGTACACGCCGGCCGCAAGCAGCCGGTCGGCCATGCGCGACGCCAGCGACGCGTCGCCGAGCATGATAGGGATGATCGGGTGCTCGCCGGGGCGCAGGTCGAAGCCCAGCGCCTCGAGGCCGTCGCGGAAGAAACGGGTGTTTTCGGCGAGTCTCTCGCGCAGGTCGGCGCCGTCCTCGATGAGGTCCAGCACCCGGATGGAAGTGGCGGCGATGACCGGCATCAGCGTGTTCGAGAACAGGTAGGGCCGCGAGCGCTGGCGCAGCCACTCGACGACCTGCCTGCGCCCCGACGTGAACCCGCCCGACGCGCCACCGAGCGCCTTGCCGAGCGTGCCGGTGATGATGTCGACCCGGCCCATGACGTCGCGGTATTCGTGCGTGCCGCGCCCGGAGGCGCCGAGGAAACCGGTGGCGTGGCAGTCGTCGATCATGACCATCGCGTCGTGGCGTTCGGCGAGGTCACAGATGGCGCCGAGGTTCGCGATGGTACCGTCCATGGAGAACACGCCGTCGGTGGCGATCAGCCGCGTGCGGGCGTCAGCGGCGCTGTGCAGGTGGGTCTCGAGTTCGGCCATGTCATTGTGCGCGTAGCGCAGCCGCCGCGCCTTGCTCAGCCGAATGCCGTCGATGATGCTTGCGTGGTTCAGCGCATCACTGATGACGGCGTCGCGTTCGTCGAGCAGTGTCTCGAACAGCCCGCCATTGGCGTCGAAACATGACGGGTAGAGGATCGTATCCTCGGTGCCGAGGAAACCGGTGGCGTGGCAGTCGTCGATCATGACCATCGCGTCGTGG
>PWYM01000086.1 GCA_003567855.1 Gammaproteobacteria bacterium | reverse complement strand
TGCTGCACGAGCAGCGCCCAGTCGGGGGCAATGTCGACGCGCGCGCCCAGCCGCGCGCCGTGCTGGAACCGCGCATTGAAGTCATCGTCGACGAGCGCGGCGTTGGTCGCAGCCTGGTAGCGCACCGCGTCGGGGGTCGCGTTGGACGCGGGGTTCACCGCCGGATCGGTCGTGAAGGTGCCGGCGACGTTGTCGATCCAGCCCCCGTGACGGGTGTTGTAGAACGCGCCACGCAGCGCGACGCGATCGTTCAGGGGCACGTTCAGGAAGGCCTCGACCCCGGCGCTGGCGTCACCGCCGCGGGTGTCGGCGAGCATCACGTCGCCGCCGGCCTCGAAACCGTCGAATGAGGGGCGCCGCGTGACCAGGCGCACCGTGCCGGCCTGCGCGCTGGCACCGAATAGCGTGCCCTGCGGCCCCGGCATGATCTCGATGCGCTCGAGGTCGACCGGGTAGACGTCGAGGTTACGCCCCGGCGCGGTCACCGGCTGGTCGTCGACGAGCAGCGCCACGTTGGGCGCACTGCCCTGCGCCGCCGACAGCAGCACGGTAATCGGCTCCACGGCCATGCCGCGCAGGAACAGCGTCGCCTGGCCCGGGCCACGGCCCGCCGAGTGGAGGACCGGCACGTGGTGCACGTAGTCCTCGAAACGGGTGGCGCCGAGTGCGTCCAGCGCCGCCGCGTCAAGCGCCTGCACCGCGACGGCGACCTGCTGCAGCGGCTGCTCGCGCTTGGTCGCCGTGACGACGGTCTCGTCGAGTGCCGCCTGCGCGGCCCCCGGCGCTGCCAGCGCCGCGACAACCGCATGCACCAGCCGTCGACGTCGAATCATCACCCTCTCCATGGCACGCCCAAAGTCGTGGCTCAGCCGCGACATTATCTTTCCGGGACGCGCACTTGCACCCCTTTTCACTCAGCGTTCGCGCGGCCCGCCTCGCTTGACAGCCCTCCATGACCGCCCTAGCCTAGCCCGGTTAGAAAAAAACCAATTAATGGTCAATTGCTTACACGAGGTAACCGCACAACTCTCCAAGGGAGGAGTACGCACATGCAGAAGCCACCGAGCACTGCCGCCGGCAGCCATCCACTGATTCGCCGGCGCAACAAGCTGCGCGCGGCCGTCGTCTCCGCCGTCGCCGCATCGACCACGGGAGGCATCGCCCACGCGCAGCTCGACGAGATCGTCGTCACCGCGACGAAGCGCCCGGAGACCCTGCAGGACGCCCCGGTGGCGGTCAGTGCGCTGCCTACATCGGCGCTGCGCGACTTCCGGATCTCGAACTTCGACGACTACATCCGCTTCCTGCCGAACGTCACCCAGCAGGGCACCGCGCCGGGCCAGAGCGAGATCTTCATCCGCGGCGCGACCACCGAGCAGTCGATCGTGTCGCTGTCGACCGTGCAGGGCTCGTCGCCACAGGTCGCGCTCTATCTCGACGAACAGCCGGTCTCGTTCGGCGGACGCAACCTCGACATCTACGCGACCGACCTCGAGCGCATCGAGGTGCTGCCCGGGCCGCAGGGCACACTGTTCGGCGCCAGTTCGCAGGCCGGCACCGTGCGGCTGATCACCGCCAAGCCCCAGCATGACGCCCTGACTTTCGGCTTCGATGCCAGCATCGCGTCGACGCGCGGTGGCGACATGAGCAATGCGCTGGAGGCCTACGCGAACATCCCGGTCAACGACCGCCTTGCGTTACGGATCGCCGCATACAACGACAGCCAGGGTGGCTGGATCGACAACGTGCTGAACGACCCGGACAACGGCGGCTACCGGCAGAGCGCCGAAGTGCTCGCGCGCAACAGCATCGCCGGGTTCTCACCGGGCGAAGACGTGCGGATGGCCGACGCCGACAACAGCGCCGTGATCGAGAGCAACTTCAACAGCGCGAATTACCGCGGTGCGCGCTTCAGCCTTTCGTATCTGATCAATCCGGACTGGGACCTGCTCATACAGCACACCGAGCAGACGCTGGAGACCGACGGCGTGTTCTCGTACGACCCGACCCTCGACGGGCGGGCCTCGACCAACCGTTTCAACCCCGACCGCAACAAGGACGAGTTCGGGCTGACGACGTGGACGCTGGAAGGCCGGCTCGAGCAGCTCGACATCATCTACACCGGCGGCTTCCTCAACCGCGAGGTCGACTCGACGATCGACTACACCGGCTACACCAACGGCGGCGGCTACCAGGTCTATTACATGTGCTCGGGCGTCGACTACGGCACGCTGACCTTCGACGGCCCCTGTTATGACCCGACCAAGGTGTACCGCGAAGACACCGCGAACCGCCGCTGGACCCACGAGCTGCGCGTGCAGACCTCGCCCGAAAACCGCTGGCAGGTCACCGCCGGGCTGTTCTACGACCGCCAGCGCACCAACTCGGTGGGCGAGTTCGAGCTGGCGTCGGCGTCCGTCGGTGACGGCCAGGGCGGCGTGCTTCCGGGTACCGGCGCGTTCCAGAACGTGCTCGGTCTCGTCGGCAACGACGTGCAGGGCGCCAACGCCGGGGGCCAGCGCTTCGCACCCGACGTCAGCTTCGTCAACGACTTCACGCGCCAGACCGAACAGCGCGCGGTATTCGGCGAGCTGCGCTTCGACCTCACCGACCGCGTGCGCGCGAGCATCGGCGCACGCTGGTACGACATCGACTTCAACTTCAAGGGCACGACGAACTCGTCGTTCGGGTGCAAGTTCGAAGGCGGCTTCGGCGATGAGGTGCGCATCAACCCCGACGGTTCGTGTGACGGCAACGACTTCAACAACGACGTCACGGCACGGCTCGCGGCGCTCGGCTCCGGTGAGCAGGCGATCATCGAGTCGGGCATCTTCAGCCAGCTCGAGCAGGACATCGTCCTCGGCGACGACTTCAACCTGAGCGGCCTGAACAGCAGCGGCGTCGTCAACGAGTCCGACGTGATCCTGCGCGCGTCGCTGGACTGGCGCGTCACCGACGACGTGATGCTGTTCGCGACCTACGCCGAGGGCTTCCGCCCGCCGGTCACCAACCGCAACGCCGGGCTCGCGGCGGCCAACCAGACCGGGCCTTTCGAGGGCTACGCGGTACCGGCGATCGCGACCACCGACGACCTCGACAACTACGAGCTCGGCATCAAGAGCGAGTGGCTCGACGGTCGCCTGCGCGTCAATGCGACGGCGTTCTACTCCGAGATCTCCAACCTGCAGACCTCGCGCTTCGACCCGTCCAACGTGGCCTTCCTGGTGTTCATCGAGAACGTTGGCGACGCCGAGATTCTCGGTCTCGACGCCGACTTCGCGTGGATGGTCACCGACCAGCTCACGATCTCGGGCGCGGTGAGCTTCCTCGACACCGAGCTCAAGAGCGTCAATCCCCAGCTCGACGGTATCGCGGTGCCAGAGGGCAGCGAACTGCCGTTCGCACCAAGCTTCGCGGGTAACCTGCGCGCGACGTACGACTTCGACATCCCGGCCTTCGGCGGCCTCGACGCGTACGTGTCCGGCGCCGTCAGCTACACCGGCGAAAGCCGCGCGGGCATCGTCGGCAGCGCGGCCTTCGTCGAAGACACCGCGCAGCTCGTGCACGGGCGCGGTACCGGGCTAAAGATCGCCGAGGAAGGCGGCACCTTCTTCTCGGGCGGGCAGGAATGGCCGAATGCGCGCTACGTGCAGCGTTCCTACACGCTGATGGACGTGGCATTCGGCATCCGCCAGGGCAACTGGC
>PWYM01000121.1 GCA_003567855.1 Gammaproteobacteria bacterium | reverse complement strand
TCGACCTCGGCGCGCAGGCGATCATGTGGATCGCGATCCAGGGCGATCACCGCTGGGACGAGGTGCGCATCACCGATTACGTGGAAAACACGCTCAAGCCGCGCCTGGAAACGCTCGCCGGAATCGGCCAGATCCAGGTCGGCGGCCGGCGCGAATATGCCGCACGTATCCGCCTGAACCCGGAACGCCTCGCCGCCCACCAGGTCACCGCGCAGGACGTCGTCGACACGATACAGCGCAACAACATCAATATCCCCACCGGCCGCATCCAGGGCAGCAGCCGCGAGTTCCGCGTCAATACACGCGGGCAGTTCTCCGAAGCAGGCCCGATGAACGACCTCATCATCCGCTTCGACAATGGTGCGCCGGTGCGCATCAGCGACGTAGGCCGCGCGATCGACGACGTGGAATCCGACCGTCAGTTCGCGCGCTTCAATTCCGAACCCACCATCGGCATGGGCTTCGTGAAGCAGACCGACGCCAATACCGTCGAACTCTCCCGTTCGATACGCGAGCGGATGACTGAACTCGAGCCCGATTTTCCGCCCGGACTGCGCTACAGCGTATCCACCGACGCGGCGGAGTTCGTCGAGGAAAACATCCGTGACCTGATCATCACGGTATTTCTCGCAACCGCGCTGGTCACGCTGGTGGTCCTGCTGTTCCTGCGTACCGTCAGAGGCACGCTGGTCGCCGGGCTGGCGATTCCGACCGCGCTCCTCGCGGGCCTGGCGGCAATGCACCTGTTCGGGTTCTCCATCAACCAGGTCACGATGCTCGCGCTGATCCTCGTCGTCGGCATTGTCGTCGACGATGCGATCGTCGTGCTGGAGCGCGTGCAGCGCCACCGCGAATACGGCGCCGAGCGTGAACCGGCGGCCCGGATCGGAACCACCGAGGTGGCGTTCCCCAACATCGCGAATTCGCTGGCGCTCGCGTCGGTGTTCCTGCCGGTGGCATTTTCGGGCGGTCTCATCGGTCAGTTTTTCCTCGAGTTCGGCGTGACCGTCACGATTACGGTGTTCGCTTCGACCTTCGTCGCACTGACGCTCACACCGATGCTCTGCGCCCGGCTGCTCGAGCGACCCACTGGCGGCGGCGCCCTGTTCCAATGGTCGGAACGCCAGTTCCAGCGCTTCGAACGCGGCTACGCCCGGCTGCTAGGCGCCGCGCTGCGCCACCGGCTGCTGACGGTCGCGATCGGTGCCGGCGCCTTCGCGCTCGGCATCCTGGCTTTCATGAACACCTCCAGTGAGTTCGCCCCCACACCGGATCGCGCGTCGTTCCTGGTGATTTTCGAAACGCCGGAAGGTGCGACCCTCTCGGAGAGCGACCGCTACGCGAGAAAGCTCGAGGGCGTGCTCGAGGACTCACCGTACATCAGCAACTACTTCGTCGCGCTGGGACTCGGCCAGGGTGGCTCACCGGGTCAGGTCAACAACGGCCTGATGTTCGTGACCATGACGCCGCGCCACGAGCGCGACCGCCACCAGGTCGACGTGATGCAGGAGATGCGCCAGCGCTTCGCCGAGATTCCCGACGGACAGGCTTTCGTCACCGATCTCACCCCCGGCGGCGTCGGCGGCCAGCCCGTGGAGCTCGTGCTGCAGCACCCGGATCTCGACGTACTCGCTGACGCGCAGCAGCAGACCCTGCGCTGGATGCGCGAACGTCCCGAGACCTTCGTCGGCGTCCGTACCACGCTGAACTTCAACACGCCCGAGGTGCTCGTCGACATCGATCGCGAGCGCGCGAGTGAGGCGGGACTGAGCGTCACGGACGTTGCCAATGCGCTGCGCTTCCTGCTCGCCGAGACGCCGATCTCGGAGATCGAGCGCGATGCCAACCGTTACGACGTGATCATGGACATCGAGGGTCGCGGGCGGCTGACGCCGTCTGTGGTTCGTGACTTCTACCTGCGCAACAGCTCCGGCGCGCTGATCCCGCTCGACACCGTTGTCGATATCAGCGAAGGCGTGGGACCCAACGAGATCAGCCGATTCAATCGCCAACGCGCGGCGACCATAAGCGCGAGCAACCCACCCGGTGTATCGCTCGGCGATGCGATTGGTGAACTCGAAACCTTCGTGCGCGAAGAACTGCCGGCGGGACTCGACCACACCTTTGCCGGCCAGGCACAGGATTTCGAGGAGTCTTTCTTCTACCTGACGCTGGCGCTGGTACTGTCGATCATCTTCATCTACCTAGTGCTCGCAGCCCAGTTTGAAAGCTTTCTGCTGCCCTTCACGATCATGGCCGCGCTGCCGCTTGCCACCGTCGGCGCGTTCGGGTCGCTATGGCTGTTCGGCTTCCCCATCAGCGTGTATGCGTTCATCGGGCTCATCATGCTGATGGGCCTGGTCACCAAGAACAGCATCCTGCTCATCGACTACACCAACGTGCTGCTGGCACGCGGTCACGATGCCGTGCAGGCGGCGTTCGAAGCAGGCCAGCAACGCCTGCGTCCGGTGGTCATGACGGCCGTGTCGACGATCCTTGGCATGATGCCCATTGCCTTCGGTTTCGGCGCCGGCGGCGAGGTGCGCGCGGCGCTCGGCATCGCGGTCGCATCCGGACTGTTCACATCCACGCTGCTGACGCTCGTGGTCGTACCGGTGCTCTATACCTACCTGCACCAGTTCGAAGCGCGCTTCCGCGGGCGTCGCCGTCCAACGGCCGGCACCCGTGCGGCACGTACGGAGGCGAGCGCGTGAAGTTCCTGCACCTGACATACGCCTTCGAGTACAACGAGGCCATCGAGGAGATCCTCGACGAGCACGATGTAGGCCGTTACGTGCGATACCCGCGCACGCACGGCAGCGATCCGTGGGGCAAACACTTCGGCAGCCAGGTCTTCCCCGGCAATTTCGCGGTCGTGCAGGCGCTTGTAGATGACGACCGCTGCGGGGCGCTGCTCGACGCGCTGCGCGAGTTCCGCGACGCGCGCGAGTCGCATCGCGGCACCATGGCCGCGGTACTCGACATCACGGAAGTGCTGTAACGCAGCCGCGCGCGGTCAGTTCGTCGCGTTCAGCGGATGCGGCTTCTCGACGATGAAGCCCTGTGCGAAGTCCACGCCCATGCCCCGCACCGCCTCGAATGCACTGCGGTCCTCGAGCTGCTCGGCGACGACCTTGAAATTCAGCGTGCGTGCCAGCTCGACGACTGCACTG
Organism: Gammaproteobacteria bacterium; assembly: GCA_003567855.1. GTDB lineage: Bacteria > Pseudomonadota > Gammaproteobacteria > Steroidobacterales > PWYM01 > PWYM01. The sequence continues at coordinate 12,628 of PWYM01000121.1, read as the reverse complement.
ACCATCGCGTGATGGACGGTATCGCCCGGCAGGTCGCGGGTGAAGGCACCGTCTATCTTCAGATAGTCCAGCGCAAGCGTCTTCAGGTTGGCGAACGAACCCATGCCGCTACCGAAGTCGTCGAGCGCGAACTGGCATCCCATGCCGTGCAGCACACTGATGAAACGCCGGGAAATTTCGAGATTCGTGATCACCGAGGCCTCGGTCAGCTCGAAACAGATCTGCGACGGCGACACGCCGGTATGATCCAGGCACTCGACCACGAACTCCAGAAAGCCCTCGTCGCCAAGCGTCTGGCCACACAGGTTGATCGCGCAGCTGCGCCGATCGGGCAGGCGCAGTGCCCCACTGCCGAGCGCGGCGAGCGTCGTCTGCACCACCCACCGATCGATGTGCGACGTCAGGTGATAGCGTTCAGCCGACTGCATGAACTCGCCCGGTTCGACGAGGCGTCCGGCGGTGTCACGCATCCGCAGCAGCACCTCGACGGCGGGACCCGAGGGCACGCGTCCGGACAGCGAGATGATCGACTGCGTGTAGAGCTCGAAGCGCTCTTCCTTGATCGCCGACTGGAGCTGCTGCAGCCAGCGGATCTCGCCGCGCTGCCGCGCCATCGCCTCGTCGCGGGCCGAGTACACGTGCACGGTACCGCGTCCCTGCTGCTTGGCCACGTAGCACGCCGAGTCGGCGGCGGCGAGCACGTCCTCGACGCTGCCGCTTTCGTGGCCGATCTCGATCAGCCCGACTGACACACCGACGTTGAAGATGCGGTCCTGCCAGACGAACCGGTAGTTCGCGACCGCATCGCAGACATCGGCGGCGATCTGGGTCGCTTTCTCCAGCGGACAGCCGACAAGCAGCATGCCGAACTCGTCCCCCCCCAGGCGCGCGACCGAGTCGGAGTCGCGCACCTCGTCGCGGATCAGCGCCGCGAGTTCCCGCAGCATGTTGTCGCCCGCGATGTGTCCGCAGGTGTCGTTGACCGCCTTGAATCGATCGAGGTCGAGGTAGCACAGCACGTGAGATGCGGCATTGGCGCGCGCAGACGCGAGCGCCTCCTCGAGGCGGTGCTGGAACTCCCGCCGGTTGAGCAGCCCCGTCAGCGCGTCGTGACTGGCCTGGTAGGACATCTGGCGCGTCAGTCCGCGCAGTTCGGTGACGTCACGCACCAGCACCACGCATCCGGCGGGATCGCCGCCGTGGTTGCGCACCGGGGATGCGGTGAGATCGACCGGGCATTCGCGCCCGCCGCTGCGCGACAGCAGCATCGCCCGTCGCCCCAGGTTGATGCGCCGGCGCTCGGCCAGGCAACGCTCGACCGGGTCGCCCATGCTCGTGCGGTCGACCTCGTCGATCAGGGTGACGAGTTCGGCAAGCGCCCGCCCGTGGGCGCTGCCCCGCTGGGTGCCGAGCAGTGTCTCGGCGGCCTCGTTCATGTAGTCGATTCGTCCCGCGGCGTCGGTCGTGATCACCGCCTCGCCAAGCGATTCGAGCGTCTGCCGCGCCTGCAGGCGCCCGCGGGCCAGTGTCGCCTCCATGCTGCGCCGGTAGGTGATGTCGCGCGCGATAGTCAGCAGTGCGGGCCGGCCCTGGTAGTCCAGCGGCGTCGAGAACAGTGCCGCCCAGCGCGGCTCGCCGTCGGTTGCCAGCTGAACCTCGAGCGGCTCGCGCTCGGCATCGGGATCCACGCCGCCGCTGAGCAGACCCTCGAGCGTGCGCCGCACCAGGCCGCGATAGGCCGGACGCAGCAGCTCGGTGACCGACCGGCCTTCGAGTGCGTCGGTGTCCGAGTCTGCCGGCGCGGCAAACAGCGCGCGGGCGTGCGCATTGGCATGCAGCACGTTCTGGTCATGAATGAGTACGACGTCGGGTTGCGCCTCGATCCAGAATTCGAGCGACTGCCCGGCATCGGCAGCCGTCGCCAGTCGAGGGGCGTCGCCGCCGGAGAGACGCTGGCGAAGCCGCTCGACGTCGGCGACGAGACCGTCCCACAGCGCGTCGCCCTCGCCGCGGAGCGCGAGGCGCTGTTGCGGATCCTCGAGCAGCCCCGCGACCGTCGCCGACAGCGCATCGAGCCGGCGTCGGGCACGAACCGCCCGGCGCCACGCGACCACGCCCACGCCCGCCGCGACGACAGCGGCGAGCGCAAGCAGGATCAGCAAGGCAGGCAGAAACTCTATCGGACCAACTCCTGGCGGGAACGACCGCGGCGATATGGACACGCCGGCCGCGACGCGGGTCATGGTGGCGTGGCGATCCGCGCCGAGGCCGCTGACGGCCGCTGAATTGTTCTGTTAGTGCGGCCGAAGCGCCGGCCGTTCCGGGCTTCGGAGCGGCTGGAGTGAGTGCGCCCCGGCATCTCCCGGACCGGCACTACCAGCACCCCAGCCATGCGGCGAGGATACCGGATGACCGGGCCCACCACCCCGGCGTTTCACCATAATCCGGGGTTGCCACAGCCCCGCGGCGTGGCCGTCACTGCCTTGTGTGTCTGCACCAAACTCCGTACCCTTTAGCGTCTTTCCGGACGTGTCGAATCGCCTATGAACACGGAAGTTGCCCGCACGCAGATGCTGGGCCAGCAGGTGCGCGCGTGGGAGGTGCTCGACGAGCGCGTGCTGGACGCGCTGGGGTCGGTCCCTCGCGAGCGCTTCGTGCCCGACGGCTGGCGCGAGCTCGCTTTTGCCGATATCGCCATCCCCCTGCCCCACGGCGAGGAAATGATGGCCCCGAAGCTCGAGGGTCGGCTGCTGCAGGCGTTGCGCCTCGCGCCCGAACACCACGTGCTCGAGATCGGTACCGGCACCGGGTTCCTGACAGCCTGTCTCGCGCGGCTCGCCGGCAGCGTCGTCAGCATCGATCTGCACGAGGATTTCATCGCCGCCGCCGGCCGGCGGCTCTCCGCGGTCGCCGGGCGCGTCAACCTGGAGACGGCTGACGTCTTCGCGTATTCCCCCGCCGAGCCCTTCGACGCGATCGCCGTCACCGGTTCGCTGCCCCGGATGGACCAGCGCCTGCTGCAGTGGCTGAAGCCCGGTGGGCGCATGTTCGTCGTCACCGGCGAGGCCCCGGTAATGGAGGCGTCCGTATGGACGCGCGCCGGGGCCGATCATTTCACCTGCGAATCGCTGTTCGAGACGGTGCTGCGGCCGCTGCGCAACGCGCCGCGCCCGTCGGCATTCCGACTCTAGGCGTTCGGCGCATGAAGGCACTTCGACCGGCCGAGTACCGAGCCCGCTGGAGCGAAACCGACGAACGCGACGGTCGGGTGCAGCTGCTCGACGTGCGCGAGGACTGGGAGCTCGAGGCCAGTGCGCTGCCCAATGCGCTTCACATCCCGATGCAACAGGTGCCGGAGTCGCTCGACCGGCTCGATCGCGACCGACCCTTGGTCGTGATGTGTCGCTCGGGCGGTCGCAGCGCACAGGTTGTCGCGTTCCTTGAACGCGAGGGTTTCGCGGACGTCTACAATCTCTCGGGCGGCATCAACGCGTGGTCAGAGGAAGTGGACCCCGACGTTCCCGCCTACTGAGCGGCCGCTACACACCCCAAAGTATTGGTGTTATATTACACCAATACACCTGGACCGGACAGGATATTCCCGATGAAAACAGCATACCGCTTTGCTGCCCTGCTGCTGTCATGCACCGTGCTCGCCGCGCCCGCCGCCGCCGAGTCGCTGCTCGACGTCTACCAGCGTGCACTGCAGAGCGACCCCGGCATCCGCGAGGCCGAGGCCGAGTACCTCGCAGACCTCGAGATCCGGCCGCAAAGCCGCAGTGCGCTGCTGCCGCAGGTCGAAGCGCGTGCCGGGCGCAGCTGGGACGACGCCGAGGGCACCGGCGTGTTCCAGCGGATCGACGACGACGGCAATATTGTCAACCAGAGCACGCAGTTCGCGGAAGACGGCCGCACCACGAACTGGACTCTCGAGCTTCGCCAGACGCTGTTCCGCTGGGACCAGTGGACCCGCTTCCGGCAAGCGGACAAACGCGTCGCACAGGCCGAGACGCGTTTCGAGGCGGCCAAGCAGGACCTGATGCTGAGGGTCTCGGAAGCCTATTTCGAAGTGCTCGCCGCGGAGGACCAGCTGTCGTCGGCACAAGCCACGAAGGAGGCCATCGAGCAGCAGCTCGAGCAGGCCGAGCGGCGGTTCGAGGTCGGCCTGATCGCGATCACCGACGTACAGGAATCGCGCGCTGCGTTCGACCGCAGTGTCGCCGACGAGATCGCCGCACAACGCCAGCTCGCATCGGCGCGCGAGGTGCTGCGCGAACTGACCGGCCAGTACATCAGTCGGCTCACGCCGCCGCAAGACGAACTGCCGCTGGTCACGCCCTCACCGGCCTCGGAAGACGCATGGGTCGACACCGCGCTCGCCCAGAACCTCGATCTCGTGGCTACGCGTATCGGTGCCGAGATCGCCAGCGATGACGTGCGCATCGAGCGCAGCGGCCACTACCCCACCGTCGACCTCGTCGTCTCGCGCCAGCGCTCGGAAACCCAGGCCGACCGCTCGAACAACATGGGACCGTTCCTGCCAACCGACAGCGACCGGCGCGCCGACACGATCGCGCTGCAGTTCAACGTGCCGCTGTTCAGCGGCGGCGGCACGTCGTCGCGCGTGCGCGAGCAGGTCTACCGGCACCGCGCCTCGCGCGAGGCCGTCGACCGCGTGACCCGCGAAACCGAGCGCGTCGCGCGTGACTCCTACCTCGGCGTGGTCTCGGAAATCAGCCGCGTGCGTGCGCTCGAACAGGCAGTGCGCTCCTCGCAGACGGCACTGGAGGCCACCGAGACCGGCTTTGAGGTCGGCACACGCACGACGGTCGACGTGCTCGACGCGCGCCAGCGGCTGTTCCAGGCCGAGACCGACTACTCGCGCAGCCGCTATGACTACATTCTCAATACGCTGCGGCTGAAATCCGCGGCCGGCATCCTCAGCGTCCAGGACCTCGAACAGATCGACGGCTGGCTGAACAACGACTGAGAATTCAGCCGCCGGGACCGCCCGGCCGGTCTTCGAGCAGCGGCTCGACCAGCGTGAGCAGCCGTTCGACAGTGCCGCGGTTGCGCTCTATCAGCGCGGTGCCGGTGCCGCCCATGCGTCGGCGCGCCGCCGCGTCACCGAACAGGTCAACGACCGCCGCGGCCAGCCCTTCGGCATCTTCGACCACGCGCGACGCGCCGGCCTCGGCAAACATCGTCGCGATCTCCTCGCTGTTGAACGTATGTGGCCCGACCAGCACCGGGAGGCCCAGTGCCGCCGGTTCGAGCAGGTTGTGGCCGCCCACCGGCATCAGGCTGCCGGCGACGAAGGCCACGTCCGACGCCGCGTAGAAGTTCGGCAGCTCGCCCAGCGTGTCGACCAGAAACACCGCGTGGCGATCTTCCAGCTTGCCGCCCCGGCTGCGGCGGGTGTAGGCGAAGCCGGCTCGCTGCACGAGCGCAGCGACGGCGTCGAAGCGTTCCGGGTGGCGCGGCACCAGAAACAGCAGCGCTTCGGGACAGTGCTCCAGTACACGCTTGTGCGCATCCAGCACGATCTCCTCTTCGCCCGCGTGCGTGCTCGCGGCGATCCACACCGGTCGCAGCGCCGCATGGCGCTCGCGGAAAGCGCGTCCCGAGTCGACCGTCTGCGCGGGGAGCCGGAAGTCGAACTTGATGTTGCCGACGACATGCGTGCGTTCGGCAGGCGCGCCCAGGCTTCGGAAGCGCCCGGCATCGGCTTCGCTCTGGGCGGCGATCACGATGCCGTGCGAAAGCGTCTCACGGAACAGTGGCACCAGGCGCCGGTACTTGTTCAGCGAACGCGTCGAGATCCGCGCGCTGGCGAGCACCAGCGGCACGCGCCGCACACCGCACTCGCGGTAGAGATTCGGCCAGATCTCGGTCTCGAGGATGATCGCCATCCGGGGACGTGCACGGTCGAAGAACCTGGCGACCGCGCCGGCGAGATCGTAAGGCGCGTAACGCACGTTCACGCTGTCACCGAGCAGCGCCTCGGCGCGCGCGCGCCCCGTGGGCGTGACGGTCGTCAGTACGACGGGCAGGTCGGGATGGCGCTCGCGCAGGGCAACGACCAACGGCGCAGCGGCCTGCACCTCGCCCACGGACACCGCATGCAGCCACAGGCTGCCGTGCGGCCCGTCGACGAACGGCCCCAGTCCAAGCCGCTCGCCGAGGTGGGCGCGGTACGACGGGTTGCCGATGCTGCGCCACAGCAGCATCGCCAGCACCACCGGCAGCAGCAGGTAGGTGACGAGGATGTAGACGAGTCGCAGCATCGGGTCAGGCCGGGCCCGATGCTGCGGTACCGATACCCGCGGCCGGCGCGTCAGAAACCGGCCTGCGCCACGGGGCTTGTGAGTCTGAACTGCCGGGGTCGGTGAAGCCCCGGCGCAAGGGAGATCTGTAGGGGTGCGGCGCGGGTCTTCCCGTCAGCCGCACTTCGAGTCGCCGCAGCTCAGGCAGGTCATGCAGCCGTCCATCATCACCACGGCGACCGTGTTGCACTTGGAGCACAGCTGCGCGCCGGCCGGATAGTCGCTTTTCGCGAACGCGTCCTGCTGACGTGCGGCAGCCTCGAACTCCTCGCGCTTCTGCTCGATGAGGCGCTGCTGGTGCTCGTCGGGCGTGTTGGGCTGCAGCAGGCCGATCGTGATCAGGTGCTTCTCGACGATATGGCCGAGCTCGGCAATGAGCGAGGGCATGAACTTGCCGCCGGCCTTCCAGTAGCCGCCACGCGGGTCGAACACCGCCTTGAGCTCCTCGACGAGGAAGGTGACGTCGCCGCCCTTGCGGAACACGGCCGACATGATGCGGGTCAGCGCGACGATCCACTGGTAGTGGTCGAGGTTCTTCGAGTTGATGAAGATCTCGAACGGGCGACGCTGCTCGTGCTCGGTCCCCTCGTTGAGCAGGATGTCGTTGATCGTGACGTACATGGCATGATCGGACACCGGCGTCTTGACCTTGTAGGTCGAGCCGATCAGCACGTCGGGACGCTCGAGCTTCTCGTGCATCCGGATGACTTTCGCGCTCTCGCGCGCGGCGGCAGCGGCCGCCGGGGCCGGCTCGGGCGGCTGCGCGGCGGGCGCCTCGGGGGCCGCCTCGGCGACGGCTTCGGCAACTTCGGGGCGGTCAATCGCGAAACCCACGATCTTGCGTTCTATCTTGATGGCCATGGTCGGTCAGGTCCTGTGTGTTCGTGAAGCAGGCGGTTCGGCTCAGAAACGGCCGTAATAGCCTTCCTTCATTGCATCGTAGAGGTTCGCGGCGGAGTGGACTTCGCCGTCGTACTCGATCTGTTCGTCCCCGCGCACCTTGACCTCGGAGCCATCTTCGAGGCGGAACACGTACGTCGTGTTCTGCAGGTCCTTCTCCTTGACGAGCACGCCCTGGAAGGCCTCGGGGTTGAAGCGGAACGTCGTGCAGCCCTTGAGTCCCTGCTCGTAGGCGTACATGTAGATGTCCTTGAACTCCTCGAAGTCGTAGTCCGTAGGCACGTTCGCGGTCTTCGAGATCGACGAGTCCACCCAAAGCTGCGCGGCCGCCTGTATGTCCACGTGCTGGTGCGGGGACACGTCGTCGGCGACGGTGAAGTAGTCGGGCAGCTGCTCTTCGGCGTTTTCCGAGTACGGCATCGCCTTCGGGTTGACGAGATGGCGGTATGCGAGCAGCTCGAACGAGAACACGTCCACGCGTTCCTTGGTCTTGCGACCCTCACGGATCACGTTTCTGAAGTAGTGATGCGCGAACGAGGGCTCGATGCCGTTCGACGCATTGTTCGCGAGCGACAGCGAAATCGTGCCGGTGGGTGCAATGGAGCTGTGGTGTGTGAAGCGCGCCCCGACCTCGGCGAGCTGGTCGACCAGCTCGGGCGCGGCGTCGGCGACCCGCTGCATGTAGCGACTGTAGCGGGCATGCAGGATACGGCCCGGCACCCGGTCTCCGACCTGGTAGCCGTCGTCGGCCATCTGCGGTCGCCGGGCCAGCATCTCCGGGGTGACCTCGAAGTCTTCTTCCATGATCGGGGCGGCGCCCTTCTCGCGGCTGAGTTCGAGCGCCGTCTCCCAGCCGGCGAGCGCGAGTTCACGCGCGACGTTCTGCGTGAACGCCACCGAGTCGCGCGCGCCGTAGCGCATCCGCAGCATCGTGATCGTCGACCCGAGCCCGAGGAAGCCCATGCCGTGGCGGCGCTTGCGCCGGATCTCGCCGGCCTGGCGGTCCAGCGGCAGCCCGTTGATCTCGACGACGTTGTCGAGCATGCGGGTGAACACCTTGACGACGTCGCGGTATTCCTCCCAGTCGAATCGCGCGCTGTCGGTGAACGGGTCGACGACGAACTTGGTGAGGTTCACCGAGCCGAGCAGGCACGAGCCGTACGGCGGCAGCGGCTGTTCACCGCAGTTGTGCGCGTGCAGCCCGTTGGCGTCGAACGCGTTCACGCCGGGCACCTGCACGTCGTAGACATCGGCGGTGCCGGCATCCTCGACGCGCAGCACGCGGGCGACGAAGCGCTCGCGGCCGAGCGTGTCGCCGGCGCGCTCGAGGGCGGTGGCGAGTTCACGGGCGCGGTCGGTATCGGCAAAGCCCACGCGTCGTGAGAACTCGTGCAGGCTCGCGCCCCCGATTTCGAGCGCGGCGCCGTCGCGGTCGAGGCTGCTGACGATGCCGAGGCGCAGCAGCATGCGCTGCAGCGCCTCGAGCGTCGCGGCCGTCTGGCCACCCGCCGGCAGCGGCGCGACGCCGTCGCCCGACTCGAGCACCACGACGGGGCGGCCGTCGCGCTCGAGCACCCGGCCGCGGGCGTCGAACCACGCGCGCAGGAAACCGCAATGGAACGCGCTCGAGGTGCGCTCGGCACCGGCGCTGACGGGCACCTCGCGTGGCACGAGCCCGAGCCGCTGCGCGAGCCCGGACAGGCCTGGCACCGGCAGGCGGTATTCGCCACGCTCGGGCAGTTCCTGCCAGCCGCTGAAGCCGCCGCTGCCGGTGAGGCGCTTCGCCGCCTGCGTGACGGTGCCCATCACGCCACGCACCCCGTCGGGAATGCCCTGGTAGGGCGCGTTGGCGGCGACCGGAGGCCGCCAGACCGACAGCACCGCCTGCTCGTGCTCTTGGCGTCCGCGCGTGACCAGCATGCCGAGCAGGTAGCCCTCGTCGCTGGACAGCTCACCGGCCCACGCGTGGCCGCTGCGATGGTCATGGAGCAGCACGCGGTCGCCCGCGCGCAGCAGGCCCGCTTCGCACCACTCGGTGCGCGGCTGGCCGTCATCAAAGCCCGTGACGCGGCGTACGCGGTGATCGTCGGTCAGAGACAGGCCATAGCCTTCCGCGGTGACGAGGCGCACGACCGGTTTGTGCGCGGTGCGGAAAAAGCCCTCGGGGCCGGTGTCGTGAAGTGTGCCGTCGACGCGCACGCGGTGCGCGCGGCCGACAAGCTCACCGACCCGGCGGGGACCATCGCCGGTGTGCACCCAGGTGTCGGCGGTCACGCACGGGTTGGTGGCGCGGATGGTCTCGCACCACCAGTTGTTGTTCATCTCGTTGACCCGGTCGATCAGCACGAAGCCGGGTTCGGCGAAGTCGTAGGTCGACGCCATGATCACGTCCCAGACGCGACGCGCCGGCACCGTGCGGTAGACCTTGCACGCGACGAGATTCTCGGGATTGCGCACGTAGCGCGTGTCATTGCTCGGCCATGTGCGCCAGACCACGGTATCGGCATCGTCGACGTCGATGTCTTCGGCGGCGACCTCTTCGGTGGTCAGCGGGAAGGCGAGACGCCAGTCGCGGTCCTCGCGCACCGCCTGCATGAATTCGTCGGTGATCAGCAGCGACAGGTTGAACTGGCGCAGCCGCCCGTCCTCGCGCTTGGCGCGGATGAAGTCGAGCACGTCGGGATGGCCGACGTCGAAGGTGCCCATCTGGGCCCCTCTGCGGCCGCCCGCCGACGAGACCGTAAAACACATGCGGTCGTAGATGTCCATGAACGACAGCGGCCCCGACGTGTACGCCCCGGCTCCGGTGACGTAGGCGCCGCGCGGGCGCAGCGTCGAGAACTCGTAGCCGATCCCGCAGCCGGCCTTCAGCGTGAGCCCGGCCTCGTGGACCTTGCCGAGGATGTCGTCCATCGAGTCCTCGATGGTGCCCGACACCGTGCAGTTGATCGTCGACGTGGCCGGCTTGTGCGCCTGTGCGCCGGCGTTGGACATGATGCGCCCGGCCGGAATAGCCCCGCGCTGCAGCGCCCAGACGAACCGCTCGTACCAGTAGTCGCGCTTGTCGGGCGCCTCGACCTCGGCAAGGGCGCGCGCCACGCGCGCATAGGTGCCGTCGATGTCGGCGTCGACGGGTTCGCCGCCACGCGTCACCAGGCGGTATTTCTTGTCCCAGATGTCCAGCGATGCCGGCTGCATCGGGATACTGGCGGATTGGCTGGCGGCTACTTTCACGGCGGTCTTCATGACTGGCGGCAACTCCCCTGTGCAGGCGGCGGCCAAAGGCCTGCCGCGCGGCGCCGCGAGTCCTGCGATATGGCAACGCTTGGACTGGCGGAACGGCCCTGGAATTCAATGACGAAAACGATCCTCCCCGCGACGGAGTCCAGGCCCCGCCACAGCATCGTTCCATCGACGCTTGAGTCGGCCACAAGATCTTGTGGTCCGAGCGACGACTCTATGCCCACCGGCAGGGGGGGTCAAGCACACCTGCCGACATCCGCTCAGAATCACATTATTCTTTTTCTATCAACAGGTTACGACATCCCTTCAGGTCATCTCCATGTCATCCCGGGGGTAACGCTCGGCGCTGACCAATCCGGCGTCGCAACACTACATCTTGTGGCTGCGAACAGGGAGCCCCCAGCCCTTCCCCCGGCTGCCCACAGGTTTTGCACAGGGGCGGGGTGGCCGTCCGCGCTGCCGGGACGCCCGTCAGGCCCGCTGCCGGCGCAGGGACGCGCGCCGCGCTGCCACGCGTTATGCTGGGCGCAGCAGGCCGGCCAGGACGCCGCGACTGCACCGGCCCGGAACTTTGCCCCCCGCGATCCGGTCCGCTCACTCGTACACGCATCGAGGATTGCCACCGATGACAACCGGATCTGTCACCCTGCCCCGTACTGACTCCAGACACGCCGCGCCCGCATGGGCCTGGCTGCTCGCGGCCGCCGTCGTGATGCTGCTGGCGCGCCCCGCCGCGGCCGCGCTGCCGCTGGGCGGCGACGGCGACGGCGTCCCCAGCCTCGCCCCCGTCATCGAGGAGGTCCAGCCGTCGGTCGTCAACATCGCGGTGCGCGCCAGTGTCCAGGTGCGCAACCCGCTGATGGAGGACCCGATGTTCCGCCGCTTCTTCGGCATGCCCGAGGGCGGGCAGGAGCAGCGCCGGCAGGTGCGCAGCGCCGGCTCCGGCGTGATTGTCGACGCCGAGAACGGCTACATCATCACCAACCACCACGTGATCGACAACGCCGAGGAAATCACCGTCACGCTGTTCGACGACCGCACCTTTTCGGCCGAGGTCGTCGGCTCCGATTCGGCTTCCGACATCGCGGTGCTGAAGGTCGACGGCAATGACCTGCGCAGCATCGACCTCGGCGATTCCGACCGTTCACGCGTCGGCGACTTCGTGGTCGCGATCGGTAATCCGTTCGGCCTCCAGCACACAGTGACGTCGGGCATCATCAGCGCGCTGGGCCGGTCCGGCATCAACCCCAATCCGGACGGCTACGAGGACTTCATCCAGACCGACGCGTCGATCAACCCGGGTAACTCCGGCGGCGCACTCGTGAACCTGCGCGGTGAACTGATCGGCATCAACTCGGCGATCTTCACCCAGCGCGGCGGCGGCAACATCGGCATCGGCTTTGCAATCCCGGTGAACATGGCGCGCGCGGTGATGGACCAGATCCTCGAGCACGGCGAGGTGCGCCGTGGTCTGCTCGGCGTGAGCATCATGTCGGTGAACGCGAGCATTGCGCAGGCGTACGACCTCGAAGCCGCACGCGGCGCGCTGGTCACGCAGGTGCAGCCCGATTCCGCCGCCGAGGCCGCCGGCGTGCAGGTCGACGACATCATCATCCGCGTCAACGAGCGCGGCGTCGACGACGCCGGGCAGCTGCGCAACGCGATCGGCATGCGCGCGGTCGGTGACGAGGTCGAACTCACGGTGATCCGCGACGGCGAGCGTCGCCAGCTGCGCGCCACGCTCAAGGAGTCGTCGCGGCAGCGAACCGGCGATGCCGGCGACATAGACGAGTCGCTGCAGGGCGCCGAACTCGCCGACTACGATGCATCGGCACCGAACTACGTCGGCCAGGACGGCGTACTCGTCGTCGACGTCGCCGAGAACAGCCCCGCCGCACAGCGCGGGCTGCGCGCCGGTGACATCATCTTCTCGGTGAACCGCAACCGCGTGCGCAACCTCGGTGACCTCGAGCAGGCGCTCGAAGGCTCGGGTGCGGCGATCCTGCGGATCCAGCGCGGCAACCAGACCCAGCTGCTGCCCATTCGCTGAGGACTGGCCGCGCTGCCACGGGGCGGGCTAGTATCGGCACATGCCGATACCCCGCCCCTGGTCGCGCCGGCCGCTGCTGGCCCTGCTGGCAGCGGCGCTGTGTTCGTCC
>PWYM01000080.1 GCA_003567855.1 Gammaproteobacteria bacterium | reverse complement strand
GACACGACCCACTCTGCGAGCCGTGATGGCGGCGTGAAGATAATGGTGCCCCGGGCAGGATTCGAACCTGCGACCCTCCGCTTAGGAGGCGGATGCTCTATCCCCTGAGCTACCGAGGCACTGATGCAGATGGCACGGCCATCGCGCCGGCTGGCGCCCAAGGGTACCCGATCGACTGCTGCGACGACAGAGTTGGACGACGGGTTTCGCCTGCCGCTGGGCGCAGGAATGGAGCACACCAAGATGGGTCGTTACGCGCTACGGGCTGCGTGGGTCACCTTCTGCTCACGCTTCACCTCGTACATCAGGTCATCCGCCAGTGACAGCAGATCGACAAGGCCGGCCTGGGCGCAGAAGTCGGCTTCGGCGATGCCCGCGCTGAACCATGCGCAGGCGAACATCGTCATGGTGTCCGAAATCGCCCGGATAATCTGTTAACTGCCGCGCGGAACGCGGTCACCGCCGGCGGCCGGGAAAAGCGCCCCGGCCGCCGGCAGTCCCGCCTGATCAGTTGCCGAGCGCGGTCCGGAAACCGATATAAATCGCCCGCCCGATGATCGGTGCGTCGTCCTTGAAGAAGCTCTGGTGACGGCGCCCGTCCTCGTTGAGCAGGTTGCGGCCGCGCAGGTACAGCGTGGTGTCAGCACCCGCGGCACGCACGTGCCACTGCAGGTCAGCCGACAGGAGGTTGTACCCGGCGGTACGCGACTCGGCCTCGCCGATGCGGTTCTGGCGGTTGACGCGCTGTAGGTCGACGCTGAAGTCGACGTCGTTCCAGCCGGTGTCGAAGCCGACGCCGAAACGCGCAGGAGTGATGCGCGGAAGATCTCCGCCGTCACGCAGCGAGCCGCGCACCATGTCGGCCGACGCGCGCAGCACCAGCGGCATGTCGCCGGTCACGAGATCGTAGCTTGCCCCGAACTCGGCGCCGTAGAACTCGGCGTCGGCCTGCTCGTTGGTCACGAGCTGGTTGCGCAGACGGCACAGGCCACCGTCGCCGGGCTCACAGCCAGCCGTGGCGCCTTCACCCGCCCGGTTGCCGATGTCGTTGACGAAAACCGGCTCGCCGGTACCGTCGTCTTCGGAGGCGAGAAACACGTAGTCATCGGCACGGTTGTAGAACGCCGTGAGGTCATAGCGCAGGCGCCCCTCGTGACGGTCGATGCCGACTTCGAAGTTGGCGTAGGTCTCTCGCGACAGGCCGGGATCACCGATCTCGAAGGTGCCGGCGGCCGAGTGGCGCCCGAAAGCGAATAGCTGCTCGGCGGTGGGTGCACGCTCGGCGCGGGTCACCGACACGCGCACGTGATGGGCGGCATCGATGTCGATGATGGCACCGCCAGACAGGCTGAGCAGCGTCTGGCTCTTGGTCCCGAGCGTTTCGGGGAACGGCAGGAACGTGCCGTCAGCCTGCGTGTAACCGGGTACTCGGGAGCCGAAGATATTCTCCGGATTCGCGCGGTCACGCTCCAGCCGCGCGCCGAGCTCCATGCGCCCGAAGTTCATCTCTCGCTCCTCGACGATGTATGCAGCGAGCGCGCGGGTGCGGTTGGGGCGCACGTAGAAGGTGCGGTCACCGCCGCGCGGGTCGTCGGCGAAGAAGTCGCGGTCGGTGTACTGCACACCGAGTACGCCGCGCCAGCCATTGATGGGCGCGTGGACGAAATCGAGACGCGTGTCGAATTCGTCGTTCTGGAACTCGGCCTCGACGATCGCGTCCTCGAACTGCCCGTCGCTGCGGCTGAATTCGAACTCGACCTCCTGCTGTTCGAAACTCGTATACGACGCCTTGAGGCGAACGGCCTCCCAGCCCGGCAGCGGGTCGTTGAACTCGCCACGCAGGTCGAAGCGCTCGTGCTCGGCGAACACGCGCTCGAAGTCGTCGGAGCCGTCGCCGCGGATGCGCTGCGGATCGAACACTTCCGGAATGCCGTAATCGGTGCGCCAGCGGCTCGCGCTGAACCCGAGGTAACCCCAGTCCTGCGTGTACATGACGGTGCCCGATGCGGTGTCGGTATTGATGCTGCTGTTCTGCAACCGGCCGCGGAAGCCCTCGTCCTGGTCGACTTCCTGGAAGCCGTCTATCGAGAAGTCGTTGCTGCGGCGGATGCCCCAGTCGGCGCGCAGCGTCCATGCGTCATCGAGCGCGTGCTCGAGATGCACGTTGCCGAGACGGTCGTCGCCATTACCGCTGTAGGCACCATCGATGAGCGCGCGGGTGCCCGGCTCGGTCACCGGCAGGAAACGGCGGCTGCGCACGTTGACGACACCACCGGCCGCACCGCTGCCGTAGAGCAGCGTGGTCGGACCACGGAAGACCTCGATCTGGTCGGCGCCGCGGGCCTCGAGCGCAATCGCGTGATCGGCGCCTTCGCCCGACACGTCGGCGACGCGCAGGCCGTCATCGAGGATGACGACGCGCGAGCCCTGCTGACCGCGCACCGTGGGGCGGCCCACGCCCGGGCCGAAGTCGGAGTTGGAGACGCCGGGAAGACCGTCGAGGATGTCGCCGATCGTGCCCGAGCGGCGGCGTTCGAGCTGCTCACCAGTGATCACGGTGATCGGCTGGATCAGGTCGTCGACGGTGCGATTGCCGAACGGGTCGGCGGTGACAACGATTTCCTGCAGCAGTGGGCGTTCCTCGCGTTCCTGCGCAGCGAGCATCTGGCTCGAGACGGCGGCGGCCAGCACGGCGGCGGGCACGAGCCGATGAACCACGGTCCTTGTGGTAGACATGGCAAACTCCGGGTGTAAGGGTGGTCACGAAAAAACGCTGGAAGGATGCTGTCTTCCGGGGTCGACGTTACAGTATAACCTTCTACTCCATCCGGCCGTCAACCGCGCACCCGCGCGGATGCATTGCGCCCCTCAGCCCCTCAGCCCGGCGCGCGGCAGTCGCCGCGCCGACCCGACGGCGGTGCCCTGCAGTCCGTCGTAACCGAGATCCACCAGCACCGCGCGCTGCGAAGCGTCTGCCACGCCGTCGGCGACCGCGAGTATCCCCAATGCATGTGCAACTGCGACCACGGTCTTCGCGATCGCCCGTGCAGACGACGACTTGACCAGCCTGACCACGTGGGTGGCATCCAGCACGAGCTCTGACCAAGGCAGCCGCGCGAGCGACTGCAGCGTCGCGTCGCCCGTCCCGGCGTGACCGAGCGCGAGCGCGAACCCCGCGAGGTGCAGTCGATGCAGTGCGTCGAGGAGGCGGGGCTCGCGGCGGACCCCGGCGATGTCGGGCAGCTCGATTACTACGCGTGCACGGGCAATACCGCTGACATCGCAGATCCTACCGGCCTCGCCCGCCAGACCGCGACTGGCCAGCAGCTGCGGTGAAACCGGCAGCGACAGGCAGCATTCGGTACCCGCCGGCTCTGCAGCCTGCGCGGCCAGCCACGCGGTCGCCTGCCCCAGGACACATTCGAACCCCGCGCGTTCGGCGCGCGGCGGATCCGCATCTGCGGCCGACGCATGCAGCATCGCGGCAGGCATGGGTACGACGTACCCACGGACGTTGCCCTGGGCGTCGATACGCGGCCAAGCCCGCAGCGCGGGAATGCGCATACCCGCAGGGTAACCCCATCCCTGCGAGAATGCGCATGCGGCCTGTGCGGCCGTCAGTACGGACTTGACGACACCGATCATCGGCGCCCGCTCCCGGTTCAAAACACCGGAATCAAGGGTAGGTGCAGAAAAATCGACACGTCCTGAACAGACCGTCGATGAGGGCTGAACCTGATGACATAATCCGACGGAACGTGAACCACATCACGCTTCCGCGACGGGCTCGGGCACGCTGCAGGGCAGGATGAAACGGCGGGAAGGGAATCTGGTGGAGCCGACCGGGATCGAACCGGTGACCTTCGCATTGCGAACGCGACGCTCTCCCATCTGAGCTACGGCCCCACGCAAGCCCGCTATAATAGCAAGCTCGACTCGCGGGGAGAATACCCGCGTCACCTGTCGCCGTGGAGCCGCCGTGACCCCCAAGCCCGCCCCGCTGATCCGCCCCGCCGAACCTGGCGATGCCACCCTGATCGTCGACTACAACCTGCGACTCGCCGACGAGTCCGAAGGCCTGAAACTCGACCGCGCGCGCGTCGAGCGCGGTGTACGGAGACTGGTCGAAGCGCCGCGACACGGGGTCTACTACATCGCCGAAGTCGAAGGTCGGGCGGTCGGTCAGCTCATGCTGACGCGCGAGTGGAGCGACTGGCGCGACGGTGAGTTCTGGTGGATACAGAGCGTGTACGTCGATGCGGCCTTTCGCCGGCGTGGCGTGTTCGCCGCACTCTACGCCCACGTGGCGGCACAGGCTGCCGCGAATCCCGACGTGTGCGGCCTGCGCCTTTACGTGGAGGTCGACAACGCCGCCGCACAGGCAACCTACCGCCGCCACGGCATGCACCTGACGAGTTACCGCGTCATGGAAGCCACCGATCTTGCGGACCACGAACGACCATGACACCGGCACGCTTCGAGAAGCTGCGCCGCGTGCTCGCAACGCGCCAGGACTCACTGACGGTCCTGCTCGACCAGGTACACAAGCCCCACAACGTCGCCGCCGTCGTGCGCACATGTGACGCCGTCGGCATCGCGCAAGTGCACGCGGTCTCTGCCGACCGGGAACTTGCGCGCCATCACGGCATCTCCGGCGGCAGCCGCAAGTGGGTCCGGATGCAAGTGCACCCGGCGCTCGACGCGGCGGTCACCGCACTTCGCGCGCAAAAAATGCAGCTCGTCGCCGCGCATCCGGGGCCGCGCTGCGTGGATTTCCGCGACATCGACTACACGCGTCCGACGGCGGTACTGCTCGGCGCCGAGCTGTGGGGCGTCAGTGAGGCGGGACTGGCCGCAGCGGACCACCACGTGCGCATCCCGATGGTCGGCATGGTCGCGTCACTGAACGTGTCGGTGGCGGCGGCCGTGATCCTCTACGAGGCGCAGCGCCAGCGCGCGGACGCGGGACTTTACGCACCAAGGTCGCTCGACGACCCAGGGATGCAGGCGCGCCTGTTCGAATGGGCCTACCCGCGGATTGCGGCGCGCTGTCGGGCCGAGGGCGAGCCTTACCCGCAGCTTGACGAGGATGGCGCGATGTTGCGCACGCCGGGCATGCGACTCGGCACCGGACGCTAGCCGCGGGCCCTAGCGAGCCGCGGCGGGCTCTGCCGGTGGCGCGATCTGCTCGGCAAGCTCGAGCCCGTAGTGCACGCGCAGCGTCTTGGTGCGCCCGAACCACGGGATCGCAAGCATGTAGATGTTGGTGTATTCACCGTCCGGCACGTCCGGGGTACTCTTGTGGCCGCCGAGTTCTGCGGTCAGCACGGGCAGATGCTCGCCGCGTGCGACGACCAGCACGATCTTGCCCTTGTAACGGTCTACGAGCTCATCCATGAACTGGCCGAGGTCGCTTTCGTCGCCCTGGTTGACGGGCAGTTCCAGGCGTTCGGCGAGGGGCTGTGCCGTCTCCCTCGCGGCGGCGAGCGGCACCGTGTAGATCGCATCGAGCCCACGGATCACGTCGACGTCCACGAGCGTGCGGGCGAGCAGGTCCGCCCGCTGGCGGCCCAGCGCACTGAGCCCGGGGTCATCGTGGAGGGCACCGGCCGGCTCGGCATGCCGGACGAGAATCATAGTCGTCGTCGCCTGCGAGTCGAAAAACCACGCGACGCCCAGCGCGACGACCATGAATCCCGCGATCGGCAGCAGCAGCGGCGCGAACATCGGGCGACGGCGGAGGTTGCGGTGTCTCTTGGGCATCAGCGCTCCCGGTCAGGGTCGGCCTCGCGGCTGCGACCGCGCCTGATGATGACGTATTCGCCCTCGATGGTGCCACCACCACCACCGGTGCCGTCGTCACCACCATCGCCACCGTCGCGCATCGCGCTGCGGAACTGCCGGCGCAGCCACCACACGCGAATGGCCACACCGACCGCCAGCAGCAGTAGCAGCCCGAGCGCGGTCAGGAACACGAGGAAGCCCAGAAAGAACGACGCAACGATGGCGACGGCGGCACCAATCCCGGCGGCCACGCGCGTCAGCCAGGCGCCGACGCCTGCACCCCGCTCGGGCGGCAGTCGGGCACTCATATCAATACGCTCGACACTTGCATGCGCGGATTCTAACACCGACCACAGGCCCGGCCCGAGCGGCGACCACGGGCCCGATCGGTTAGCATTGGGGTCATGACACCTGATCCGGAAACCAGCCAGGCCGGCACCAGCCGACTTACCGCCGGCCTTGGGCTCGTCGTGGCGCTCGGCACCGTCGCAATTCTTTTCTTCGCCTTGCAGCCGCCGTCAGGGCCCGGTGACGGCACCCTGCCCGATTTCACACGGATCGACGACCCGGAGGCACGCAAGGAGGCCTTTCTGGAATACCTGTTGCCAGTGGTCGATCGTGCCAACGACGAAGTGCTTGCCCGCCGGGGGCGGCTGGAAACCATCCATGACCGCCACCTCGAACACGGCGCAGTGACCGCCACCGACCGGCGCTGGCTGGCCCGCGAGGCCGACCGGCTCGACGTCACCTCGGACGACATCGAAGAGATACTCACCGAGCTCAGGCGACGCCTCGACATCGTGCCGCCGTCGCTCGCGCTCGCGCAGGCCGCGCTCGAGTCCGGCTGGGGCACCTCGCGCTTTGCACGCGAAGGCAGCAACCTGTTCGGCCACTGGTGCTACGTGGAAGGCTGCGGGCTCATCCCCGAACGGCGCCCGGCAGGGGCGCGGCACGAGGTCGCGGTATTCGACCACCCGGCGCACGCGGTGCGCCGTTACCTGTACAACCTGAACACCCACCTCGCCTACCAGCCGCTGCGTGACCTACGTGCAGCGGCGCGGGCTGAGGATCGCAGTCCGGGCGGGCTGGAGTTGACACCCGGGCTTGCGCAGTATTCCGAACGCGGCGAGCCCTACGTGCGTGAAGTCCAGATCACGATCCGCGCCAATGCCCTGGAGGCGCTCGATGAGCGATGACACCCGGATGAACTGGCGCAGCGGCGGTTTTCGCTGGCTGTGCCTGATGTTTCTCGCCTTGCCGCTCGCGGCCTGCGGTGCGGCTGACGACGGCGGCCAGGCCGCACCGGAACGTCCCGGCAGCAGTGGCGTCGCGTTCGTCTATCACCATGTCAGTGAGGACACGCCCCGCTCCACCAGCGTGACCCCGGCGTCCTTCGAGGCGCATCTCCGCCATCTCGAGGAAAACGACTACCAGGTGTGGTCTCTCGCCGACCTCGTCTCGGCGGTCGACGCCGGCGACGACATCCCGCCACGCACCGTCGCGCTGACGTTCGACGACGCCTACGAGTCGGTGTACGACACGGCGCTGCCGATGCTCGAGGCCCGCGGGTGGCCGTTGACGATTTTTGTCAGCACGCAGTACATAGACGATGGGCTGCGCAACTACATGACCTGGGACCAGCTCAGGAGCGCCGAGGCGCGCGGCGCGGCCATCGCCAACCACAGCATCGACCATCCGAGCATGGCCGCGCCGACGCCCGGTGAGAGCGAACGCGAGTGGCTGGCGCGCGTGCGCGACGACATCGAGCGCGCACAGGCCCGCCTGGAGGCCGAAGTACGTGCACCGGTGCGGCATTTCGCGTGGCCCTACGGTGAATACTCGCCACCGGTGGAGGCGCTGCTCGAAGACCTCGGCTTCTTCGGCTTCGCACAACGCTCCGGCGCGATCGGCCCGCATTCACCGCGCACCGCCCTGCCCCGCTACCCGATGGCCACCGGCTTCGATGCGCTCGACGACTTCGCGCTGAAGGCCGCGTCGCGCCCGTTACCGGTCATCGCCACCCGTCCGGAAAGCGGCGTCGTCGCCCCGGACGAGGACGCGCCCTCGGCCACCCTGACGCTCGCGGAAGGGCGATACAGGGCCGACGCCCTGCAGTGCTATTCGCGCGGCGAGACGCTTCCGGTGGAGCGCATCGGTAACGACCCGCTGCGGATCCGCATCGGTCCCGCGGAGGCGCCACTTCGTGTCGGGCGCACGATCTTCAATTGCACCGCGCCGGCAAGCGACGCGAACGCCTGGTACTGGCACAGCGTGCTGTGGATGCGGCCGCGCGAAGACGGCAGCTGGTACGAGGGCTGATACACTTGCGCGCGTGGAGAGGTGGCAGAGTGGTTGAATGCACCGGTCTTGAAAACCGGCAAGGTGGCAACACCTTCGAGGGTTCGAATCCCTCCCTCTCCGCCACGAATCGCACCGGGGTGAACTGCCGCTGATGTCCCTGGCCCCTCCGACATTCAGGCCCGAAGACTGCCGTATCCTCTCGCGAGAGACGCTCTGGCAGGGGCTGTTCAGCGTCGATCGCGTCACGCTCGAGCATGCGCGGTTAGAGGGTCGCAAAGACGCCCGCGTCGAGAGGATCGTTTTCGAGCGCGGCGACTCGGTGGGCGTCCTGCCCTATGACCCGACCACCGACACCGTCGTGCTCGTCGAGCAGTTACGCGCCGGCGCGCTGCGTGACGAGCACAGCCCGTGGCTGCGCGAAATCATCGCCGGCGTCGTGGAGCCCGGCGAACATGACGAGGCTGTCGCGCGCCGCGAGGCTGACGAGGAGGCGGGCGCTCAACTCGGCGAGCTGTTGCCGATAGCGATGTACTATCCCAGCCCCGGGGCCTGCTCGGAACGCGTGCAGCTGTTTTGCGCACGGCTGCTTACCGCTGGTGACGGCGGCGGCTACGGGCGTAAAAACGAGGCCGAGGACATCCGGGTGCACACCGTCGCACGCGAGGACGCGATCGCCGCACTCGACGCAGGCTGGGTCACCAGCAGCCTGACTCTCATTGCGCTACAGTGGCTCGCACTCAACGCCGATGCACTGCGAAACCGGTGGAACGGGCCGGGGCCCACCACCACATCAGAAAAAAACACCCTGTTTCAAAAAGCCTAGAACGAGGTCACGATGCTCTATCGCCTGATTGCCTGCGCCCTGTTCGCGCTGACTTTGAATTTCGCCACGACCGACGCGGCCGCGGATGCCACCCAAAGTGGCCTCTTCGACGTCGAAGTCGACGATGACCGGATCCACTTCGTGATCCCGGACGATGTACTCGGCCGCGACATGGCGATACTCAGCCGCGTCGCGAAAACACAGCAGGGTCTCCTGCCGCGTTCCGGCGGCGACCGCCTGACCCCGAACATGACGGTCCGCTGGGAACGCCGTGGCGACAGGATCGTGCTGCGGGCGTGGTCGCACGAGAAAACCGCCGATGCCGACAGCCCGCTGTCGATCGCGGTCGACAACTCGAATTTCGCCCCGATACTCGCGTCGCTGAAAATCGAGGAACGCCGCGGCAACGCATCGGTGGTCGACGTCAGCGACCTCTACCTCGGCGACCACCCCGCGTTCTCGCTCACGCCCGAGCAGCGCGAGGAATTCGCGGTCCGCAGCCATGACCGCGACCGGACCTGGCTCGAGTGGGCCCGCGCGTTCCCCGAGAACGTCGAGATCCGCGTCGTGCGCAGCTACCACGCCGACAAACCGCCGGAAAAGCAGGTCAACCCGGAGCTGCGCCTGCACGGCTCGGCCGTGCGTGGTCGCACCATCTCCTACGAGGTCAACCACTCTATGGTGCTGCTGCCCGAAGAGCCGATGCGCCCGCGCTACCACGATGAGCGCACCGGCTACCTGCACAGCATGCAGCTCGACTACTCGCGCGACTTCCAGGGGGTCCGTCCACGCGCGTACATCCGCCGTTACCGGCTCGAGCCGGCCGACCCCGACGCCGTTGCCCGCGGCGAGCTCAGCGACCCGGTCAAGCCCTGGGTCTGGTACATCGACCGGGCAACACCCGAGTGGATCGTGCCCTACATCAAGGACGGTATCCTTGAGTGGAACGAGGGCTTCGAGAAGGCCGGCTTCCGCAATGCCGTGGAGGTGCGCATGGCGCCCACGAAGGAAGAAGACCCGACCTTCAGCCTGCTCGATGCGCGCCATTCGGTGGTGCGCTGGGTCGCGACCACGGAGCGCTCGGCCAACGCCGGCGCTGATGTTGTCGACCCACGCTCCGGCGAGGTGATCCGCGCGCACATGAACTTCTACCATGCGCACATGGAACGCCACCGCTGGTGGAACGTGTCGAAGCTTTCCGGCTGGAACCCCGACTACCAGAGTGGCACGCTCAGCGAGGAAGCACTCGGTGAGTCCATCCGCGCAACGGTCTCCCACGAGAAGGCCCACGCAGTCGGCCTCTACCACAACCAACGGGCGAACTGGACGCACGACGTCGAGTCGCTGCGCGATCGCGACTTCGTCGAGTCCGAGGGTCATTCTTCATCGGCCGTCGGACGTACACGACGCAACTACATCGCCCAGCCAGGTGACGACATCCCGGTTGGCCGGCGTATCGGCACCTGGGACAAGTTCGCCGTGATGTGGGGTTACCGCCCGGTGATCGGCGCCGAGTCCGCCGACGAGGAATGGCCCGTCATCAGCGAATGGATCGCCGAGCGTGCGGATGACCCGCGCTACCGCTTCGCGCTGCCACAGTTCGGCATCGACGTGGAATGGGACCCCTTCCGCATGACCGAAGGGCTCGGTGACGACCCCGTACGCGCGGCCGAATACGGCATGGCCAACCTGCGTCGCTACGCGGAAAACCTGCTCGACTGGATCGTCGAGGAAGACGACGACTACTACAATCTCGAGAACTTCTACCTGCAGGCGCTGACGCTGTGGAACCGCTTCGCCGAGCACGCGGCGGCCTACGTGGGCGGGCTGGAAACCCATCACAAGCGCTACGGCGAACCGGGCTGGGTCTACACGCCGATCCCCGTCGATGACCAGCGCCGCGCGATGGCCTTCATCGACGAGCACGTGCTCGCCACCCCGGATTGGGCACTGGACCTCGACGTGCTGCGCCGGCTCGAACATGCCGGCGCGGTGGAGCGCATCCGCGCGTACCAGGAGCTCGCGGTACAGCGCCTGCTCAACCACGCACGACTCGCACGCCTGATCGAACAGGAGGCCTTCGCCGGGGACGACAGCTACCGGCCCGCCGACATGCTCGACGACGTGCGCGCCATGGTGTGGCGTGAAGTGCTCGCCGGCGAGACGACCGACACGTATCGCCGGACGCTGCAGCGGGCCTACCTCGACCAGGCCCACCATCTGCTGCACGAGGCCGAGGTGGCACCGTTCACGCCGCCGCCGTCGGGCAACATGCGCGTCAGCCGGATGGACGACCCGCCGCTGAACGCCGATCTGCACATCGGCCAGTCGGACATCCGGCCGCTGGTCCGCGACCAGCTGCACCTGCTGCGCGACGAGCTCGAGCAGGCGCTCGACCGGTCACCGGACCGCAACACCCGCATCCACATCCGCGACGCACTCGTACGCATCGACGCGGCGCTGTAGCGGCGCCGCCGGTGGCTCCCGGATGGCCCCAGCCGTCCGGGAGCGCCGGGTGCGATGTGCTAGAATTCTGGCCGATTCGTCAACTTCTGGAGTACGTCAGATGCAGCAAGATCCGGCCCGTTTCGGCCAGAGCTCGACCACTGCCGGCCGCCCGTCCGCGCGCGAACTCATCGCCACGCACCGGGTACTGCGAAACACCTACCTGCTGCTCGCCGCGACACTGCTGTTCAGCGCTGCAATGGCCGGCGTCGCGATGGCGATCAACATGCCCTACCTCGGGCCATGGGTGACGCTGGGCGGCTTCTTTGCGCTGCTGTTCCTGACCCACGCCACGCGCAACTCCGCGTTCGGCCTCGTCAGCGTGTTTGCACTCACCGGCTTCATGGGGCTCACGCTCGGGCCCATCCTGAGCTTCTACCTCACCGGCGTGCCCAATGGCGGCCAGGTCATCATGTCGGC
Source organism: Gammaproteobacteria bacterium (assembly GCA_003567855.1). Taxonomy (GTDB): domain Bacteria; phylum Pseudomonadota; class Gammaproteobacteria; order Steroidobacterales; family PWYM01; genus PWYM01. Next base: position 4,021 of record PWYM01000080.1, on the reverse strand, counting down.
GCTGGCCACCACCGCGATCGCGTTCGTCGGGCTCAGCGCCTACGCGCTCGCCTCCGGCCGTGATTTCAGCTTCCTGCGCGGCTTCGTGCTGGTCGGCATCGTGGGCCTGCTCGGCGTGATCATCGCGAGCCTGCTGTTCGACCTGTCCGCCTACCAGGCGGTGATCTCGGGCGCGATCATCCTGCTGATGGGCGCGCTGATCCTGTTCCAGACCGGGCAGATCGTGCACGGCGGCGAGACCAACTACATCTCGGCGACCGTCACGCTCTACGTAAGCATCTACAATATCTTCGTAAGCCTGCTGCAGCTGTTCGGCATGAGCAACGACTGACGATACGGCGCCAGATCACACCGCTACGCCGGCCCATCCGCGAGGATGCGCCGGCGTTTTCTTTTGTGAACCAACGCCGCTGCGCGCAGGTTAGACTTGAAAGCCGGCAACGGGTAGCTTGTGCTGAAGCGCTCGAAGCCGTATCCGCCACAACCCCCCTGGAGCATGCATGGACCCGATCTTCAGAGAAGTGCTCACGCATGTCGGCGTCGGCAGCCTGGCCGGCGCGGTCGCGGGCGGTCTGTTTGGCGGAGAACCCGGTGGCGGCATCCTCGTGGGCGGCTGCGTCGGCCTGTTCACAGGCGTGGCGACCGCGGTGACCCGCAGGTCAGGCAAGAACAACAGGCCAGGCAAGAAAAAGCGTCGCCGGCCTGTCCGCTAGGCGCTGCGGCGCCCGGTCTCAGCCGCCGATGTGCGTACGCCCGTCGAGGTAGGGTTGCAGCGCCGCGGGCAGCGCAACGCGGCCGTCGGCCTGCTGCCCGTTCTCGAGCACGGCGATCAGCGCCCTCCCCGCCGCAACCCCGGAGCCGTTCAGCGTGTGCACGAGCTCCGGGCGGCCGGTATCCGGATTGCGCCAGCGCGCGCGCATCCGCCGCGCCTGGAAATCGCCGCACTGGCTGCATGAGGAGATTTCCCGGTAGCGCTGCTGGCCGGGCAGCCACACCTCGATGTCGAAGGTCCGCTCGGCGGCGAAACCAATGTCGCCACCGCACAGGGAGACCACGCGGTACGGCAGCTCGAGTCGCCTGAGCACTTCCTCGGCATGGCCGGTAAGCGCTTCGAGTGCCGCATCCGACTCGTCCGGACGCACGATGTGCACGAGTTCGACCTTCTCGAACTGGTGCTGGCGGATCATGCCGCGGGTGTCGCGGCCATGCGAACCGGCCTCGGCACGAAAGCACGGCGTGTGCGCGACGAAACGCAACGGGAGCTCATCGGCGTCGACGATGCGCTCGCGCACCAGGTTCGTCAGCGGCACCTCGGCGGTGGGAATCAGGAACCAGTCGTGCTCTCCCTCCAGCGCGAATACGTCGTCGGCGAACTTGGGCAGTTGCCCGGTGCCCTCCAGCGAATGGCGGTGGGCAATGTAGGGCACGTAGACTTCCTCGTAGCCGTGTTCGCGCACGTGCAGATCGAGCATGAACTGCACCAGCGCGCGATGCAGCGACGCGAGTTCGCCGCGCATCACCGCGAACCGCGCGCCGGTCAGACGGCTCGCCGCCTCCATGTCGAGCTGTCCGAACGCCTCGCCGATCGCCACGTGATCGAGCGGTTCGAAGTCGAATTCGCGCGGCACGCCGTGGCGACGCAGTTCCACGTTCGCGTTCTCGTCGGCACCTTCGGGGACCGCGTCGTGCAGCAGATTGGGCAGGTCCATCAGCAGCGCATCGAGCTCGGCCTGCACTGCAGCGAGCTCCGCCTCGGCGGTGTCCAGTGCTTCACCGAGCCGCCCGACCTCGTCGATCAGTGGCTGTATGTCCTCGCCCGCGGCCTTCGCCTTGCCGATCGCCTTGGAGCGTGCATTGCGTTCGCTGCGCAGCTGCTCGGTGCGCACCTGCACGTCCTTGCGACGGCTCTCGAGCGTCTCGAGGGTGCCGGTATCGAGCGTGTAGCCACGCCGCGCGAGGTTCGCCGCAACGGCCGTCGTGTCCTGTCGAATCAGTCGGGGGTCAAGCATGTCCCTGTCTCAGCCCTTTTCTTGCTGTGCATGGCTGCGGAGCAGTGCGTCAGTTGTCGCTGTCACTCTTGCCGTCACGCTGCCGCAGCCGCTCGAGTTTCTCGCGGATGCGCGACTCGAGGCCGCGATCAACGGGCGCATAGTACCTGCGCGCCGGCAGATCGTCAGGAAAGTAGTGTTCGCCCGCCGCGTAGGCATCGGACTCGTCGTGGGCGTAGCGGTAGCCGGCACCGTAGTCGAGTTCCTTCATCAGCCGCGTTGGCGCGTTGCGAAGCCGCAGCGGCACAGGTAGCGAGCCGTGCTCGCGCGCATCGTCCATCGCCGCCTGCGCGGCCCGGTAGACCGCGTTGCTCTTCGCCGCACAGGCGAGAAAAACCACCGCCTGCGCGAGCGCGAGCTCGCCTTCGGGACTGCCGAGGCGTTCGTAGATGTCCGCCGCCTCGAGTGCGAGCGTCAGCGCCCGCGGGTCGGCGTTGCCGATGTCCTCGGAGGCGATGCGCAGCAGCCTGCGCCCGAGATAACGCGGATCACAGCCGCCGTCGAGCATGCGCGAGAACCAGTACAGCGCGGCATCCGGATCAGAGCCGCGCACCGACTTGTGAAGCGCGGAGATCTGGTCGTAGAACTCGTCGCCGCCGCGGTCGAATCGGCGCAGGCTGGCACCGAGCACGTCCTCGAGCATCGCGGCCTCGAGCCGGGCCGGCTCGCCGGCCGCGCGTGCGAGCTCGGCGCCGACCTCGAGCAGCGATAACGCGCGCCGGCCGTCGCCGTCGGCGGCCCGTGCAAGCGCGGCGAACACGCCGTCCTCGACCTCCAGCGGGCCATCGATCGCGATGCCGCGGTTGGCGTCGCCGGCCGCGCGCTCGAGCAGCTGCACGAGATCCTCCGTGGTCAGCGCCTTGAGCACGTGCGTGCGTGCGCGCGAAAGCAGCGCGTTGTTGAGCGCAAAGGACGGGTTCTCGGTGGTCGCGCCGATGAAGGTCAGCGTGCCGTCCTCGACCCATGGCAGGAACGCGTCCTGCTGCGCGCGGTTGAAGCGGTGCACCTCGTCGAGAAACAGCACGGTCGCGCGGCCGCTGCGGGCCAGGTTGTCGCGGGCGCGCTCGACGGCGGCGCGCACGTCGCGCACCCCGGCCATCACCGCCGACAGCGCGATGAAATCGGCCTCCACGTTGGCGGCGATCAGCCGTGCGAGCGTCGTCTTGCCGGTGCCCGGCGGCCCCCACAGGATGATCGAGTGCAGGCTGCCGCCCTCGGCCATGCGCCGCAGCACGCGGCCTTGGCCGACGAGATGCGCCTGGCCGACGAACTCATCGAGGCTGCGCGGGCGCATGCGCTCGGCGAGTGGCCGCCCTGCCGCGGCCGGCGCGTCGAGCAGGGGCTGCTGATCGGGGTCAGGCACGTCCGCGGCGCATGCCCAGCGCCCGCTCGACCCACAGGCACCAGTGCTCAAGGCCGGCCCGGGCGAGCAGCAGCCCGCTGGCGATACCCGCGGTGTTGGCGACGAGGTCGCCGAAATCCGCCTGGCGATGGCCCAGTGCGCCCTGCGTCAGCTCGAGCAGCAGGCCGAGCAGGAACAGGTACTGCGCGACCAGCAGGTGCAGGTCACGACGAAAAAGACCGGCAAACCACAGCATCATCGCGGTGTACGCGAGGTAGTGGCCGAACTTGTCGTGGTAGGGAAACGGGACGAGCACCCACGCGCTCTCCACGGCCGAAGTCGGCCCCAGGCTCAGCCAGACCGCGACGCCGACCAGCACCCAGCCGAGCGCCGCCCACAGGCGCATCAGTTCGAGTCCGCGCATCGTTCAGTCATCATCAAGCCCCAGCACGTCGACCCCCTCGGGAGCCCGGAATTCAAAGCGCGTGTCGTCGAGCGTCACGCCACGTTCGATGTCTTCGAAGCGGATTACAGTGCGCTGCCCGAGCGCATCGAGCAGGTCCATCGCACGCACCACCTCACCGTCGTGTTCGATCGCGATACGCGTGAAGTCGGTGTCTGCGAAGCGCGG
>PWYM01000148.1 GCA_003567855.1 Gammaproteobacteria bacterium | reverse complement strand
GCGTTCTCGCCGTGGCGCATGACCACGATCCCGCCGACCGCCTCACCCTCGCCGTCGAGGGTGATGATGCCGCGGCGCGGCGCCGGACCGCGGCGGATCTCGGCGACATCCTCGAGCAGCACGGCGGTGCCATTGGCGCTGCGTGTCAATGGGATCGCGCGCAGGTCATCCAGCGACTGGATGTAGCCGGTCGCACGGACCATGTACTCGGCCTCGGCGAGTTCGAGCAGCGCACCGCCGGCCTCGGCGTTGGCGCCCCGGATCGCCCGCTCGACCGTCGACAGGCTCAGGTCATGCGCACGCAGGCGGTTCGGGTCGACGGCGACCTGGTACTGGCGCACCATGCCGCCGGCGGTCGCGACCTCGGACACGCCGCGCACCGATTGCAGCTCGAACTTCAGGAACCAGTCCTGCAGCGCGCGGAGCTCGGAGAGGTCGTGGCCGCCGGTGCGGTCTACGAGCACGTACTTGTAGATCCAGCCCACGCCGGTGCCGTCGGGCCCGAGCTCGGCGCTCACGCTGGCGGGCAGATCGCCCTCGACCTGGCTGAGGTACTCGAGCACCCGCGAGCGCGCCCAGTACAGGTCGGTGCCTTCCTCGAACAGCACGTAGATGAACGCGTCGCCGAACATCGAGAAGCCGCGCACGGTCTCGGCGCCGGGCACCGACATCAGCGCGGTGGTCAACGGGTAGGTCACCTGGTCCTGCACGACTTCCGGCGCCTGCCCCGGGAACTGCGCCCGGACGATGACCTGCGGGTCGGAGAGGTCCGGAATCGCGTCGACCGGCGTGTTCTGGATCGCGTAGATTCCGGCGCCGGCGCAGGCGATCGCGAGTATCAGCACCAGCGCGCGGTTGGCGATGGACCAGCGGATGAGGGCGTCGATCATCGGTTGTCCCTCAGTGGTCGTGCGCTTCGAGCCGACCGTGGCCGGCCTCGATCGAGGCTTCCGAGTCGATCAGGAAGTGGCCCGAAATCACGACCTCGTCGCCGGGTTCGAGCCCGGACCGGATCGCGACTTCGTTGCCGCTTTCCATGCCGGAGACCACCTCCCGGATCTCGAACAGGTCGCCATCGAGACGCAGCACTACGCGCTCGGCCTGGCCGGTGCGGATTAGCGCCTCGCGGGGGATGATCGTCTGTTCATCGCCGGGTACGGCGCGCAGCCGGATGCCGGCCCACATGCCGGGGGTCAGGCGCAGGTCCGGGTTGTCGACCGGCAGTCGCACCTGCATGGTGCGCGTGCGCTCGTCGAGCAGCGGGTAGATGTAGTCGATTCGACTGCGGAACTCGGCTCCCGGGTGATACGGGGTACGAATCTCGGCGACATCACCGATCGCCAGCCAGTCGGCATGGCGGGCGAACACGTCGGCCACGACCCATACCGTCGTGAGATTGGCGACTTCGAGAATCTCGTGCCCGGGGTCGACGTACATGCCGCGGCGCGCCCCGAGGCGGGTGACGACGCCGTCGACGGGTGCATGCCACGGCACTTCCTGCAGCGTGATCCGGGTCTCGCGCAGCGTGTCGATCACCGCCGGCTGGACGCCCAGCGCCCGCAGGCGCGCGAGCGCGGACTCGATATAGGCCGACTCATCGCGGCGCAGCGCCTGGAGGAACTCGTCCTGCGCACTGACCAGTTCCTGCGAGTAGAGCGTGAACAGGCGCTGGCCTGCACGCACCTGCTCGCCCTCGCTGGCAACATCGATCTGCTGGATCCAGCCGGAGACCCGCGGGTTGAAGCGCTGCAGGCCCGACTCGTCCAGCGCCACCCGCCCGACGGTGTCGATCTGCCGCGACAGCCGGTCGAGGCGCGAGCTCGTGGTCCGGATGTTCATCGCCTGCTGCATGCGACTGGCGACGCGCACCTGGCCGGGCTCGGTCAGTTCGTCCTTGTATACGGGTACGAGGTCCATGCCCATTGGTGACTTGCCGGGTTCGTCGCGTCGGTAGCTCGAGTCCATCGGCGCGACCCAGTAGGCGATCTCGCGGTCCGCGTCCGGCTCATCGGCTTCCGGATACCCGTCGTGATCTTGCGCATCCTCGTGTTCGTGGTCCTGGTGCCGATCGTGGGCGTCGTGGGTGGTCCGGTCGCAGCCCTGCACGGCAGCGAGACCGAGTGCGAGGATCGCGGCGAGCAGCCAGGTGAAAGTCGGGCGTCGTTCGGGGGACATGATCAGCGGCCTCCGAGGTAGAACAGCGTGATCGCGGCACGATCGCGCTCGAGCGCCAGCTCGACGCGTTCACGTTCGTGCTCGAGACGGGCAAGACGGGCTTCCAGCACCGGAGCGAACTCCTGCTCACCGGACCTGTAGCGCAGCTGCTCGGCCTCTTCCTGTTCCCGCGCGAGGACCAGCACGGAGTCGGTGTAGCTGGCGACCAGTGCGTCGTATTCGGCGTAGAGATCGTCGGCGCTGCGCCACGCGGCGCCAAGGCGGCGGCGCACTTCCACCGGACCGGTATCGGCGGCGTCGACTCGCTCGCGCGCAGCCTCCAGGCGTCGCGACTGTCGATTGCGCGTGAACAGCGGCAGGTCGATCGCGACACTGGCGAAAATCAGCGTGTCGCTGGGAGAGCCCATCGGGGTATCTCCGAAGCGCTGCCCCACCCCGACCGACGCCTGCCAGCCCGGTTGGAAGGCGGCCTGGGCCTCGTCCACGCGCCGGTGCGCCTCGTGCACGCGGCGCGTGGCCACGACAATCTCAGGGTGATCATCGATCATCGACGGTGGTGGCGCATCCAGTCGCGCAGGTGCCAGGTCTTCTGGCAACGGATCAGGTGCGAGCAGTTCGCCAAGGGCGGCACGGGTCCTGGCGATCGCGGCGCGGTGGTCGGTCAGCGACTTTTCCAGTCGGGCGCGGCGGGCACGGCTCGAAAGCACCGATGTCTGGTAAGCACGACTGACTGCGCGCCGCGCATCGAGCGTTTCGGTGAGCCGGTCCAGAACTTCGGCCTTTTGGTGCTCGATGGCCAGCATCCGCTGGCGATGCTGAAGCTCGACCCACAACCGACGGGTCTGCATGCGCACGTCGAGCCGGCCCGTGGCGATCTCCGCATCCAGTGTCGCAGACCGCGCAGTCGCAAGATCCGAGCGCGCGTGGCGCGTCGCACGGGCCGGAAACCGCTGCGAAATGCCAAGCTGCAGCTGCGACATCGGCTCGGACGCGAACGAGAACTCGGGCATCGGCATGTTCATGACACCGAGCTGCAGCTGCGGGTCCGGAAGCTGCCCGGCGGCAATGGCATCGGCGCCCAGTGCCCGCTGTTCCGCAGTGAGGCGCTGAAGCTGCGGATCGGTTTCGAGTGCGCGTTCCAGCGCCTGGTCCAGCGTCAGCCTTCCGGCATCCGCCGATGCAGTGGCACTGATCGCCAGCGCGAGACAGAGCCATTGCACGCCTGCCGCGAACCGGCGGCCAGGTCGTGGCGTAGCGCTGAACGATCCGGTGGTGTTGCGGATGGCGGTTATCCGGCCTGCGATGCCGGCTACGGGCGGATTGATGGTCACTGGACAACTCTCCCGGGAACGGTCGACGAATACGTCAGGGTCATCCCCGTGCGGTCAGGTGCGCGGGAATGAGCGACCGGGAGAGAATCAGAGGCGGAGGCGGGCCGTACTCAGCCAGAGGGGTACGCGGGCGCGGGCGATGGCCTGCGGCCCCGGCGGCGCGGCACCGGGACTTCGACGGGCCGCGGGCGGAGCCGGACCGTTGGCGATCAAGGCCGTGATGTCACCGG
>PWYM01000030.1 GCA_003567855.1 Gammaproteobacteria bacterium | reverse complement strand
CGAACACGTCTCGGCGATGCTTGCCGCGGTCCATGAGTTCCATCTCGCCAACTGACATCGACTGGCGCGGCCCGTCGGAGGCCGAGCGTCGCGCGCGCCTGAACCGCATGAAGGCGTTCGCGACCGCACTGCTGGTGCTGATGGCGGTGCTGTTCGTCGTGACCAAGATCTACGAACCGCTGCACCCGGCGATCGGCTACGCGCGCGCGTTCAGCGAGGCGGCGATGATCGGCGCGCTTGCCGACTGGTTCGCGGTCACCGCGCTGTTCCGCCATCCGCTGGGGCTGCCGATTCCGCACACCGCGATCGTGCGCCGGCGCAAGAACGAGATCGGCCGCAGCCTCGCACGCTTCGTTCGTGACCACTTCCTCGTGCGCGAGGCTGTCGTTGCGCGGCTGTCGCGCGCCGACTTCGCGTCACGCATGGGCCGCTGGCTGGAGCGTGAGGAGAACGCCGAGGCGCTCACGCGCGACGCCGGACGGCTGGTCGGCTGGCTGCTCGACGCCGTCGACAGCCAGGCGCTGCGCGACTCGGTACGCGCCGAGCTCGGCGAGGCGCTGTCGCGCGCGCCCGCCACGCCGGCCATGGGCGCACTGCTCAATACGCTGGTTGCCGACCGGCACGCGCAGCAGCTGCTCGATGTCGTCGTGCGCAGCGTGCGCGAGGTGATCATTGCGAACCAGGACCGCATCCGGGCGCGCATCGACGAGGAAAGCCCGTGGTGGCTGCCACGCTTCGTCGACGAGCAGATCTTCGAGAAGATCGTCGCCGAAATCATGAGCTGGCTGGACCGGATCGGCGACGACGGCGACACCGAAGCCCGCCAGCAGTTCCTGGTACACGTGGGCGAGCTCGTCGAGCGCCTGAAAACCGACGAGGCACTGATCGCGCGCGGCGAGGCGCTGAAGGCCGAACTGCTCGCGCATCCGGCGGTGCGCGACTACGTCGACCAGCTCTGGCTGAAGCTGCGGATGGAGCTCGCCGCGCAGGCGCGCAATCCGGATTCGGCGCTCCGCCGGCGGCTGCTCGTGAGCCTCGCCGACCTCGGCAAGGCGCTGCGCCGCGACCCCGATCTCGCGCAGCGCGTCAACGCATGGCTCACCGACGCCGTGATCTACCTCGTCGAAAACTACCGCGAGCAGATTGCCGGCGTGGTGTCTGACACCGTCGAGGGCTGGGATGCCGATGAGACCGCCCGACGGGTCGAGCTCAATATCGGCCGTGACCTGCAGTTCATCCGCATCAACGGAACGCTGGTCGGCGGCCTCGTGGGGGTGACGATCCACACGGTGTGGACGGTGTTCGTCGGGCGGTAACGCAAGAAGGCCGGCGCCCCCACGCGCCAGGAGCGTGCGCGTCAGCGCTCGCGGCGTTCCAGCACGTAGCCCCCGCTTTCCGGGCCCCACACGGCTTCACCGTCGTCGGTGTAGCCGCGTTCCCACCAGACCATGGTGTTCGGCTCGATGATCTTGCTCGCCCACACGTAGTCGGCGCCGCGGTAGCTGTTGCGGCACGCGCCGCGCGGCGAGTGCTCACCGGTGAAGCGCCCGTCGGCACCGAGTTCGAAGGGGATGTCACACCCTTCCAGGCGCTGCATGTCGTCGAGCGACAGGCGCTCGATGCGTGACAGTGGCGTGGGCGAGCCCACGGCGTTGAGCGCGTCGTCGCGAAAGCGCCATGACTCGACGATGACCCGGCCGTCGGCGCCGGGCACGACGCGATAGAACGCCTGCAGCCACGGGGCGTCGGCCTCGGGCTGCAGCGCGACGAACATGCGCAGCCCCTCGTGCAGGTCCCAGCGATCAAGATGCACCGGCTCGATGCGCAGGCGTACCCGCGCATCGCCGCCGTCGGGGTCGTCGGCGACGAAACCACCGCTCATGTACGCGGCCAGGCGGGCGGTGGGTGCGGCCGGCGCGGCCTGCCGGTCGGCGCCGGCGCAGCCGGCTGCGAACACGGCGCAGACGGTGCACGCGGCGAGTGCAGCGCGCACGTTGATCGCGCGCTGACGCGGCACGTTCAGGCCGCTTCGCCCTGGCTGCGGCGCCGTTCCTCGTCGCGGAGCTGGCGACGAAGGATCTTGCCCACGTTGGTCTTGGGCAGTTCGTCGCGGAACTCCACGTCGCGCGGCACCTTGTAGCCGGTGAGGTCGCGCCGACAGTGCTCGATGATGTCCTCGGCGGTCAGCGACGGGTCCTTCTTCACGACGAAAACCTTCACGACTTCGCCGGAGGTTTCGTCGGGTTTGGACACCGCGGCGCACTCGAGCACCCCCGGGTGGCCCTGGACAACGTCCTCGATTTCGTTCGGGTACACGTTGAAGCCCGACACCAGGATCATGTCCTTCTTGCGGTCCTCGATGGTCGTGTAGCCGCGCTCGTCCATGCGGCCGATGTCGCCGCTGCGGAACCAGCCGCCGTCGATCATCACCGCCTCTGTCTCCTCGGGGCGGTTCCAGTAGCCGGCCATGACCTGCGGGCCGCGGATGCAGATTTCCCCGGCCTCGCCGAGCGGCAGCTCGTTGCCGTCGTCGTCGCGGATACTGAACTCCGTGGACGGCAGCGGCGTACCGATGGTGCCGTCGAACGCGGTGCTGTCGAGCGGCACCATGCTCGCCGACGGCGAGGTCTCGGTCAGGCCGTAGCCCTGCAGCAGCACGCAGCCGGTGAGTTTCTGCCAGCGCTCGGCGACCGCGCGCTGCACCGCCATGCCGCCGCCGACCGAGATGCGCAGGTGGCGGAAGTCGACGTCGGTGAAGCCGTCGGTGTTCATCAGGCCGTTGAACAGCGTGTTCACGCCCGTGATCATCGTGAAGCGGTGTTTCTTGAGCTCTTTCACGAAGGCGGGCATGTCGCGCGGGTTGGTGATCAGCACGTTGAGCCCGCCGCCGCGCATCGTCAGCAGCATGTTCACGGTGAGCGAGAAGATGTGATAGAGCGGCAGCGCGGTGATGATCACGTCCCGGCCGGGCGAGAGGTTGCCGCCCATCCACGCCTGCGACTGCAGCACGTTCGCGACCATGTTGCGGTGCGTGAGCATGGCGCCCTTGGCCATGCCCGTGGTGCCCCCGGTGTATTGCAGGAACGCGAGGTCCGAACTTTCGACATCCGCCGGCGCGAGCGTCTGCCACTTGCCCTCGGCGATCGCCTTGCGCCACGGCACATGGCCCGCAATACGCCAGTCCGGGACCATTTTCTTCACGTAGCGCACGACGAGGTTCACTAGCACGCGCTTGGGTGCAGGGAACATGTCGCCAAGCGACGTGGTAATCACGGTCGTGACATCGGTCTTTTCGACGACCTGCTGCAGCGTTGCGCAGAAGTTCTCGAGGATCACGATGGCCTTCGCGCCCGAGTCGCGCAGCTGGTGCTCGAGTTCGCGCGCGGTGTAGAGCGGGTTCACGTTCACGGCAACGTAGCCGGCGCGCAGGATCGCGAACAGCGCCACGGGGTACTGCAGCGTGTTCGGCATCATCACCGCGACGCGGTCACCTTTTTCCAGGCCGCCACGGTTCTGCAGGTAGCTGGCGAGGTAGCGGCTCTGCTGGTCGACCTCGGCGTAGGTCAGCGTGTGGCCCATGTTCGAGAACGCCGGCAGGTCCTTGTATTCGGCGCATGTCTCCTCGAGCAGCGCCTTCAGCGAAGGGATGCTGTCCGGGTCGATGGTTTCGGGGACGCCCTCGGGATACGACTCGAGCCAGATCTTTTCCATGGTGTATCCGTGACCGCAACAACAGCGGTCAGTCTGCCCCGCGCCCGACGCGGGGGCAACCCGGCGCGGGCGCCCCGGTGCAGGGTGAGTACTCAGCGCTCGAGCAGTGGCTCCAGCGCCGGCCAGACGTTGTCGAGCATGCGCGGCTGCGCCCGCTCGTTCGGGTGGATGCCGTCGCGCTGCATCTTCCCGGGGTTCAGCGCGACGCCGTCGAGGAAGAAATCCACCGACTCGATGCCGTACTCGGCGGAGAGCTCCGGGAATACCGCGTCGAAGGCCTCGATGTAGGCCGGACCGTAGTTGCGCGGCAGCGTTACGCCCAGCAGCAGCACCTCCGCGCCCGAGTCACGGCTTTTCTCTATCATGCGCGAAAGGTTGTCGCGCAGGGTCTCGACCGGGATGCGACGCAGCCCGTCGTTGCCGCCGAGCTCGATGACGACCACGGCGGGCGCGTGGCGCTCGAGCGCGCGCGGCAGCCGGCGCAGCCCGCCGCCGGTGGTCTCACCGCCGACGCTGGCATTGACCACCTCGTGGGGGTAGCCGTGCTCGGCGAGCCGCGCCTCGAGCAGCGCGACCCAGGAGTCCTCGAGCGCAATGCCATGCGCGGCGCTCAGCGAATCACCGATAATCAGGATCTTTGGCGGCGCGGAATCTGCCGCCGACGCGACAGCGAACAGTACACAGGCCAGCACGATCGCGGCGCGGCCGAGGAGCGTATTCTTGAGCGAAGACAAGGCAGTTCTCCGTGCAGAGGGCCTGGGCAAGACCGTCGACAGTCCCGAAGGGGCTTTGACCATCCTCGACGACGTGAGTTTGGCGATCGGCGCCGCCGAGACCGTCGCGGTGCTCGGCGCCTCCGGAGCCGGCAAGTCTACCCTGCTCGCGCTGCTCGCCGGCCTCGACGAGCCCACCCGCGGCAGCGTCTGGCTCGACGGCCGCGAGCTGACCGCCCTCGACGAGGACGGCCGGGCCGCGCTGCGGGCGGCCCGCGTGGGGTTCATGTTCCAGTCGTTTCACCTGCTGCCGTCGCTCACCGCGCTAGAGAACGTGATGCTCCCGCTGGAGCTCGCCGCGACCGGTGACGCCCGCGCCCGGGCGCGGGCCGCGCTCGAGGAGGTCGGCCTAGGCCGGCGTACCGGCCACTATCCGCGCCAGCTTTCCGGCGGCGAGAAGCAGCGCGTGGCGATCGCGCGCGCCTTCGTGACCAGCCCGGCGGTGCTGTTCGCCGACGAGCCCACCGGTAATCTCGACACCCGCACCGGCGAGCGCGTCATCGAGACGCTGTTCGAGATGAACCGCGACCGCGCGACCACGCTGGTGCTCGTCACCCACGACGAGCAGCTCGCCGCGCGCTGCGGGCGGCGCCTGGAGCTCGACGCCGGGCGGCTGGTCACCGACCGGAGCCACGCGTGACCGCAGTCGCACACGCGCTGCGTACGCTCGCGCGCGACTGGCGCTCGGGCGAGATCGGCGTGCTCGCCGCGGCGCTGGTCGTCGCGGTGGGCGCACTGACGGCGATCTCCTTTTTCACCGACCGCGTCGGCAAGGGCGTATCGCTGCAGGCCGCCGAGGTACTCGCCGCAGATCTTCGCCTGCGCTCGGCCGACGAGCCGGACCGGGCGCTGCTCGACGCCGCCACCGACCGCGGGCTGGCGACCGCCCGCACCGTCGGGTTCCCGAGCGTCGTGCTCCGCGACGACGACAGCACGCTTGCGGCGATCCGCGCGGTCAGCGAGGCCTACCCGCTGCGCGGCGAGCTGCGCGTGGCAGACGCGCTGCTCGAGCGCGGCCGGCCCATAGACGGCGTACCGCCGCCGGGCGAGGCGTGGGCCGATGCCGGTCTGCTCGCGCGCCTCGAGGCCGACGTCGGGGACTCGCTCGAGGTCGGGGCGATCACGCTGCGCGTGACCCGCGTGCTCGAGTATCGCCCGGACCAGGCGGCCGGGTTCGCGGCGATGGCGCCGACGCTGCTGATGAACATCGACGACATTCCGGCCTCGGAACTTGTCGTCGAGGGCAGCCGCGTCACGTGGTCGTACCTGTTCGCCGGTGACGCCGACGACATCGACGCGTTCGCCGACTGGCTCGAGCCGCGCCTCGGCGACGGCGAACGCCTGCAGGACATCGGCGAGGCCGGCCAGCAGATCACCGGCGCTATAGACCGCGCGCAGCGTTTCCTGACGCTTGCCTCGCTGGTCACCGTGCTGCTTGCCGCGGTCGCCGTCGCGATGGCCGCGCGCCGCCACTCGGTGCGCCACATCGACAGCGTCGCGCTGATGAAATGCCTGGGCGCAAGCCAGGGCTTCGTGCTGCGCGTGGTGCTCGTGCAGCTCGTCGTGATCGGCGTCGTCGCGGCCGCCGTCGGCAGCGCGCTCGGCTGGCTGGCCCAGCTTGGCATTGCGTCCGTGCTTGCGAACCTCGTCGGTGCGGATCTGCCGCAGCCCGGCGGTGGCCCGGTGCTGATGGGCCTCGTGACTGCACTCGCGGTACTCGCCGGGTTCGCGCTGCCGCCGATGCTGCAGCTCCGCCGCGTCGCACCGGTGCGCGTGCTGCAGCGTAACCTGCCGCCGCCGCGCGTCGGCGCGCTGGTGTCGGGCCTGTGCGCGAGTGCCGTCGTCATCGGCATGCTCGCGTGGGTGGTGCGCGACCCGCTGCTGCTCGCGGTACTCACCGGCGGCGTCGCCGCGGTGATCGTCGCGCTCGCGCTCGCCGGCTGGGCGCTCGTGCGCGTTACCGCCCGGCTGCGCGGGCGCAGCGGCGTCGCGTGGCGTTACGGGCTGGCCAACATCGGTCGCCGCGGGGGCGAGAGCGTCGCGCAGGTGGTCGCCTTCGGCCTCGGCGTGATGGTGCTGCTGCTGCTGACGGTGGTGCGCAACGACCTGCTCGACGCGTGGCGCGCGAGCCTCCCCGAAGATGCGCCGAACAATTTCATCATCAACATCCAGCCCGAGGAGGTCGACTCGGTGCGCGCGCTGTTCGAGCGCAACGACATCGCCGTACCCGAGTTCTCGCCGCTGATCCGCGGCCGGGTCACCGCACTCAACGGCACCTCGGTGCGCGAGCTCGACCTCGACGACCCCGACGCGCGCCAGTTTCTCGACCGCGAGGCCAACCTGAGCTACACCCGCACGCTCCCGCCGAGCAACCGGCTGACCGACGGGAGCTGGTGGTCGGGTGAATCGGTCGCCGGCGGCGAGGCCGAGCTTTCACTGGAGCGCGACTTCGCCGCCGCGCTGGGCCTGTCGATCGGTGACCGGATGCGCTTCAGCGTCGCCGGCGAATCCTTCTCGGGGCGCATCACGAGCCTGCGCGAGGTCGCGTGGGACTCGTTCGATCCGAACTTTTTCGTGCTGATCCAGCCCGGCGAGATCGAGGCTTACCCGACCACGTGGATCACCAGCGTATACGTCCCGCGAGAGACGCGCGGCGCGCTGCTTGAACTCGTGCGCGAACATCCGTCGGTGTCGGTGATCGACCTCGAGGCGCTGATCGCACAGGTGCGCGACATCATGGACCGTGCGTCACTCGCGGTGCAGTTCGTGTTCGCGTTCACGCTGCTCGCCGGCATCGTCGTGCTGCTCGCGGCGGTGCAGGCCACGCGTGACGAGCGACGCTACGAGTCGGCACTGCTGCGCACCTTCGGCGCGCGCCGTAGCGTCGTACTCAATGGCGTGATCGCCGAGTTCGTGACGCTCGGCCTGCTCGCCGGGCTGCTGGCGGCGGCCGGCGCGGTCGCGGTGGGTCAGGTGCTCGCGGTGCAGATCTTCGGGCTCGACTACTTGCCGGACTGGCGGGTACTCGCCGGCGGGCCGATCGTCGGCGCGCTGATCGTGGGGCTTGCGGGGACGCTCGCGACCCGCAGCGTGGTGACGACGCCACCGGTGCGCACGCTGCGCGCCTGAGCGCAGCGCCGCTCAGGCGGCGCGGCCGCCCCAGGCGGTGATCTGGGGGGCCATTGTTTCGCGGATCGCCTCGGCGAGCAGCGACAGCGTCGTGCCGCGCGGGTTGCTCTCGCGCCAGACCATCGCGATCGTGCGTGTCGGCTGGGGTACCAGCGGCACCGTCTGCACGGCATCGTCGGCGCGTTGCGCCAAGGCCGGCAGCAGCGTCACGCCAAGCCCCGCGCCGACCATCTGGCGTAGCGTCTCAAGGCTGGTCGCACGCAAGTCGTGGTACTCGTGTACATCGATCCGGCTGCAGACCTCCAGCGCCTGGTCACGCAGGCAGTGCCCGTCGTCGAGCAGCAGCAGCGTCTCGCCGCGCAGGGCGTCCAGGGTGAGCGAGCGGGCGTTGGCGCGGGGATGGTCATGCGCGAGTGCGGCCAGGAAAGGCTCGTCGAACAGCTCGAAGTGTTCGAGTCCGTCCAGCGGCACCGGCAGTGCCAGCACTGCGGCGTCGAGCTCGCCGCGGTCGAGGCGTTCCAGCAGTACCAGTGTCTGGAACTCGTAGAGCAGGCAGCGCAGCTCCGGGTACTTCTTTTTCAGCGGCTTGACGACGTGCGGCAGCAGGTACGGCGCAAGCGTCGGGATCAGGCCCAGGCGCACCTGACCGGCCATCGGATCCTGCTGGCTGCGGGCCAGCTCCACGACCTCGTCGGCCTCCTGGAGAATCCGCGCGGCGCGGCGTGCGACCTCGGCGCCGACCGGGGTCAGCAGCACCTTGCGGTGGCGGCGCTCGACCAGCTGGACGCCGAGCTCTTCCTCGAGCTTCTTGATCTGCGCGGAAAGCGTCGGCTGGCTGACGAAACACGCGTCCGCGGCATGCCCGAAATGTCGGTGGCGCTCCAGCGCGACCAGGTAGCGCAGCGTGCGCAGGTTCATCGTCTGCCCCCCGGTTCGATAGAACACGACTATCGGGATGATAACGACAATTCATTGGATATATCAATCGAAAATAGGCATCTTGATAGCCAGTTACACAGAACCAGACCCACATGGAGGGCACAGAAATGCTTGGAATCGGTGACCGGTTTCCGGAAGTGACGCTGACCGGCGTGGTCGGCAATGACGTCAAGACGGCGTTCAAGGAGTTTTCGACCCGGGCCGACAGCGAGCGCTGGAAGGTCGTGTTCTTCTGGCCGAAGGACTTCACCTTCGTCTGCCCGACCGAGATCGCCGCGTTCGGCGCGCTCAATTCGGAGTTCGACGACCGCGACGCCGACGTGCTCGGTGTGAGCACGGATTCGGAGTTCGTGCACCTCGCGTGGCGAAACGACAAGGAGGAGCTGCGCGATCTGCCGTTCCCGATGCTCTCGGACATCCGCCGCGAGCTGGTCACGCAGCTCGGCGTGTTGAACGTCGAGCAGGGTGTCGCTCAGCGTGCGACCTACATCGTCGACCCTGACGGGATCATCCGTTTCGTGTACGTGACCGACCTTGACGTCGGCCGCAATCCGAACGAGGTGCTGAGGGTGCTCGACGCGCTGCAGACCGACGAACTCTGCCCGTGCAACTGGCAGCAGGGCGAGGAGACGCTGAAGGTCGCCTGACGGCCACACCCGGCGCCGCGGGGCCGGAAGGCTTCGGCCCCGCATTGTGCCCATGAACAAATACCCAAGGAGAATCTCGATGGACATCGCGACGATCAGGCAGCAGCTGCCTGAATACGCCAGGGACCTGAAGCTGAACCTCGGCAGCGTGCTCGGCGAGGCCGGGGCGCCCGGACTGTCGGCGACGCAGCGCTTCGGTGTCGCGCTGGCTTCGGCGGCCGCGACCGGTGACCGCGCCCTCGTCGATGCCCTCGAGCAGGAGGCGGGCGACGCGCTTCCGGACGAGCAGCGCCGGGGTGCACGCGCCGCGGCCGCGGTCATGGGCATGAACAATGTCTACTACCGGTTCCTGCACCTCGTCGAGGACGACGAGTACCAGACGCTGCCCGCGGGACTGCGCATGCAGGTGATCGGCAAGCCTGGTATCGACAAGCGGGACTTCGAGCTCTACTCGCTCGCCGTCTCGGCGATCAATGGCTGCGGCATGTGCATCACTTCCCATGAGAAGGTGCTGCGCAACGAGCAGGTCAGCCGCCAGGCGATCCAGAGCGCGGTACGCATCGCGTCGGTGATCAGCGCGGTGGCCGGTGTGCGCCGCTTCGCCGACGAGACGACTGCAGACGGCAACCAGGCAGCAGCCTGACGATCCCCATCCGGCGGCGCCCTCCCTTGCCGCCGGACCCGCTCCCGACTCCCCGCGGGAGTGGACCCCCGCCGCGTGAACGCCACGCGGCAACATGCCCTCCACGGAGGAGGGCGTTGAGTGGCAAGGATGCCGCTGGCGGCCCGGCTATCGGTCGGGCCGTTTTTTTGGATCATCGCGGAATAACGGGGAACGCGGCACCATGAACGGCAGGAGCATCAACAGCTCGGGCTGGCCGTACGCGGCGGCTGCGTCCGGTGACGTGCGACAGGCACCAGGATTGGTATGCCGACGCGTGACCTTGCCTTGGCGATACGCTCGGTTGGTTCCCGCCGACGTGACGGGTTACGCACAAAGTTACCGACTATTCTTTCGGCGTCTTCGGAGCGCGCTGCTGTTGCAGGGTCAATTCCATCATCATGTAGTCGGCCAGTTGCCGCGCGTTGTCGGGCGCGGGTTTCGGCTCCTGGCCCATGGTGCTGACCCGCCCGTCGCCTTGTGCATTCTTCGCCGACTTCAGCTTTCGGATCTTCGGCTGGGGCGCTGCCGCGCTGCTGGTCGCTCCAGGCTGCCGGGCATACTTGCGCGTCGGCGCGTGTGCTGGCGCTGGCGCCTGCTGTGCCCGACTCGTTCGTGTTCAGCGCGACGATATCGACCAGACGTTGCAGTATCGGCACCGCATCAGCGAATTCGCGGCGGGTTACACCGAACGCCATCCGTGGATGGATGCGCGAAGCTGAGCGGAGAGGCGCTCACGCAACTGCCGCGGCCGGGAGCTCCCGCTGCCATCGACGATAAGCAATCAGCGCCCTTCATCGATATTGGCGCCTGCCGGATTCCATGGCTGAGTTCTACGCTCGCCCTGTCGAGGCACTGCAGGGAAGCACGGCATGGGCTCGCCGCACCGCGACATTGCGCAGGCGAAAGATTTCATCGCGCCGCCGGGGTATTCGCGGCACCGTCCAGAGGCGACGCTGCTCTACCGGCTCGTGGCCGACCACTGTCCCCGGCTCCGGGATCGGCGCGCTGCCGAGGGGCGAACACTGCCACAGTTCGTGGAAGACGAGTGCGAAGCCTATCGCAGGTGCGGCCTGCTGGAGCACGACTTTCTTCGGGTCAAGTGCGACGCCTGTCAGGCCGAGAAGCTGGTTGCGTGCAGTTGCAAGAGCCGCGGCTTCTGTCCGAACTGCGGGGGCCGGCGGATGGCCGAGACGGGGCCGCTTTCTCGCCAGAAACGCTTCTTTCGTCCGCACAACCTGCCGCACCGCCTCACACAAGGCCGCTTAAATGCCCTATCCGCGCTCAATGCCGCCGTCGCCTGTCAGCCCCATGAGCGTGATCGCCTTGAGCGACTGTGTCGCTACATCACCCGTCCCGCCATCTGTCTCGATCGGCTTTCCACCGATAGTGCCGGTCAGGTCGTCTACCGGCTCAAGCACCCGTTTCGGGACGGCGCCCCACACGTCCTGTTTAGCCCTGAGGACTTCATCGCTCGGTTGGCCGCCCTGGTTCCAAGGCCGGGATTCAACCTGCGGGTCTTCGAGTTCGATATCACGCTCTGCCCACACTGCGGCAGCAGTACGCAATCTCATCAGTCTGCGGTTGACCGTTGCGGAACCGCTGGGCATGCTCGAGGTCGGCAGGAAATGGACCTGTTATTTTTCCTATCCGCCGAAGCGTCGATGGCCAGGATAGAGATCAAACAGGTGTGCAACCCGAGGACGACCACATGCGGCAGGGTCATGTATGCCAGGTGGTCGACGGTGGCGTCCGGCTCCGGTTCTCCGGAGCGGGCCGGCCGCCAACAATCGATTTACTGTCGGTAAAGTGCGGGGCGTGGAACGCTACGGCTGCCGCAACTTCGGCGAGACCAAGGAGTCCCGGTTCCGGCGGCTCGATGCCGGTCAGAACCTGAAGAACCGTCCTGACACCGCGTGACAGGGAAATCAGATTGTAGCCGCCTTCGAGGACGAAGACCGCGCGTCCATCGCAGTGCTCCTTCGCCAGACTCTGGATGATCCCGGTCATCGCGGCGAATCCTTCATACGATACGTTGAGCGCCAGATCATGACAGTGTGGATCGAAGCCGGCGGACACTAGAATCAGATCGGGTTTGAACCACGCGGCAGCGGGGCCGAGGATTTCCCTGAACGCTTTGAGATAGGCCGCGTCACCGGCGTCGGCGGGAACGGGGACGTTGATGTTGGTGCCGTGGCCTGCGCGCATGCCGGTCTCCAGGAAATGACCCGAGCCTGGATAGAAGGGCGCTGCGCGATGTATGTCGAAAAACAGGACATCCTGATCCTCCCGGAATATTTCCTGGGTCCCATTGCCGTGGTGTGCATCCCAATCGATGATCATCACACGCGCGCAGCCGAGCGCCTGTCGGGCGTGAGCGGCAGCGACTGCCACGTTGTTGAAGAGGCAGAACCCGCGGGCGCGTGCCGACTCGGCGTGATGGCCGGGTGGCCGAACCAGGGCGAACGCGCTCTCCGCGCGGCCCCGGATGACCGCTTCCACCGCCTTGATCGAGCTTCCGGCAGCGACCTCGGCAGCGTCGATACTGCCGGGGGACACGGCCGTGGTGTCCACATCCAGCCAGGCGTTCTCACCGCGAAGGCGGAAGAGCTTGTCCAGGTGAGAACTGTCGTGAACGCGTGCGAGCTGCTCCCGCGTCGCGGCCATGCCGGTTTCAAACTGCACGTCGGGAACGGGCTGGAGTGCCAGCAGCTGTTGAATCGCCACCAGGCGCCCGGGTTGTTCGGGGTAAATCCAGGGTACGCCAGGTTCGCCAAGTCCGGAGAGCAGCAGTCGGATCTGATCATCCATGCGACCCGGCAGGAACGGGACCTCGATGTCCGGGGCATGAGCCAGCATCCGGTCGTCATGGAACGCGATCACGCTGTTCTTTCTGGCCATGGTCATGGTAACGCTAGCCTCTCGAGTCATTCGCCGTTACTGGTGCCTGCGTGCTGGCGACGAGCAAGACGGGGGTTTCCCGGAAATCACGTCAGCGCCGCATGACCAGTAGTCCTGCCACGGCCGCGACGGCCCCGAATACGAAGTACCACGTGGTGGAGTCGGTAAAGCGACCGGTGAAGGTTTCGTGCAGCTGCTCACCGAGGCTTTGCGACGCCTGGTAGCCGAAGTACACGAGGATGGCGGCTGCCACCAGGAGCGCGCTGCCTATGGTCTGGTTGGCTGTCATTACACTGAGTCCTTGCCAATTCAATGGTGCCGGGACATGTAAGCATCGAAACGGCGCCAGTTCCGTACGGTAGGGTACGGATGACGGATGCCATGCTAGAAGACGCCGGTCGGGCGAATGTTCGGCGGCCATGCTTAGAGCTGTTGCCCCTGAACCGCCCGCTTCACCGGTGTGCCGGCCGGGATGGACGCGTCTGGACCGGAAAGCTGGTTGATCAGGGCCAGATGTTCGATGTCGATCACGGATG
The DNA here is from genome assembly GCA_003567855.1 of Gammaproteobacteria bacterium. GTDB lineage: Bacteria > Pseudomonadota > Gammaproteobacteria > Steroidobacterales > PWYM01 > PWYM01. Next base: position 33,620 of record PWYM01000030.1, on the reverse strand, counting down.
GGAATTCGGAAGCGAACGAGACCAATGTCATTGGCCGGCGGACTCGTACGATGGAAAGACGATGGGGTTGCGTTGCCAGAGCCTTGGGATCCGTGAGCCTGGCAAAGCTGCTGATGGCCCACTCGAAGACTGGTGCATAGCCGATGAACATCTGGTCGGCAGCAAACGCCAGCGGGCGGTAGGTATTGTCACCGAGGGCGACAAAGGCGCCATACCGCCAATGCGATAGTCCTGGAGTTGCACCTGAAAACGCCCTTGCACGGCCGGCAAGCCGTTGATCGACGCTGGCCCGACGCCGGCGGCCTCCAGACCCTGCTGGGCGAAAAAATGTCGTTGCCTCGGTGAAGGCCTCCCCTTGGTCGGTGGATACCTACCTTCCTGATCGGCTCGCAAGCGTGTAGGAAGCCTACCTGTTGTTCCGTGGAAAGAGTTCAAGCAGGACAAGGAGAACAAGCGCTTCCTGCTCGACGTCGATGCCGAGCGCCCGAACAAGGCACCGGGCTTCGACAAGGTCAATTGGCCGAACATGGCTGATGCAGGGTGGAACAGCAGTGTCGAGCCCTACTACGACGCGCAAGCGGGATCCCCACGAGTCTGAGGCCCTGCTTAGAACGCTGGTCGTAGACATTCGCCGCATCGATGCCAAGCGACTGCTGACGAATCCGTAAAGCCCTCGGCTACGCGTTCCAGGCGACGGGCCTGCTGAGCGGACTCTTCTTCCGCCGATGAACTGACGCCGGAACCCTCATCCCGGAACCTTTCACTCTCCAGAGGCTGATCAATGGCCAGGAGCATTACCATGACTGACGGCCATCACCTGCGCGGCGGGGCCGGACGAGCAGCGCCGGGGGGCACGCGCCGCGGCTGCGGTCATGGGCATGAACAACGTCTGCTACCTGAGAGTTCGCGCAATCTCCTTTAACGCCCGATCGCCAGCCTGGTGGCCGTAGTTGTCGTTGAAATACTTGAAGTGATCGACATCGATCAACAGTATTGCGATCGATCTGCCCCATGACGATACGGTCAGTTGGTTCCCGCCGATGTGACGGGCTACGCACAAAGTGGCTGACTAATCTTTCGGCTTCTTCGGACCGCGCTGCTGTTGCAGGGTCGATTCGATCATCATGTAGTCGGCCAGTTGCCGCGCGTTGTCAGGTGCGGGCTTCGGCCCCTGGCCCATGGTGCTGACGCGCCCGTCGCCTCGCGCATTCCTCGACGATTTCACCTGCTGAATGTTCGGCTGGGGCACCGCCGACGTGCGCGGCGCCGTATTGGGCCGTGTCGCGGTCGCCGAGTCCGCGGTCGTGTACGGCCTCCACGTCCCGGCGTCGCGGCGCGTACTGCGAGCCGCGCCACTGGTACCGGCCGCCGGGACCCCGGGCTGCGCCGTGTTGGGACGCACCGTGGTTGCAGAACCTGGATTGGTGCGCGGCGCCGTATTGGGCCGCGTCGCGGTCGCCGAGTCCGCGGTCGTGTACGGCGTCCACGTCCCGGCGTCGCGGCGTGTATTGCGAGCCGCGCCACGGGTACCGGCCGCCGGGGCCCCGGGCTGCGCCGTGTTGGGACGCACCGTGGTTGCAGAACCTGGATTGGTGCGCGGCGCCGTATTGGGCCGCGTCCCTGTCGCCGAACCTGCGGTCGTGCGCGGTGCGCCAGCCTGTCCCGGGGTGGCCGGGACGTTGAAGGTCACGCGGGCATTGGGATTGTTGCCCGGCTTGACGTGCATCATGCCGGGTCCTGGCTGTTGCCCGGGATTCGCGGCGCCCGGCGTTCCGGGTCGCGCTGTCGGATCGGCACCGGGTCGCGTGTGCTGCGCCGCACCGGGTCTCGTGCCCTGCGCGGCACCGGACCTCGTGCCCTGCGCCGCACCGGACCTCGTGCGCTGCGCCGGAGCGGCTCTTCGCGGCGCAGGAGCGGACGCGGCGGCAGTAACGAGTTTCGCGCCAGGGTTGCCGCGCGGACCGTTGGCGTCGGCTGTTGCGGCGAACGCCAGGGCGACGGCGGCGGCGATGAGGGTCGCCATTACAGGATGTTGGATATTCATAGTCTTTTCGCCTCTAGCGGTTGGCGTAGTGGGACGCGCCGTTGTTCAGGAGCACGGCGACTTCGTAGAAGTCGTCATCGCGGAAAATGGTCAGCGTGACATCCTGGCCGGCATACCGGGCGAGAGTTTCGTCCAACCCCTGTTGGCCCATGATTCTGTCGCCATTGATTGCGACGAGGATGTCGCCTTCCCAGAGTTCGGCGTAATAGGCGGGCGTGTTGCCGATGACGGCATTCACGACGCGTGCCGAGCGGGTCCCGATCACCGGCCACAGGTCGCGGGGCAGCGGATCGGTAAACGCGCCCAGGATCATGTCGTCCGGCCGGGCCCTCTTCCAGAACGTCGCAATGTAGTCGTAGTGGTCGACGGTGTTTTCCACGAGCGCGGTGGCCCAGTGCTGCGAGCGCGACTCCGTCGAGCTGCCGAAACTTTCGCTACTGGCGGCGCTCGAGCGCGAGCTGTCATTCGTGACGCTGCCGAAGCCCGTGTTCTCGTTGTAACTGCCCGTCGTGTAGCTGCCATGCGCTTCGCCGTACGGACCGAAGACGCCCACACCCCCGCTGGCGCCCACCGTGCCCGATTCATGCGAGCCCCTGGTGTTCGATGAGCCGCGTGTTGAAGACGTGCCCGCATGCGCCGCCTGCGACCGAGACGAAGCTCCGCCGCGGGATACGGCGGTATCGGTGCCGTCGGCGGTCACGACGCGATGCGCCTGGATTTCGCGGCGGCTGAAGGCATAGTTGCGCTGCACGACGACCTTGCTCGCATTCAGCGCCACGGCCGCATCGCGCGGATCGCCGAGCGGATCGGCGTCGGGGTTGTGGCCGCTGATGCCGGTCCAGAAACGGCAGGCGTCGAATTCCCGCTTCGTCATCATGGCTCTGTCGCAGGCCTTGTCGCCCGATTCGCGGGTGTTCAGCGCGGCGTAGCCGATCATGACGTAGCCCTGCTCGCGCAGCTCCAGCGTCTTCCGGTCCATGTCGTCGGTGTCGACCAGCAGCGGGACGTAGCCGGCCCTGAGCCGGGTCGGAGGCAGCCTGTCGGGGACCGCCCCGGTAGGATGTTCGAGGAACGGCGCATCGGTGCTGACGAGTTCGATGTAGTTCTCGGTATAGGCCCCCGGGTTCAGGCGAAAGCCCCCGTCCGGCGTGGCGCAGCCTGCGAGGAGGGCCCCGAGGATGGCAAGCACCCACATGAGTCCGCGCGTATCGGCGCGGTTGTACGGACCTGTCGTGCGCATGAGCTGCTCCCCGGACTGTGCTTGGGTCTTCATGTCTGGAAAGCGACATTCGCACCGGATTCGGGTCACTCCATGCGGCGGCGAGCCTCCGGCCAGAGGGTGCGGACCAGGCGGGCCAGGGTATGTTCGGCGCCGCGCAGCTCGACCAGACGCTCGTATCCGGCCCACAGCAGCGGCTCGCCGTCCTGACGCTGATCGAGCTCGAGCAGACAGCCGCCGAGGCTCGCGCGCGTGAGCGCGACCTGCCACGGATTGCCCGGCATGGCTTCATCGAGCCGCAGGAGCGCATGGCGCAGCAGGTCTTCGGCCTCGTCGCAGCGGTCCTGGCGTGCCAGTGCGATGCCCAGGTCGCGCTGCAACTGCGCCGTCTGCGGATGCTCGGGTCCCGGCGACCGGCTCGACAGCGCCAGCGCTTCGCGCAATGTGGTCTCGGACTCCTCGAACCGGTCGAGGCGCAGCAGCGTGTTGCCGATGCCATGTATCGTGTGGCTTACGAACGGGCTTTCGTCGCCGAACGCGGGGCGGGCCAGCGCCAGCGTGCGGCGGTACAGCGACAGGGCTTCCGTGTAGTGCCCGCGCTCGAACTCCAGCGCGGCGAGGTTGGTGTAGTTGTGGGCGAGGACGGGATGGTCGTCGCCGTTCAGGCGCCGATTCATCGCCAGCGATTCCTGGTGCAGGGCAAACGCGCCATCGAGGTCATTGAGGTCGTGACGCAGGTTCGCCAGGTTGTTCAGCGCGACGGCGATCTGGGGATGGTCGTCCTGGTGGGCGGCACGTTGAATCGCCAGCGCCTCGGCCTCGAGGGGTTCGGCTTCCTCCGGGAGACCCTGCAGCTTCAGCACCGTCGCCAGCGACGAGAGCGTGATGGCGATCGCCGGGTGGCCCTCTGGCAGCACCCTGCGCCGTGCTTCGAGCACACCGCGGTGGATCTCCCCGGCTTCGGCGAAGCGCGCTGCATCGGTCAGTTCCTGCGCCAGCGAAGAGCTGTTGCTCAGCGTGGCGGGGTGATCGACGCCGAAGACCTCTGTGCGCAGCGCGAGCGCCTCGCGATAGCCGGTGATGGATTGGTCGAGGTGGCCACGACGACGGTCGAGATGCGCGCGCCACAGGCGTGTCGAAATGACCAGCTCAGGATCGGGCGAAGGCAGCGCAGCGAGCACGGCCTCCGCCGCCTCGATATGCGTCTCCGCTTCGTCGAAGGCCAACTGGCCCTCGTGCAGCGCGGCGAACCCCAGATGGGTCGTGACGATGTCGTGATGCACTTCGCCGCGCAGCGCCAGACGTATGGCCAGAGTCCGTGAAAGCAGTGCCTCGCCTTCCTCGTAGCGTCCCTGCGAGGCGCGCAGATTGCCCAGCGCATACAGCACATCGCCCAGCAGCCGATCGGCTGGTCCGCCCAGGTTTTCGCGCACGGCCAGCGCCTGATCGAGCAGGTCCGTGGCCGGATCGATCAGACCCAGCGCCGCATAGGCCGAACCGATCACCCGCATCAATTCCGCCTGCACGGTGGGTTCGCTGGCGAGCTCCTGCTCGATGCGTGCCGCACCAAGATCGAGCAGCTCGCGGGCGCTGACCAGCTCACCAAGGTTGCGCTCAGGCGTCGCGCCCTCGAACAGATCGGTGAGGAAGACCGAGACGGCTTCAGCGCGTTGCGCTTCGCGCTGCGCACGATCCCGCTCACTGGCAAGCTCCGCGGTATAGAAGCCGACCAGAGCGATCATCGCCACCACGGCGGCGGCCGTGCCGGCGACGGCCTTGCTGTGACGCGCCAGAAACCGTCGCAGCAGGTAACTGGCGGAATCCCCGCGCGCGAGCACGGGCCGGCGCTGCAGGTGGCGGCCAAGATCATCGGCCAGCTCGGCGGCGCTGGCATAGCGGCGCGCGGGTTCCTTGCGCAGGGCCTTGAGCAGGATGGTGTCGAGGTCGCCACGCAGTGCGCGTGACAGCTTCTCGGGTGTCGTGCGCAGCTCGGCGGCGAGATGAATGACGTCTTCGCCGGCCCCGGCAGGTGCGCCGGCGTCGCCGTTGCCTGCATGCGCGTCGGCGTCGCGATTCGCGGGCGGCGGCGCGAGCACCGCCTGCGACGGTCGCTGCGGTTCGTTGACGAGGATCGCGCGCGACAGCGTGACCGGGTCGGTGGCCTCGGCCGAGTGCGCGCCGCGACCGGTGAGCAGGCGGTAGAGCAGCGCACCCAGTGCGTAGACGTCGGTGGCGGTGGTCGCCGGCTCGCCGCGCAGCTGCTCGGGGCTTGCCGTCTCGAGCGTGAGGATGCGCGAAAGCTCGGCGGTCTGGTGGAGGGCCAGCGCATTGGCACGGTCGGGATCGATCAGCTTGGCGATACCGAAGTCGAGCAGCTTGGGTGTGCCGTCTGCTGTCACCAGTACGTTCGACGGCTTGATGTCGCGGTGCACGACGAGATTGCGGTGAGCGAACTGCACGGCGTCGCAGAGCTCGGCGACCAGGCGCACCCGCGCCGCCACCGACAGGCGATGCTCGCGGCAGTACACGTCGATGGGCTGGCCGTCTACGTATTCAAGGACGAGGTAGGCTTCGCCTTCCTCGCCGGTGCCGGCATCGAGCAGCCGCGCGATGCCGGGATGCTGCAGGTCGGCCTGCAGCTGCCGCTCGGTGCGAAAGCGCTCCTGGAGGCCGGCGCTGGCGCTGCCGGGCAACAGCTTGATCGCCACCTGGCCGCGATACTGCGCATCGTCCCGCTCGGCGAGATAGACCCGACCCATGCCGCCGCGGCCGAGCTCGCGCACGATGCGGTAGGGGCCGAAGTGGCGACCAGTGAGGGAATTCTCCGTCGAATCGAATTGCAGGCCAAGCAGCCCGTGCGCCGCGCTGGCCACGGCCCGGTCGACGGCGCCGTGGGCTGCGTCGGCGGCGACGAGCTGTTCGAGTTCCCTGCGCAGTGCGGCGTCGGCATCCGCGGCTTTCGCGATCCACGCGGTGCGCTCGCTATCGGGCTGCGCGAGGGCCTGTTCGAACAGCGCCTCGAGGCGTCGCCACCGGTCAGGATCGCTCGTCATACCGGTTCTTTGTCTTCGCCAGCATGCAGTTCGCGCGTCAGCCAGGCCTTGGCGAAGCGCAGGTCGCGCTTGACCGTGGCTGCAGAGATGTCGAACAGCTGCGCCATCTCCTGGTAGCTGAGACCACCGAAAACGTGCAGCTCGATGATTTCGGCCTTGCGCGCATCCTGGCGTGCCAGCGCGTCCAGCGCCTTATCGAGGTCCAGGAGGTCGAGGTTCGCGCCTTCGGCCGGTACCGCGTCTTCGACCAGGGTGGCGCGGATGCGATCGCCGCCGCGCTTGGCCCGTTGTTTGCCGCGCGCGTGATCGATCAGCAGACGGCGCATCTGCTGCGCGGCGACCGCATAGAAATGAGCACGACCGTTCCAGTCGACGTCGGCAGCGGCGATCTGCAGGAAGGCTTCGTGAACGAGATCGGTGGGCTGCCAGGTATGGCCGGGGGACTCGCTGCCAAGCTGACGTGCTGCGAGTTGCCGCAGGGTCTGGTAGACGATCGGCACGAGCGCCGCGAACGCGTCTTCGTCGCCGGCTCGCCAGTTCTCCAGAAGCCGGGTGATCGACGGTTCGTCCATCGTGAGAGCCTCGTACTCGACCCGGCACGTGGTCGAGTATAGCAAAGGCGGTGCGCCACCCCGACGGCGCCTTCGGGGCCCCAGGGAATGTTGCAGTCGCGTTGCCGATCAATGGCGGTCTTGATCGACGCACCGACGTGGGCCGGTGCTACCCGGCGCGCAGCTGCTTCAGCGCGGCGAGCGCCTCTTCCCGAGAGCGCTTGAGGTCGACAATGGGTTCGGGATAGTCGCGGCCCAGCCGGACACCTGCTTTCTCCAGGGCCTGCGCAGGCGCAGCCCACGGCTGGTGAATCCAGCGCGCCGGCATCCGCGCGAGCTCCGGCACCCAGCGCCGCACGTACTCACCCTCCGGGTCGAACCGCTCGCCCTGCCGTACCGGGTTGAAGATGCGAAAGTACGGCGCGGCGTCGGCGCCGCAGCCGCCGGCCCACTGCCAGCCGAGCGTGTTGCTCGCGAGGTCGGCGTCGACCAGCGTGTCCCAGAACCAGCGTGCGCCGTACAGCCATGGCGCGCGGATGTTCTTCGTCAGCAGCGACGCGACGATCATCCGCACGCGGTTGTGCATCCAGCCGGTCGACCAGAGCTGGCGCATGCCGGCGTCAACGATCGGAAACCCGGTGTGGCCACGCGCCCATGCACGGGACAGTTGTTCGTGACCGTCGCGCCAGGGGAAGTCGGCGAAGTCCGCGTTGAGCGGCGCATCGGGGGTATGCGGAAAATGGAACAGCACGTGGTGGGCGAACTCGCGCCAGCCGAGCTCGCGCTGCAGCGCCTCGACGTCATCGGCGTGGTGGGGCTCGAGCGCACCGACGGCCTGGTACACCAGCCACGGCGACACTTCACCGAAATGCAGGTGCGGCGACAGGCCGGAGGTGCCGTCGACCGCCGGCAGTTCACGCGTGCGCGCGTAACCGTCGACGCTGGCCTCCAGCGTGTGCTCGAGTCGCGCCTGCGCGCCGCCTTCGCCCGGCGTCCAGTGCTCGGCAAAGCCGTCGGCCCAGTCGAGCCTCGGCAACAGGTCGAGCGCGTCGAGTTCGAGCGACACGGGCCAGTCGGCCGGGCCGGGGACGCGGTCCGGTGGCAGCGCCGGCGTATCGAGGTGCAGGCGGCGCCTGGCGTTGCGCCAGAACGGGCTGAACACGCGGTAGGGGCGGCCTTCGCCGGTCTCGACTTCCCACGGCTCGACCATCAGCGCGGCGCGGAAGCTCTGCGCGTGATGACCGGAGTCGCGCAGCGCGCGCTTGAGTTCGCGGTCGCGCGCGACGGTTTCGGGGTCGTAGAGCCGGTTCCAGTACACGCCGTCGGCACCGGTATCCTCGAGCAGCGCGGTGAGTTCGCGCGCCGCGGGGCCGCGGCGGATCACGAGCCGGCTCCCGCGCTCGCCGAGCCCGGCCGCGAGCGCGGCCAGGCTGTGATGCAGCCACCAGTTGCTCGCCTCGCCCGGTGTCCAGTCGCCTTCTTCGGCGCGGGTGTCGATGTAGACGGGGATGATGCGCTCGGCGGCTGCGAGTGCCGCCTGCAGCGCCGGGTTGTCGGTCAGGCGCAGGTCACGGCGGAACCACAGCACCAGCGTCTTCATTGTCGCTCTCCAGGCGGTCATCCGTGACCGCGACGGGCACGTTCAGTCCACGCGATTGAGCAGTTCGCCGGCCAGGAACGCGCGCACGCAGTCCGCGGTCTGGGCGATCCCGCGTTGGCGCGCCTCGCGCGCCGCCCAGGCGACGTGTGGCGTGACGATCAGGTTCGACTGTTCGAGCCCGATCAGCGGGTCACCATCCACGGGGGGTTCCTGCTCCAGTACGTCGATGCCGGCCCCGCCGATGCCGCCGGCGCGCAGCGCGTCGGCCAGCGCCGCGGTGTCGACCAGCGCGCCACGGGCGGTATTGATGAGCAGCGCATCGTCACGCATCAGTTCGAGTTCACGCGCGCCGATGAGGTGGTGGGTGTCGGCGGTGAGCGGACAGTGGAGGCTGATGATGTCGGCCTCGGCGAGCAGCGTGTCGAGCGCGACGCGCCCCTCGGGCGCGGGGCCCGCGCTGCCGGGGCGCTGCGCGACCATGATCGTCATGCCGATCGCCTCGGCGAAACGTGCCGTCGCTCGACCCAGGTTGCCCCAGCCGATGATGCCGAGCCGGCACCCGCTGAGTTCGCGCACCGGGTAGTCGAGCATGCAGAACTGGCCCGATGCGCCCCATGCGCCCGACATCGCCTGGTGGCGATAGCCGACGAGCTGCTGCGTCAGCGTGAGCATCAGCGCCAGCGCGTGCTGCGCGACCGACTGCGTGCAGTAGTCACGGATGTTGCACACGGCGATGCCGCGTTCGCGCGCGGCATCAAGGTCGACATTGTCGGTGCCGGTGGCGGTGAGCCCGATGAACCGCAGCCGGCCCGCGGCGTCCATCTCCGCGGGGCCCAGCCGGACCTTGTTCATCAGCACGAACTCGCGCCCGGCCAGCCGTGCCGGCAGCTCATCGTCGGTCGTCGCGTCGAAGACCTCGATCCCCGGCAGGACGTCATCCAGCGGCTGCGGGTCAATGTCTCCCGGGCCAACCGTGCCAAAATCCAGAAAAGTCGCGTTACTCATGCGACGATTATCGCATGGTGGCGGCGTCTGCCCAGTTCATGAGCGGAGACCGAGGTGAGCGATTCTTCAGCCCCCTTCTGGGAGCGCAAGCCGCTCGCCGAGATGAACGATGCCGAGTGGGAAGCGCTCTGCGACGGCTGCGGGCGCTGCTGCCTGCACAAGCTCGAAGACGAGGACACCGGCACCGTCCACTACACGAGTGCCGCGTGCCGGCTGTTCGATGCCGACACCTGCCGCTGCAGCGACTACGCGAACCGCACCCAGCGCGTTCCGGACTGCGTGGTTCTTCGACCCGACGACCTGTCGGCGCTGGCATGGCTGCCGCGCACCTGCGCATACCGTCGCCTTGCCGAGGGACGCGACCTGGCCTGGTGGCATCCGCTGGTTTCGGGAGATCCGGCGAGCGTGCATCGCGCGGGCATCTCCGTGCGCGGGCGCGTGACGCCTACCACCGATGACTCGGTCGAGCACCTGGAGGCCCGCGTGATCCGCTGGCTGCCGCCGGTGCGCACCCGGCGCTGACGCCATTCAGCCGGTGTTCTGCAGGCCGTGTGCGATGCCGTTCACCGAGGCCATCAGCGCCCGGAACATCGCCTCGTCCTCGCGCTCCGACGCGCGCCAGCGGTCGAGGAGGTCGACCTGCAGGAAGCTCATCGGGTCCATGTAGGGGTTGCGCAGCCGGATCGCGCGTCGCAGCGTCGCATCGCGTTCGAGCAGGCGTTCCTGCCCGCGCAGCTTGAGCAGCCACTGCTTGGTCAGTTCGAATTCCTGGCGCACGATCGGGAAGAACCGGTCGTGCAGGTCGCCCCCGAGTTCCGAGTAACGCCGGGCGATGTCGATGTCGGCCTTCGCGAGCACGGTTTCCACGTCGTCGAGCAGTGTCGCCAGCAGGTACCAGTCGTTGGCCATCTCGCGCAGTACGTCCTCTCCGTGCTGTGACGCGGTCGCGCTCAGCCCGGTGCCAAGGCCGAACCAGCCGGGCAGCATGAACCGCGACTGCGACCATGAGAACACCCAGGGGATCGCGCGCAGGTTCTCGATGCTCGCCGCGCCGCGCCGTGTCGGTGGCCTCGAGCCGATGCGCATGCGCTCGATCACATCGACCGGCGTTGCTGCGCGGAAGTAGTCGGCGAAGCGCGGGTCGCCGTAGACGAGCTTGCGATAGCGTTCGCTGGACGCACGGGCGAGTGCGGCCATGACCTCGTCCCATCGGGGCTCCTTGGGTGACGCCTCGCGCGGTTCGAGTTCGTTGCCGAGCACCGCGCTCCACGTCTGCTCGAGCGTGCGCATCGCAATCACGCGCAGGCCGTATTTCTGGTTGACCATCTCGCCCTGCTCGGTCACGCGCAGCTGCCCGCGGACCGCGCCCGGCGGCGTCGCGAGCACCGCCGCGTGCGTGCGTCCGCCGCCGCGGCTGACCGTGCCGCCCTGGCCGTGGAAGATCGTGAGTTCGACCCCGTGCTGGCTGGTGACCTCAAGCAGCGCCTGCTGCGCGTGATGCAGGCTGTAGCGCGCTGCGGCGAGGCCCGCGTCCTTGTTGCTGTCGGAATAGCCGACCATGACCATCTGCGCGTCCGAGCGCTGTGCGAGGTGGTCGCGGTACGCATCGAGTGACAGCAGCCGGTTCATGATATCGGGCGCGCGTTCGAGGTCGGTAACAGTCTCGAACAGCGGTACGACGTCAAGCGGAACCGCGCCCGATCGCCGTCCCAGCTCGCCCCAGCGTGCGAGCAGCAGGATAGACAGGATGTCGTCGACGTCGTGGGTCATGCTGACGATGTAGGGCCCGACCGCATCGCGTCCATAGCGCCGCCGGCAGTAGGCGATCGCCTGGAACACGCTGAGCGTCTTGCGTGCGTTGGACGACAGGTCGCTGCGCGGGAGCTCGCGCTCGGCAAGTGCGGCGACCAGCCGGCGCGTGCGTTCCTCGCTGGTGTGCTCGGCCCATTGCGGGTCGGCGAGCCCTTCGCCGATCACTGCGCGGTGCACCTCGGAGTCCTGGCGGATGTCCAGCGTCGCCATGTGGAAGCCGAAGGTCTCGACGCGGCGGATCAGCCGGCTCACGGGGAACACGCCGGCATGCAGGCCCTTGTGTTCGCGCAGGCTCTGCTCGACCAGGCGCAGGTCTTCGAGCAGCTCGTCGGGGCCCTCGTAGGGGTAGGTGTCGTCGTCGTAGGTCGACTGCAGCCGCGCCATGACCAGGCGCAGGAACACCCGGTAGGGCATGTCGCGGTGGCGCGCCGGCACCGAGTGCATCGCGTCGGGGAAATGACCCGCGTAGCGTTCACTGCGTTCGGGGATCTCGGGCATGACACCGATGCGACCGCGCGTCTGGCTGAGCTTGCGTGCCAGCGATGCACACTCCTGGTAGTACAGATTCAGGATCAGCCCGCGCTGGCGTGCGAGCGTGTTGCGCACGCTCTTGGCGTTGACCTCGGGGTTGCCGTCCATGTCGCCGCCGACCCACGATGCGAACCGCACGAACCCGGGCACGTGGATCTCGTCGGCGTCGAAGACTTCCGCGGCGGTATGTTCCAGCGCCTCGTAGAACGGCGGAATCATGTGGTAGAGGACGTCGGTGAAGAAAAACAGCACGTGCTCTAGTTCGTCGGCGACGGTCATCCGCTCGTTGGGGTGTTCCTCGGTCTGCCAGCCGGTGGTGATTTCGAGCCGGATCCGCTCCATCGCGACGCGCTGTTCGTAGCGCGTCAGTGAAGGGTCGAGCAGCTCGACCATGCGGCGCACGATCTGCTGCTGCTTGCGCAGGATAGTGCGCCGCGTCGGTTCGGTGGGGTGCGCGGTGAACACCGGCTCGATGCGCATGCGTCCCATCTGCTCGGCGAGCGTCTTCAGGTCGTGGCCCTGTTCGCGCAGCGCGCGCAGCGTGTTTTCGAAGCTGCCGGGCTGCGTGCTGTCGGGGTCGGCGAGATACTCGCGTCGACGGCGGATGCGGTGCACCTTTTCGGCGGTGTTCACCATCTGGAAATACGTGGAGAACGCACGGATGAACTCGCGGGCAGTATCGGGCTTCATCGCATCAACGAGTCCGAGCAGCCGCGCCTCGGCGCCCTCCTCGGACTCGCGCCGGCCGATCGCCGCGCGGCGCGCGGTTTCCACGAGTTCGTACAGCGACTGTCCGCCCTGTTCGCGCACCAGGTCGCCGACCAGCGTGCCGAGCACGTGCACGTCCTGGCGCAGCGACTGGTCCTTCGCGTCGAACACCACGCGTTCGCGTCGCTGTACGCTCATGTGAACGCCTCCAGGGATCCGCGCCGGCCCGACGGCCGCGCCGCGGGCCCCGTTCAGTCGCGGAAGTTCTGGTATTGCAGCGGCAGGTCGAGGTCGGCGTCCTTGAGCAGCGCGATGACCTGCTGCAGTTCATCGCGCTTCTTGCCGGTCACGCGCAGCTGGTCGCCTTGGATCGCGGTCTGCACCTTCAGCTTGGACCCCTTCACGAGCTTGACGATCTTCGACGCAAGCTCACGGTCTATGCCCGAGCGGATCGCCACGACCTGGTAGACGCGCTGGCCGGAGGTCACCGGCTCGCCGGTGAGGTCCAGACAGTTCACGTCCACGCCGCGCTTGGCGAGCCTCGGCAACAGGATGTCGAGCATCTGCTGGAGCTGGAAATCTGCCTGCGCGTGCAGCGTGATTTTCTGTTCCTCGAGCTCGAAACGCGCGTCAGTGCCCTTGAAGTCGAAGCGGGTGCCGACCTCGCGGTTGGCCTGGTCGACCGCGTTGGTAACCTCGTGTATGTCGACTTCGGACACGACGTCGAAGGATGGCATCGGGGCGCTCCGTGCAGCAGGGATCGAATCCATTGTACGGCGGTGGCGCGAAAAACGGTGTCATTACCATGCGCGCAAGCGTGCGGCCGTGCCGTGCACGACTTTCGCCCTGTCGCGCCGGTAAGTGTCTGCGTGCCGGACGCCTGGCGCGCGCCCGCAACTCGTGTCTCCGGCGGCATCGTCAATGCTAGAATTACGGAACTTTCAGAAATTTCTGAAATCCCATAACCATGAAACTGCCGCCGCTCGTCCAGGGTTTCGTGCTGCATTTCGGCGAAATGGGCAGCCGCTGGGGCCTGAACCGCACGCTCGGGCAGATGTACGCGCTGCTTTACGTGTCGCCGCGGCCGCTTAATGCCGACGACATCACGGCCAAGCTCGGGATCTCGCGCTCGAACGTCAGCATGGGCCTGCGCGAGCTGCAGGCGTGGCGGCTGGTGCGCCTCGAGCATCACCCGGGCGACCGGCGCGAGTACTTCTCGGCGCCACAGGACGTGTGGCACATCTTCAGCACGCTCGCCGAGGAGCGTCAGCGCCGCGAGATCGAGCCCACGCTCTCGATGCTGCGCGAGGCGCTGCTCGAGACGCCCGGCTCGGCGGAAGAGGCACACGCGCAGGCGCGCATGCGCGAAATGTATGAACTGATGGACCAGTTGACGACCTGGTTCAACGAGATGAACCGGCTGCCGCCGGACACGCTGGCCCGGTTGATCAGGATGGGCAGCCGGGTCGCGAAACTGCTGGAAGCAAAGGACCGATTGCGCGCTTCGGCCGGCAGAGTTCGTCGTCGCGGAAGGCGGGACGCCGAGGAGACCTGATGGACACCGCCATGGACCCGTTGATGCTCGCGCGCATCCAGTTCGCGGCAAACATCAGCTTTCATATCCTTTTCCCCACGATCACGATGGGGCTCGCGTGGGTGCTCGTGTACTTCAAGTGGCAGGCGCGGCGCACCGGCGACGCCGCGTGGATGAACTCTTACGGCTTCTGGGTCAAAGTGTTCGCGTTGAGTTTCGCGCTTGGCGTGGTCAGCGGCATCACCATGAGCTTCCAGTTCGGCACCAACTGGCCGGGCTTCATGAACGCGGTGGGCAACATTGCCGGACCGCTGCTTGCCTACGAGATCATAACCGCGTTTTTCCTCGAGGCCGCGTTCCTCGGCATCATGCTGTTCGGCTATCGTCGGGTCAGCGAGCGCGTACACATGCTGGCCACCGTGCTGGTGGCCGTGGGCACTACGCTCTCGGCTTTCTGGATCCTCGTCCTGAACTCGTGGATGCACACGCCGTCAGGGTTCGAGATGCGCGACGGTGTCGCCTATGCCACGAGCTGGTGGGACATCGTGTTCAATCCCTCGATGCCCTACCGCTTCGCCCACATGATGCTTGCGTCGTTCCTGACGGTCGCGTTCCTGATGGCGGGCCTGTCCGCTTACCGCTGGTATCGCGGCGACCGCGGCGCGCAGGTGCGGCTGACGCTGCGCACAGGCCTGATCATGGGAGCCTGCCTGATGCCGGTGCAGGTGCTCGTCGGCGATCTGCACGGCCTGAACTCCCTCGAGCACCAGCCTGCAAAGGTCGCCGCGATCGAAGGCATCTGGGAAACCCAGCGGGGCGCCCCGCTGACGCTGTTCGGCCTGCCGGACGAGGAGGCGCGCGAGACGCGTCTCGCGGTCGCGGTCCCGAAGCTCGCCTCGCTGATCCTCACGCACGACCCCGACGGTGAACTCCCGGGCCTGAATGACTTTATCGGCGAGCACCCGCCGGTGGCCCCAGTGTTCTGGTCGTTTCGGATCATGGTCGGGGTGGGTCTTCTGATGTGGATCGCAAGCTGGCTCGCGCTGTGGCAGTGGCGTCGCCGTGGCATGCCCGCCTCCTGGATGCTGCGAGGCCTGATCGCGATGAGTTTCTCCGGCTGGATTGCGGTGCTCGCGGGGTGGTACACGACCGAAATCGGCCGCCAGCCATGGCTGGTGCATGGTGTGCTCACCACGGCCGACGCGGTCGGCGACGTGCCCGCGTCGTTGATCGGTGTCAGCCTTTCAATCTACCTGTGCATTTACGTGCTCCTCACGGTCGCGTACGTGAGCGTCGTCTTCCATCTTGCGCGCCGGGACAAGGACGCCAGGCCCTTCGGTGCCCGCGACGATGCCCCCGATTTCGAGGGCTTTCGCCAGCCGCGCGACACCCGACTGCCCGGGCCGGCAAACGAGGGTGTCTCCCATGCCTGAGCTGGCGACACCGGCCGGCTGGCTGCCGGTGGCCTTTCTGGCCATCATGGGCGTGTCGATGCTCGCCTACGTGGTGCTCGACGGCTTCGACCTCGGTGTCGGCATCCTCTTTCCGCTCGGCGACGCCGAGCAGCAGGATCTCATGGTCGCCTCGATCGGCCCGTTCTGGGACGCCAACGAGACCTGGCTGGTGCTCGGCGTCGGTGTGCTGCTCGTCGCTTTTCCGCTGGCCCACGGCGTGATCCTCGGCGCGCTGTACCTCCCAGTCGCGCTGATGCTCGTCGGGCTGACGCTGCGGGGGGTCGCGTTCGAATTCCGCATCAAGGCCAAGGCCCACCACCGCAAGGCCTGGGACCGGGCGTTCTTCGCCGGCTCGCTGATCGCTTCGCTCGCTCAGGGCTTCATGCTGGGGCTGCTCGTGATGGGGTTCGCGACCGGCGCCGGCGTGCATCTGTTCGCGCTGCTGATCGCCGGCTGCCTCGCCGCGGGATACGTGCTGATGGGCGCGACCTGGCTGATCATCAAGACCGACGGCGAACTTCAGCTTCGCGCGGTGGGCTGGGCGCGCAGGGCGCTGCTATTGACCGCGCTGGGTGTCGCCGCGATCTCGGTTGCCACGCCTCTGCTCTCCGATCGCATCTTCGACAAGTGGTTTTCACTGCCTTACCTGGTGCTGCTCGCGCCGGTCCCGCTGGCCACGATCACGCTGTTCCTGGTCCTCGAGCGCAGTCTCCGGCGTCTGCCGGTGCGTCTGTCGGCCGGCAACGAATACGGTGTGCGCGTACCGTTCATCACGACCATCGGCATATTCCTGCTTGCGTTCTACGGCCTGGCCTACAGCCTGTTCCCGTACCTCGTCGTCGAGCAGATCACGATCTGGGACGCCGCCGCGGCGCCCGAATCACTGATGATTATTCTCGTCGGTACGATGTTCGTACTGCCGATGATCATCGGGTATTCGATCTTCGCCTACCGGGTGTTCGGGGGTAAATCCTCGCGGCTGACCTACAACTGACCGTCGCGTCGCTGCCTGGCCTGGTCAGGCTCCAACGGCAAGCCGGGCTTCGATAACATGCTCCGTCGAGGTGTCTCCGTCCCGGAGTCCGTGGGAGTGCGCACCTGTTGAATGCCGACCTTCTCATCGTCCTCGCCGTGCTGGCGGTGACGCTGGCGCTGTTCGTCAGCGACCGCCTGCGCCTGGACGTGGTGGCGCTGATGGCGCTGCTCGCGCTCGCGCTCACCGGCGTGGTGTCCACGAGCGAGGCGATCGCGGGCTTTTCGGAACCCGTGGTCCTGATGATCGCGGGGTTGTTCGTCGTCGGCGCGGGTCTGTTCAACACCGGCGTCGCCGACGCGATGGGCCGCTGGGTGGAACGTATCGCCGGCCAGAGTCCGGCGCGGCTGGTCGCCGTGATCATGCTGGTCACCGCGTTCCTGTCGGCGTTTCTGAGCTCCACCGGCACGGTCGCGGTGATGCTGCCGGTGGTGATCGCGATCGCGCGCAGCCGCGGCATCAGTCCGTCTCGACTGCTCATTCCGCTCGCTTTCGCGTCGCTGCTGGGTGGCATGCAGACCCTGATCGGCACGCCGCCAAACCTGATTGCGAGCAACACGCTCGCGCAGGCGGGGCTCGAACCGTTCGGGTTCTTCGAGTTCACGCCCGTGGGCATCGTCATGCTCGCGATCGGCATCGTGTTCATGGTGCTGCTCAGCCCCAGGCTGGTTCCGGAGCGCGACACGCCCCACGGCGACCACGTGAGCCCCGGGCCTGACTGGCTCGAGCTGTTCAGCGACTACGCGCTCGATCAGCAGCTCGCGCACGTATGGTTGCCCGAGGGCGCACCGCTGGTCGGGCGCAGCGTTGCCGACACGCGCCTGCGCGACGACCATGGCGTGACGATTCTGGCGATCGACAGCCTCACCGACACGGGCCGCCAGGTCCGGCCCGCGGAACCGGGCAGCGTGATCCGCGAAGGCGACGCGCTGTACGTGAGCGGCCGGCACGAGCATATCGCCGCAGTGGCAGAGCGCTTCGGCCTCGAGGTGCTCGAGTGGGCGCCCGAGCTGCCGGCACCGCTGCGGCTGAGCGAGGCGCTGGTGCCGCCGCGCTCCGGCTACGTCGGCCGCTCGCTGCGCGAGCTGCGCCTGCGCAGCAGCCGTGGGGTTACGGTGCTCGGCGAACGCCCTGCCGGTGACGCGGCAGGGCCGCCGGATCTCGATCGCCCCCTGGCCTCCGGAGACGCGCTGCTGCTGACCGGCCGGCTCAATGCGATCGCCGCACTCGGTGCCGGCGTGCGTGACCTGGTGCTGCTCGGCGGTGGCGAGGTCAGCGAACGGCGGCGCAGCCATGCACCGATCGCGATCGCGGTGATGGTCGCGATGATGGTGGTGATGACCTTCGGCTTGGTCGCCAACGTCATCGCGGTGCTCGGTGCGGCGACGCTGCTGGTGCTCACGCGCTGCCTGACGATGGACCAGGCCTACCGCAGCATCAACTGGGAGAGCGTGATCCTGATCGCTGCGATCATCCCGATGGCAACCGCACTCGACAACACCGGTGGCATGGCGATGGCCACCGACTTGCTGATGGGGCTGACCGGCGAACTCGGGCCGATCGCGCTGATGGCCGCGCTGTTCGTGTTCACGTCGGTGTTGAGCCAGATCGTGTCGAACACCGCGACGACGGTGCTGGTCGCGCCGATCGCGCTGCAGGCCGCGTTAGGCATGGGCGTCAACCCGCACGCAATGCTGATGACCGTCGCGATCGCCGCATCCACCGCGTTTGCAACGCCCGTGGCCTCGCCGGTCAACACCCTGGTGCTGAACCCGGGCGGTTACCGTTTTGCCGACTTCGCCCGCGCGGGCATCCCGCTGCAGCTGATCATCCTCGTCGCGACGCTGTTCGTGGTGCCGATACTGTTTCCCCTCTGAACCGGACTGATGCCTATGTGGCGACGCGTAATTATCGTCCTCGTCACGGTGCTGGCTACCACCGCCTGCGCCGTGAATCCCGTGACCGGCCAGCGCGAGCTCGGCCTGATCACCACCGCCGACGAGATCCAGATCGGCGAGCAGTACTATGCGCCCAGCCTGCAGATGCAGGGTGGCGAGTACCGCCTCGACCCGGCGCTCACCGCGTACATCGAGGAGGTCGGCCGCCGGCTTGCCGAGGTCTCCGACCGGGAGCTGCCCTACCAGTTCGCAGTGATCAATTCGAGCGTGCCCAACGCCTGGGCATTGCCCGGTGGCAAGATCGCGATCAACCGCGGCCTGCTGCTGGAGATGCAATCGGAGGCCGAGCTCGCGGCGGTGCTCGGCCACGAGATCGTGCACGCGGCGGCACGTCATGGCGCGCGCGCCCAGCAGCGCGCGATGCTGCTCCAGGGCGTGATACTGGCAGGCGCGATCGCGTCGGGCGATTCCGGCTTCGGTCACCTCGCCGTCGGCGGGCTGTCAGTCGCCGCGCAGCTCGTCAGCCAGCGCTACAGCCGCGGCGCCGAGCTCGAGGCCGACCGCTACGGCATGCTCTACATGTCACGCGCAGGCTATGACACGCAGGGCGCCGTCGAACTGCAGGAGACCTTCGTGCGGTTGTCCGGGGACCGGCGCCAGGACTGGCTGAGCGGCCTGTTCGCGAGTCACCCGCCGACGCAGGAACGCGTGCGCGCCAACCGAGCGACCGCAGCAGAGCTGCCATCGGGTGGCGAGTCCGGTCGCACGGCCTACCTCGAGGCCACCGCCACGCTGCGTGAGCAGCAGCCGGCCTACGAGCTGATCGATGCCGGCCGGAAGGCGCTCGTCGAGCGCGACTACGACACCGCGCGGGCGCGTGCCGACGAGGCGATCGCGCTGCTGCCGCAGGAAGCGCACGGCTACGCATTGCGCGGCGACGTCGCACGCATGCAGCAGCGTCCGGGCGACGCGCTTGCCGACTACCGGCAGGCGGTCGAACGCGACCCCGGCTTCTTCTACTTCCCGCTGCAGAGCGGGCTTGCACGGCTCGCGCTCGAGCAGTGGCAGGCCGCGGGCGAGGACCTTCGACAGAGCGTGGCGCTGCTGCCGACCGTGCCGGCCTACTACGGGCTCGGCGTGGTGGCCGAGCGCGAAGGCGACCTCCCGGGCGCCAAGGACTACTACCGCCGCGCCGCGAGCCCGAACTCCGAGGCCGGCCGCGCGGCGCAGCGGGCGCTGCTTCGCCTGGACCTCGCCGACAATCCGGGCGACTACCTGCGACTGCGCCACGGGACCGACGCGCAGGGCCGGCTGGTGGCCGAGGTCCACAACCCGCAGCCGCTTGCCGTGACCGGGCTCGTCGTCGAGCTGCGCTATCGCGACGCGGCCGGAAGGCTGCGCGAGGAGCGCCGCGCGCTGCGCAGCGCGGTCGCCGCCGGTGCGACCGTGCAGGAGACGATCGCGAGCGCCGCCGAAGTGTCGGGTGCGCGCGAACTCGAGGTGCGACTGGTCGCCGCGCGACTCGTCGACGAGGCAGAACCGGCGCCTGCGGCGCGCTGAACCGTCCGGCGGCGTCTGCAGTCAGTGCAGCGCGTCGGGCCAGCCGTGGGCCTCGAGGAAGTCCTCGAGGTTGCGCGGCCGGTATTTGGGATCGGCTTCGTAGCGCGCCTTCACCGAGCGGTGGATGCCGGTCGGGCGGTCCGGGTCGTACAGCGGCCGGAGGTACGGGCGTCGCAGCCGGAAGACGTGGCGCCGCGAGCGGTGGGTACGCGCCTCTGCGCTGTCGAGCAGGCCGCGCTTCAGATGCGGCTCGAGTTTCAGCCCCGCGGCCTCGGCCTCGGCCATCATCCAGCGCAGAGGCACGTCCGACGCCAGCCGGTCGTCACGGTCCGGACGGTATCCGCCGCCCACGTCACTGTGCGCGCCGGCGAACCAGACCTGCTTCAGGTCCAGCCCTTCGCGCGGCAGCCAGATCGTCGGTTCGAAGTCGCGGCGCAGCTCGTCTATCGCCAGCGCGTGGCGCGCGATGGAAACGTTGGCGCCGAGATTGGTGTCGTAGAACTCGTCGGTGCGGTCGAACAGGCCCAGAAAAGAGATCGGCACGCCGAGCGCGCCGACCGTGTCCCAGACACCTACGAAGCGCACCTTGCGCGACGGGTGTGAATGCTTCTTGCGGAACGCGACCGATGCCGTGCCCTTGGGCGCGTGGTCGGCGCCCTCGCGCTTGTAGTGGTTGAACGCGGACTGGATGAGGCTGGCATCGGGGCGCTTGAGAATGCCGCAGTTGTTGATCAGCCCGCAGAGGCTGCGCACGGTGTACGCGCCGCGGCTGAAGCCGAACAGGTAGATCTCCGCGCCCGGCGTGTAGTTCTGCACGATGTAGCGGTAGCCGTCCATGATGTTCTTGTGGATGCCGCGCCCGGTGATGCCGCCACTGATGCGCGCGTGGTAGGAGCCGATACCCCAGTCATAGAACACGTGCTGCGGACTGTCCTCGCCGTCCCAGGGCCTGATCGCGCGCGCCATGCGCAGCACGTTGGTCGCGACGTCGGACTCGACGTCTTCCTCGGGGCGGTTCCAGGTGCCGTCGGCACAGACGACGATGCGTTTGGTCATGAATGCCCCCTGTCGGTCGCGGTTGGAGCAGGCACCGGTACACCGAGCCACAAACAGGCCTGGCGAAGGCCCGATGTGCCTCTGAGGTGCGCATCATGCCAAGGCGGGCGACGGTTCGGCCAGTCGGGGCGCGGGGTGGCCATCCCGGTTACCATGGGCACTCGCGGTCCGCGGCGGAGGCACACATGAGTACCGCCATAGCGTCGATGCGCTCGGTGCTTGCCGGCACTTCCAGGGGTGCCGCCGGGGTCACGCTGCGCAGCGGACCGGACCGATCCCTGCTGATGATCGAGTGCGCGGGCTCGGGTGGCGAGGCGCGGATGTCGCCGGCCCCGGTTCTGCTGATCAGCCAGTGCGTGGGTGAACCCTTCCACTTTCAGAGCAACCTGGGTGCAGGGCCGTTCTGCGGGCAGGCGCTGCCGATGGACTTCGTCGTCGTGGCGCCGGACGCTCCCGCATGGTGTCGCATCGCGACGCCTCACCGGCTCCGGTTCCTCGCGCTGTCCCGGGAGATGGCCCGCGCGAGCCTGCAGCGCGACGCGGACAATCCCCTGGAATTCGGGGCGCTGCACGCCCGGCACCACCGAGACCCGATGGTGGCGCAGGCGCTCGACGCGATCTGGCACGAGCTGGCGCTCGGTGACGATACCTCCGCCCTGTTCGTCGAACATGCCGTGGCCGCTGTACTCGCCCGGCTGGTCCGCCTCGCGGGCGAATCCCGGCCGGAGCGTTCACCGCATCACGGGCTGACCGCGCGGCAGTGTGCGCGGGTCATCGGCTACATGCGTGACAATCTCGCGCATCGGCTACCACTTACGGAGCTGGCAGCGCTCGTGGGTCTGTCGCCATGGCATTTCGCGCGCGCCTTCAGGGCGCGACACGGCATGCCGCCACACCGCTACCTGGTCCATCTCCGGCTCGAGCGGGCGCGAGATCTGCTGGCCCGGTCATCGCTCTCGGTGACCGAGATTGCGGCTGCGACCGGCTACTCGTCACAGCACTTCGCGCGGCGCTTCCGGCGCCATATCGGCTGTACGCCCACGGCCTACAGGCATCGCACCCGAGGTTGATCCTGAATCGATCCCCGGTACTGATGCCGGGGAAGCGCAAGAACCGTTGCTTCACCGCAAAAGCGCGCAAGCCCCGCGACGGCGCCAGGCCTAGCCTTGCCGATTGTTGGCGCAAAATCCGGGAGGTTTCACCGATGCGCGGATCCGGACCGATGCTGTCGCCGGCACTCGTGCTTGTCGCCTTCGCGCTGGCCGCCGCCGCGCCGGCGCAGCACCAGCACGACCACCACGACTACGAAACCCACCTCGACAACGCCGATGCGCTGGGCACCGTGGACTTCGGTGCCGCGTGCAGTGACTCGGCCGCCCGAGCTTTCAATGACGCGCTCGCCCTCAAGCACCACATGATGTACCAGGAGGCGCGCGCGGCGTTCACCGCGATCGCCGCGGAAGCGCCAGGCTGTGCAATGGCCCACTGGGGCATCGCCGCCACGTACTTCCAGCCGCTGTGGCCGGAACGTCCTGACAGCGAGGCGCTGGCCCGCGGCCGGGAACACGTCGAGCGCGCACGTGAAGCGGGCCCGGGCAGTGCGCGCGAGGCCGCGCTCGTCGACGCGGTGGCGGCGTTCTTCGTCGCGGCGGACGACGTGGGCTACTGGAGCAGGATCAAGGCGTGGGCCGATGCGATGGCCGACGCGCATGCCGCCCATTCGGACGACCTGGACATCGCCGCGCTCTACGGCCTGTCACGGCTGGCGCTGGGTTCGGCGGCCGACGCCGAAACGCGCAACCGCCTTTACGACGAGGCCGAGGCCGCACTCCGCGCGGTCTGGGAGCGCGAGGATACCCACCCGGGCGCAATCCATTACTCGATACACGCAACCGACGTCGATGGCCGTGCGGAAAACGCGCTCGACCTGGTTGCCGCTTATAGCGACATCGCGCCCAGTGTGCCGCATGCGCTGCACATGCCCTCGCACATCTACGTGCGCCTCGGTGAGTGGGACAAGGTCATCGAGTGGAATCGGCGTTCGGCCGATGCCGCGGCCGGTCATGAAGTCAACGGCGCGGTGTCCTTTCACTATATCCACGCCGTGGACTACAAGGTCTACGGCTACCTGCAGCAGGGCCGCGTCGACGAGGCCGAGGCGGTGTACCGGGAATCGATGCGTGATCGCAGGCACGAACCGGGCTTTGCAAGCGCCTTCCACGCGGCGGCGATGCCGGCGCGCATCGCCGTGGAGCAACGCGACTGGGAGGCTGCAAGGGCGCTCGAACCTCGCGACCCCGACTACCTGCCATGGGACGATACCTACTGGCCCGAGGGCCTGACCTGGTATGCGCGCGGGCTCGGCGGCGTACACCGCGGCGACATGGACCTCGCGCTGCTCGCGGAGCGTCGTCTGCAGGCCCTGCGAGACGAGGCCGAGGCCGCAGGCGAGTCCGGGTTTGCCACCTACATCGACATCGACCGCAGGATCCTGTCGGGCTGGATCGCCTACGCGGACGGCCGCCACGACCAGGCGGTCGAGCTGATGGAGTCGGCTGCCGAGCTTGAGGGTACGATCGAGAAGCACCCGATCACCCCCGGTGCGCTGTTGCCTCCGTACGAAGCCCTCGGCGACCTATACCTCGCGCTGAACGAGCCCGTCGAGGCGCTCGCCGCCTATCGCGCGTCGGATGAGATCTGGCCGGGACGGCGCAACACGCTGGACGGCAAGGCGCAGGCTCGCGAGTCGATCGGCCGGTAAGGCTGTTGACGGAATCGGCGCGCCGCCGCACGGCCGGGATGTTCAGGGGCGCCAACACGATCGCCCGCCTGACCAGTGCGGGCTAACGCGTGAGCCTGTACATCAGCACCGCCGCCCGCCGTGCGGCCTTCGGGATGGTGCGAAGGTCGATCTTCTCTTCGGCGGTATGGCCGCCACTGCCGCTGGGCCCGAGGCCGCACAGTCCGGCGTCGACCCTGTCGGCGACGAATGCGATATCGGCGGCACCGCGCGCGCCCGGATCGAAGGGCACGACCTCGCCGTAGCCCAGTGCCCGGCTCACCTCGTCGTACTGCGCGAGCAGCGCGTAGTTCGCTTCGGTGGGAAACATCGCGGGATAGCCGTCGGTGAACTCGATGCTTGCCTGCGTCCCCGGGAGACTGCCGGTGACGACGTGGCGCATCCGCTCGCGCGCCGCTTCGAGCTGCTCCTGCGAGATGGTTCGCAGGTCGCCGCGCGCGATGACCCTCTCCGGGATGATGTTGGTCTTGCCCGACGCGCCGCCGCGCTCCCCGGTATCGTCGATGCGCGCCTCGGCGCCGCCGACCAGCACGCCGGCGTTGAAGGTCAGGTACTGCTCGCCACGCAGTTCCCCGTACCAGGTATTGAGAATGCGCGACGCCTCGAACAGCGCGCCGGCGCCGATTTCGTCGCGGAAGATCGTCGACGAGTGCGCGGTGTTCGCGGTGACCTCGAGTTGCCAGCTCGATGAACTGCGCCGGGCAACGACGGCATGGTCGATGCCGTTCACGACCGACCCGGCCTCGAACCCGAGCGCTATGTCACTGCTATCGGCCGCATCCCACAAGTCGCGGCGGCTGATCTCCAGCGGACGACCGGGAGATTCCTCGTCGCCGGTGAGCACGACGGTGATCGACGCACCGTCCAGCGCGCCGACCGAGTCGAGCGCCTGCAACGCGAGCACGATCACCGCGTTGCCGCCCTTCATGTCGATGACGCCGGGCCCGGTCGCGAAGTCGCCGTCGCGCTTGAACGTCTGGAACGGGTGATCGGGCTCGAACACCGTATCGAGATGCCCGATCAGCAGCAGGCGCTCGCCGCGCTCACCGTCGCGCGTCGCGATGAGGTGTCCGGCACGGCCGGTTTCCGGCGGCAGCGCCGACCAGCGCACGTCGAAGCCGAGCGCCTCGAACTCGGGCGCCATGATGCGCGCGACCTCGCGGTTGCCCTCGACGTTGAGCGTGCCGCTGTTGACGTTGACGGTACGCTCGAGCAGGTCGATGGTGCGCTCGGTGTTGGCGTCGACGAACCGGGCCATGCTGGCCTCTTCCGGGCTCAATTCCGCGGTGGCCTCCACGCCTGCAAAAAACAGCAATGCCGTAATCACAAGGCCTGAAAAGCCCTGCTTGCATGTGCCGCACGGCTTGACATCATTCATCGCGTTCACTGAATTCTCCCGTGGGGCGGACCCGGCGTGTCATCGCGTCACGGCGGCCTGTTCAGGGCTCCAGGCTTATCAGGATCGAGTTTGCCGATCTCGAAAGCGTGGCGTCGCTGAATCTCAGGTTCAGACCGCCGGCGTGTACGCGTATGCCATTGTAATCCTCTTCGACGCTCGGTTCGGGCAAACCCGTGAGCTCAACCCGTTGTACGCCGTCGAACAACGGGTGCGCACCTGCGCCCTTGGTCAAGGTGGTCTCGTCGGTCACGTCCAGGTGGCCGTGCGAGTTGCGAAGCCGAACTGCCCGGGTGTGTAACGTCTTCAGCCCGCCCAGGATCTCCACGTTGACGGGATCGATCTGCACGGGAAACAGCAGGCGGTCTTCGTCCGTCGTGATGACGACGCGCCATCCGCCGCGGGACCGGAACGTGTCCAGCGTGTCGTCTAGCGACATCACGAGCTGCTCGACGGCTTGTTCCGCCCTGCTTTCGATCGCCAGTAGCGTCTGCTCATCAAGCGCGCACCGTTCGCCCGCTCCGACGGCCTCAGCCAGCATTGTGCCAAGCCGCTGCTGGTCGTCCCTGGCAAGCTCGTGTTTCCATTGCGAATCGAAACGGTCAAGCAGCGCCGCCTGTGCCACGCCGAGCTCATAGGTACGTCGGCGAATCTGTGCTGCATGAAAGCGAATCCCGGCCAGCGTGTCGGGGCGCCGGCCGGCGGCACGCCGCTCGACGTAGTGCGCCAGGCCCTCCAGCCATTCCATGCCATGTTCGTACTGCGCATGATCGGGGTCCATGTGGCTCATCCGATCGTCGCGGATGGCGAGCGCGGTGCGGGTCCAGCACCTCGCCGCGCCTGCCCCATGCGCCGAATTCGCCCTTCGAAACGCCTCGGCTTCCTGGTAATGGAGCGCGAGAAGGCGCGCATCGGTGGCCGGATAGGTGAACTGCGCGGCGACGTTGGCCACCCAGCCGGGATGGTTGAGCTGCTGGTGCGCATGAAACGCTTCGTGGATCGCCGCCGCCGCGAGATCGGTCGGCGAACGTCCCTCCTCGGGTCGATCGATCAGCACCGTCGCGACTACTGCGTCACCAATTTCGGCGATCGAGTCTGCAAAAACCGCTTCGTGGCGTCCCGACTTTACGTGAAAGTCCAGATTTTCTTCCGACGCTGCGTCGAAGACTTCCGGGGGAGACGGATGCCGGAAAAGATACGTGCCTGAACCGTCGAAGACGGCTAACGGGTGAGAGAGTATTTCGAACCCTGGCCAGAGTTCGCTACCGCCGGCGGTTTGTCCGGCTATACGTCGCACCTCGCGTTCCAGTTCGATTGCCGAAGGCGTCGAAGCGCGCGCGCGTTCCTCGTAATGGCTCGCCGCGATGCCCGGGCCCAGGGTCCAGGCGAGTACCATCGACAGCGCAGCATACGATAAAGGAGCGGTGCAACTGGACATCATGTGAAATCGTGATTCCACGGGTCACGTTGGTCGGTCCCGATCAACAGCCTCCTGCCCCCATGCCGGGCGCTCAGTATGCCATTGTCGGCCAGCGCGGCGTTGGCCCATGATTCCCGACCGGATGCCTGACGAGCATGCGTTCAAAAACTTGCAACGCTTCATCGGTACCCCTCCGCCTGCAGCTCGAACAGCCGCGCGTAGATGCCGCGTCCTGCGATCAGTGCCTCGTGCGTGCCGTGTTCGAGAATCCGTCCTTCCTCGATGACGACGATCTGGTCGGCGCGTCGCACCGTGGAAAACCGGTGCGAGATCAGGATCGCGATGCGCCCGCGCGTGAGCTCGCGGAAGTACTCGAAGATCTCGGCCTCGGCGGCGGCATCGACCGCCGCGGTCGGCTCATCGAGGATCAGGATGTCGGCGCCCTCGCGCATGAACGCGCGCGCCAGCGCGATCTTCTGCCACTGTCCCATCGACAGCTCGCGTCCGTCGCGGAACCAGCGACCGAGCTGCGTGCGGTAACCCCTGGGCAGCGTCTCGACGAACTCCGCCGCCAGGCCCTGGCGCGCGGCCTCGGCCCAGCCGGCCTCATCGGAGAGCCGCTCCACGTCGCCGACGCCGATGTTCTCGCCGACCTGCAGCTGGTAGCGGGCGAAGTCCTGGAAGATCACGCCGATGCGTCGCCGCAGCGTCGCGCGGTCCCATTCGATGAGCGGCAGGCCGTCGAGCAGGATGCGCCCGTGCGACGGCGTGTAGAGCCCGGTCAGCAGCTTGATCAGCGTGGTCTTGCCGGCGCCGTTGACGCCGACGAGCGCGACGCTCTGGCCCGGACGTATATGCAGGTCGATGCCGCGCACCGCCGGCTCGTCGGCGCCGGGGTAGGTGAACCAGACGTTCTCGAAGCGCACGCCGTCGTCGGGTGAAGGACCCGCGGTCGCGCGCCCCGCGTGTTCGGGCACCGGCTGGTCGAGGTACTCGTAGAGGTTGGACAGGTACAGGTTGTCCTCGTACATCCCGCCTATGGATGACAGGATCGCGCCGACCGCGCTCTGGCCCTGGCGGAACACCATCAGGTACATCGTCATCTGCCCGAGCGTGATGCGCCCGAGTACCGTGCTGAGCGCAATCCACGCGTAGGCGCCGTAGAACGCGACGCTCGATATCACGCCCATCGCGAAACCCCACGCGTCACGACGCAGCGTCAGGCTGCGATCCTCGGCGTAGAGTTTTCTGAAGATCTCGCGGTAGCGCTCGAGGAACTCGGGCCCCAGCTGGTAGAGCTGCACTTCCTTGGCGTGGTCCTCGCGCGCGAGCACCGTTTCGAGGTACATCTGCATGCGCGTCTCGGGCGAGCGCCAGCGGAACAGCCGGAAGGCCGCGCCGGAGAAGTACGTCTCGGAGACGAACGCGGGGACGCCGCCGATGACGAGGATCAGCACCGCCCACGGTGAAAACTGCACCAGCAGCACTGCGAAGCTCGCCAGCGAGATCGCGTTCTGCGCGAGCCCGAAGGTCCGGTTGACCAGCGACAGCGGCCGGCTGGATGCTTCTCGGCGCGCGCGCGTGAGCCGGTCGTAGAACTCCGAGTCCTCGAACTGCGCGAGCTCGAGTTCCAGCGCCTTCTCGAGGATCATCTCGTTGACGCGCTGGCCGAGCTGCGCGCGCAGCAGCGACTGGCAGCTCGAAATGCCGCGCTGCGCGGCGGCGATCGCGATCACCAGCCCCGCCTCCAGCAGCACCCACTGCAGCACTTCGCCGTACTCGGCCGTGCCGGTGTCGCGATAGACCGCGAGCGCGGCGACCACGGCATCGACGATAAGCTGGCCCACGTACGCGACCGCCGCGGGCAACACACCCGCGATGATCGTCAGCACGCCGAAAATCAGCGTCAGCGGCCGGCTGGTCGACCAGACCAGCGCGATGCCCTGGCGGCTGTAGCGGAAGACTCCGAGGAACTGGCGAAGCCCCGGACGCTCGGCCGGTGGTGCGGCCGGCGGGCTCATTCGCCGGTGTCAGTCACCGCTGCCGGCCAGGCGTGTGCGGTGCTTGCGCACCAGCGCCATGAACTGCGGGGTGAGGCCGGCGTCCCCGTAGACCGGGTCGCCGTGGTCATCTTCGCGGATCACGGTATCGCCGGGTTCGTAGGGCATGCTCTCGGCGAGTTCGTTCAGCGCGGTCGACAGCAGATCGGTGATGATCGACTCGAGTCCGACGGCCGGATACATCTCGGCCAGCGCGTGCAGCTTCGCGGCATCGTCGACCGGCAGACGGATATGGTATTCGGTGTCGGTGGTCTCGACCTGGGCGGATTGCGCCCAGGTGTCCAGCAGTTTCCTGAAGCTCATGCGCGGCTGTCCCGATCACTGTGCAAGGGTGGGTACGACAGAGCGGCCATGGTAGTGCGCGCCCCGCCGCGATGCCACCGCGGCACTGGAGTCACCGCGCCACGCGTGCTATTGGTGCTTCCCCCGCACCCCGGGTGCGAAGCGGAGCCGACCGCAGACCACGCATGCCGCCGCCCGACCTGCCGATTATTGCCGCCTGGCTGCTCGCCATCGCGTGCCTTTACCTGTACACGCAGGACCGCCTGCCGTACGAGGCGGTGAGCCTGGCCGTGCTGCTGGTGGTGCTGCTTGCGCTGCAGTTTTTTCCGGTCGCCGGCCCGTACGGCACGCTGCGCCCGGCGGACGTGTTCGGGCTGTTCGGCCACGAGGCGCTGATTACCGTCGCATCGCTCGTAATCCTTGCGCGCGCACTCGAGGTCACCGGCGCGCTGTCGCCGCTGTTCGGTACGCTCGCGCAGCTCTGGCTGGACCGTCCGGGGCTTGCGTCGCTGGCCACCATCGTGATCGCCGCGGCGCTCAGCGCGTTCATCAGCAACACGCAGGTCGTGACGATGCTGATGCCGGTGCTCGTCGGCGTTGCGATCTCGGCCCGACTGCCGCCGTCGCAGCTGCTGATGCCGATGGGTTTTGCGGCGATCGTCGGCGGCATGGCGACGGTGATCGGCGCGTCGACGAACGTGCTCGTCGGTGGCGTCGCGGCCGACCACGGCGTGCCGGCGTTCACGCTGTTCGAGTTCATGTGGCCGGTGGCCATCGCGTCGTTGCCGGCGCTGCTCTACCTGTGGCTGGTCGCGCCGCGGTTGCTGCCGGCGCGCCACCCGCCGCTTGGTGATACCGCGCCGCGCGTGTTTTCGGCGGTGCTGCGCATCGAGGAGACCAGCGCCGCCGCTGGCCTGCGCCTGCCCGAGGTGCTGCGACTCGGCGGCAAGCGTATGCGCATCGACCGCGTACAGCGCGGTGAAAACCTGTTTCTCGCGAAGCTGCCGTCGCTGCGCATCCAGCCCGGAGACCGGCTGCACGTGCGCGACCTCCCCGACAATCTCAAGCGCTACGAGCGCGCGCTGGGCGCGACGCTGTCGCCGGCGAATACCGAGGGCGAAAGCGACGCTGCGCAGAACCAGCAGCTCGCCGAGATCGTCGTCACCCGGGGCTCGCTGCTGCACCGGCGCACGCTTGCGGGCACGCGCCTCGCGAACCGCTACCGGCTGCTGCCGCTCGCAATCCATCGCGCGCGCGGCAGTGGCGGCGAGACGGTCAACGATCTCGACGACATCGAGCTGCGTGCCGGCGACGTGCTGCTCGTGCAGGGCAGCAGTGACGCGATCGACGCGGTACGCCGCAGCCACGACGTGCTGGTGCTCGACGGCAGCATCGATCTGCCGCACACCGAACGCGCGGGACGCGCGATCGCCGTCGTACTTGCGGCCATCGGTGCGTTCGCGCTCGGGCTCGCGCCGGTCGCGATGTGTGCACTGGCCGGGGTCGGTGGGCTGCTCGCGCTGCACTGCCTGCGCTGGCGCGACCTGCCATCGGCGCTGAACACCCGCCTGATCCTGATGATCGCAGTCGCGCTGGCGCTCGCGCTGGTGCTGCAGCGTACGGGAGCTGCGCCATGGCTGGGTGCGATCGTCGGCGGCGCGGTGGCCGGGTGGCCGCCGTGGCTGGTGCTCGGCGGGTTGATGGCGGCGACCATCATGGCCACCAATCTCGCCGCCAACGCGATCGTCGCGGGCATCGCGGTACCACTGGCGATCGCGCTGGCGACGGCGATCGGCATGCCGGTGCTGCCGTTCGTGCTCGCGGCGCTGTTCGGCGCGAGCATGAGCTTCATCCGCCCGGCCGGCTACCAGGGCAACCTGCTGCTGGTCGCGACCGGCGGTTACCGGCCGGCGGATTTCGCCGCGGTCGGCACGCCGCTCGCGGTGATTCTCTGGCTCGCGCTGAGCGCGCTGCTCGGCGCCGGCCTCGGCGCGCCCTAGTCTGCCGCGGGGCGTTTGGCCTGCGGCCCGGCGATGGCCATCGCCTTGCGGTACGCCGGGCGGGCGCTGACGCGCGCGACGTAGGCCTGCACGTGCGGCAGGTCGTCGATGCCGCGCCCGCCGAACAGCGGCAGCGCGGTGAGGTTGAACATCGCCATGATGTCAGCGCACGTGAACTCGGGCCCTGCGAGGTACTCGACTTCCGCCAGCCGCGCCTCCATGTGACGGTACAGTGCCGTCTCGCGGCGCTGCGCCGTGACCGCAAACGGACTGTCGGCCGACGCACCGGCCGTCTCCAGCGCCTTGCGCACGAAGAAGGCCGACTGGGCGTTGTTGTTGAAGTGCAGCCAGTACAGGTAGTCGGCGTAGTTCGGCTGGTCGGGTGTGACGCTGAGCCGCCCGCCGGCGTGCACGTGGCTGACGTACTCGACGATCGCGGTGGACTCGGCGAGCACGCGGTCGCCGTCGTGGATGACGGGCGCGGTGCCGAGCGGGTGCAGCGCGCGGTACGCCGCCGGTGCGAGCATGTCCTCGCCGCGGTCGTACCATTTCAGCTCGTAGGGCAGCTCGAGTTCCTCCATCAGCCAGACGATGCGGTCGGACTGCGAGACGCCCAGGTGGTGGATCGTGATCATCGTGGTACCTCAGCCGAGCACAATTGCCATAGTCTAGATGAGCTGGCCTAGAATGACCTCGGCACGTTGCGGGGACGCGTGCGGTCCATGCAGGGGAGGAGACCTATGAACGTCGACGCCGGCGGCCCGAGCCGCGAGGAACGAAACTGGGCCATCATCGCCCACCTGAGCGCGCTCAGCGCGATCTTCACCGGGATCGGCATGATCGTAGGCCC
The DNA here is from genome assembly GCA_003567855.1 of Gammaproteobacteria bacterium. Classification (GTDB taxonomy): domain Bacteria; phylum Pseudomonadota; class Gammaproteobacteria; order Steroidobacterales; family PWYM01; genus PWYM01. Next base: position 1,754 of record PWYM01000030.1, on the reverse strand, counting down.
CTTGGTCGTGTGGCTGCTCAAGCGCGACGACGGCGCCTACATCGCCGACCAGGCGCGCGAGGCGCTGAACTTCAACATCACGATGTTCATCGCCTATATCGTCGCCGCGCTGCTGGTGATCGTCGCCATCGGCATCGTGCTGCTGCCGCTGCTCGCCATTGCGCACCTGGTGATGATCATCATCGCGATGGTGCAGGCCGGCGAGGGCAGGGACTTCCGCTATCCCTTCGCGCTGCGGCTGATCAATTGACGTGGCGCTTGACGGCTCCGGCGCAACGCGGCAATACTCGCCGCCAGTGAACGCCCGAATCCATACTGCAGCCGTACGCCACACTGCGTGGTGGTGGCGCCGTCTCCACGCGGAGAGGGTGGCCGTCCGGGCGTAATCACGAATCGAACAGCCAGAACCCATCTCCGCCCGCCGGGGATGGGTTTTTTTGTGCCCATGCCCCGGGGCCTACACCCGAGGACACCATGCAGGCACCGTTCGACATCGCCGCCGACCTCGACACCCCCGTGTCGGCCTATCTCAAGCTCGGCCCGTTCCGGCCGCGCTTCCTGCTCGAGAGCGTCGAGGGCGGGCGCAGCCTCGCGCGTTATTCGTTCATCGGTTTCGGTGATGCGCTCGAGTTCCACCTCGACGCCGACGGGCTGCGCATCGACGGCGAGCTGCAGCCGAGGCCCGCGGACAGCGCGGCGCTGCTGGCGGCACTGCGGGCCGCGCTCGCGCGCAGCCCGCAGCCCGGCCCCGCGGTCGAAGGCCTGCCGTTCACCGGGGGGCTGGTCGGCGTTGCCGGCTACGACCTCGTGCGCTGGTTGGAACGGCTGCCGGCGGCGCCGGCCAACGGCGCCGGGCTGCCCGAGGCGGCCTACGTCGCACCGGCCTCGGTCCTCGTGTTCGACCATCTCACGCGCCGCGCCGCGCTGCTGCATGACGGCACCGAAGCCGAACGCCGGCGGCTGCGCAGCGAGGTCATCGCCGCGCTCGCGCGCGGGCTGCCGACCCGCCCGGCCGGCGGCAGGGTCGGTGCCGCGTCGGCAAGCTTCAGCCGCGCCGACTTTCTCGACGCGGTCGCGACCGCGCGGCAGCACATCGCCGCCGGCGACATCTACCAGCTCGTACTGTCGGTGCGGTTCTCGGGAAGCTGTCACGTCGACCCGTTCGAGGCCTACCGCGCGATGCGCCTGCTCAATCCGTCGCCGTACATGTTCTACTGCGACGTCGGCGGCGTGCAGCTCGTCGGCTCCTCGCCCGAGGCGCTGGTGCGGCTGAACGGGCGCACCGCGTCGCTGCGTCCCATCGCCGGCACGCGACCGCGAGGCGACACCGCCACCGCCGATGCCGCGCACGAACGCGAGCTGCTGGCCGATCCCAAGGAAAACGCCGAACACGTGATGCTCGTCGATCTTGCGCGCAACGACCTCGGACGCGTCGCGAGCGCCGGCAGCGTGCAGGTGGAGCCGTACCGGAGCATCGAGCGTTACAGCCACGTGATGCACATCGTCAGCGGGGTGCACGGTGAACTGGCGTACGGTCGCGATGCGTTCGACCTGTTCGCCGCGGCGTTTCCGGCGGGCACGCTGGTTGGTGCGCCCAAGGTCCGCGCGATGCAGATCATCGACGCGCTGGAGCCCGTACCGCGCGGCCTGTATGCCGGCACTGTCGGGTACTTCGGCCACGGCGGCGACATGGACCAGGCGATCGCGATCCGCACGCTGGTGTTCAACGGCGAGGGCTACAGCTTCCAGGCGGG
>PWYM01000203.1 GCA_003567855.1 Gammaproteobacteria bacterium | reverse complement strand
CGCCACACCAGCCTGGAGCATCTGGAGCGCGAGGCGCGCCGCCCGGACTGAAGGCCCGGCGACCACTCGGAGATTGCACCTCGTGCACGGCACCGGAGGTGGCATGCCCATGCATGATCATGTATACCTCCTACGATTCCGATTCGGGATGTCACGTCGCCAAGACGGGGTGCGGCAGAGCTACGCCGCCAGAGACTGCCATGAACGAAGACTTCACCCAGGACCTGCGGGCCAACTATGACCGTGCCTACGGCAACCGCATCGGCTTCGGCCGTCGGCCGGCGCTGATCCTGGTCGATTTCGTCCGTGCCTACTTCGACCCGGCGTGCGAACTCTACGCCGACGTCCAGGACGAGCTGGAGTCGGCGATGCGAATCCTCACGGCGTCGCGTGATCGGGAGATTCCGGTGATGTATACCAACGTGGTGTACGATCAGGCCGGGCGACTGGGCGGGCGATTTTTCCAGAAAGCCATGCCCCTGCACAATTTCGTGGCCGGCAGCCCGATGGGCGCCTGGGCTGAAGGGTTGAACCCGGCGCCGGACGAGATCGTCATCAGCAAGCAGTACGCCAGCGCCTTTTTTGGCACCAGCCTCGCGCCGCTGCTGACCACCCTGGGCGTCGACACGCTGATCATTACCGGCGTCACGACCAGTGGCTGTATTCGCGCCACCTGTCTCGACAGCTGTCAGCACGGCTTCATACCCATCGTGGTCGCCGATGCGTGCGGCGACCGGCATCCGGCGCCGCACGAGGCGAACCTTTTCGACATGAATGCCAAGTATGGCGACGTCGTGAGCGAGGCGGAGGTTCTCGAGTACCTCTCTGGTCTGGAGATCAGCAGGTAAGCGCCCCGCGACCTGCGTCGCGGGGCGGGACCTGGCGGGCCGACGGGCTCGACGCCTCCAGTGAGTTCAGAATGCGACCTGTGCGCGCATCAGGAAGATGTTCGGCTTGTCATTGACGCCGCCGCGTTCCACGTCGTTGATGATGTAGTTGGCCATGAAGCGCACGTTGGAATTGGCGTACCAGTTCACGCCCAGCGTGATGTTGTCCTGCTTGCCGCCGGCGACCGCGCCGTCGTTGAGGTTCACGTTACTGACGCGTGCGGTCAGCTCCCATGCGCCACCGGGGCCTGACGGTGATACACCGCGGAACACGCCGTCGCGGTAGCCGCGCGACTCGCCGGTGACGACCCAGCTGCCGCTGACGTACCAACCGCTGAAGTCCACGTCGGGCTCGATGCCGCGGCGGTTGACGTCGGCGCGCATCCATTCGCCCTGCAGAGAGAACGGGCCGCTTTGCATGGCCGCCTCGAGGCCGACCTGGTCTATACGCCGCGTGCCGCCGATGTTGCCGGTGTCGACGAGCCGTACGTCCGTGGGCCGCGACTCCGGACGCGTCCGGAAACGCACCTGTTCGACGTTGTCGTCGGCGGGCTCTTCGGTGGACGCGGCGATGCCGAGGTGCACCATGAGGTCGTCGTTGCGCACCGGGTTGAACACGAAACGTGCACCTACGCCGAGGCCTTCGTCACCGGTGGTGCTGCGCGTCCCGGAGCCGGAGCCCTGGCCGAAGCCCATCGCGGCAAAATGCCAGTTCGACTGGGTGACCGAGTAGCCCACGCCGACACGGCGCGCCTGGGCGAAGGTGGTCGTCGGCAGCGAGCGCTCGATCAGCGTGATGCTGTTCGAACTCGTGATCTCCTCTAGGCCGAAGGGCACCTTGAAGTGGCCGATGGTGATGTGGCCATGTTGCAGGCCGGTGTAGCGCAGCCACACGTCGTTGGCCGACGAGCCGTTCTCGGCGAAGTCGTACTCGACCTGGAAGCGCCAGTTCTCGTCAATGGTGCCTGTCAGGCCCATTCGCGTGCGTCGAACCTGGAAGCCGTCGCCGAGTTCCTGGCCGTCTTCGTCATGGATCGCGTAGTCCATGTGGATACGTCCGCGAGGCGTGATCTCGAAGGCCAGCGCCTCCTGGGCGACCATCGTCAGGCCGCCCGCGGCCACGAGCGCCGCGGCCAGGGGTTTCAGTTGCTGCATTGGGAGTGACTCCGCAGTGGTGTTGTCATGTGATATCGAGTACCGGAGGTCACCTGGGGTACCGCCGGGATTGCGCCAATCTACGAACAGTGTGTTTCAGTTTCCTTAATGGAAAGTGACAGTAGAATGACCGTGCTCGATCTTCGATTCAGTAATGAACGCAACCGGCGGAGAGATGCCGCGTGTCGGACGTCGTCAGCCAAGCGCGTACCCGTACGGAGCCCGTCATGACACTCCAAATTCCCACCCATCGTGGCTGCGCTGCCGCCGGAAGGCGTGTCCTGCTGCTCATCCTGGTAATGCTACTATTAACGGCTTGCGGTCGGGGCTCCGTTTCGACCCCGACGGGTACCTCGGGCGCTTCCGAAACAGCACGCGTTCAGGTGGTCACCCTCGAGCCCATGGAGTTCGAGGTGCGTCGATACTGGTCGGGCCAGTTGCAGCCGCTGCGGTCTCGGGTTCTGAACGCGCCACGCAACGGCGAGGTTGACTTTCTCGCCGTCCGTGAAGGGGATCGCGTCAACAGGGGCGAGCTCCTGGTGGGTATCGCGAGTGCCGAGATCGAAGCGCGACGTCCGGTACTGGAAAACCGGCAGGCCAGGCTTGCTGAACAGCTGCAGCGTTGGGAGCGGATGGTCGAGCGTGAAGCCGCCGGGCAGGCGGACGTCACGGAGGCGCTGATCCGGATGCTGGAGGTGAGCGAGGCCTTGGCCGAGCTGGAAGCCACGCTGGAAACGCTGTCGGTCCGTGCGCCGGTATCCGGTTGGGTCAATGCCACGTTCGTCGAGCGCGGCTCCAAGGTGGCGGAGGGCCAGTCGCTGATGGCGCTCGATGATGACGATGCGCTCGGTGTCCGGCTGGTCGTGCCGGCCCGAGATACCGCGTTCCTTGCCGCGACCGAGCATCTTCATTTCGAGAGTGATGCGGACGAATCCCTCGTGCTCGATCGCATCGTGTACGGTGACTCCGACCGTCGTGGTTTCGCCGTCGTGGATCTTTATCTAGCCGGAGCCGCGGACAACCGGCGGATGCACGTGGACGTGGTCTACGAGCGGCGCGAGGAGGCGCTCGTCGTTCCTTGGACGGCCGTGGCCCGCACCGGTGGTGCCACCTGGGTGGCTCGCGTCTCCTCGGATGATCCCGCCCGCATAGAACGGCGGGAGGTGTCGCTTGGCCGTGCCCACGAGGCCGGCGTGGAGGTCGTCGACGGCCTGTCGGCCGGCGACAGGGTGGTCCGCTACGAACCACGTGCCCATCCGGAGGGTGCGCAGGTCGTCGCAAGCGAAGTGCGCGGGCGGTGATTCGAGCCGCGCTCCTGGTCGTGCTTCAAGCGCTGGCGCGCAGGCGCCTGGCGGTCGCGGCCGTGGCTCTGCTCGTTGTCGTGCTCGGCGTGGTCGCGGCGAGCCAGATGCCTCTGCAGCTGTTGCCGGAAATCCGCTACCCGCATGTTCGCATCATCGGTGATATCCCGGGGCAGACCTCGCGGGTCATCGAGGAAAACGTCAACGAGCCGCTGGAGGCGGAGCTCGAGGGTACACAGGGCCTGGTACAGATTCAGAGTCGCGCCGGCGACGGACGGGCCTACGTCGATCTGTACTTCGAACCCGGGCATGATCTGGACCGCGCGCTGCGCGAGGTCACCCAGGCCGCCGAGCGCGCACAGGGCCAGATGCCGGCGGGTACGCCGCCACTGCGGATCTTCGAGATGTCAACGATGGAGGAACCTGTCCTCCAGT
>PWYM01000177.1 GCA_003567855.1 Gammaproteobacteria bacterium | reverse complement strand
GGCGGCCGCGCGCGGATCGTCGGCATCGCGGATCGGCCGCCCGACGACGATGTGGTCGGCCCCGTTTTCGAACGCCTGCTCGACACTGACGACGCGTTTCTGGTCGTCGCTGGGGCGGTTGTCGACCGGGCGGATGCCGGGGGTGACCACCATCAGCCGGTGGTCGATGAATTCGCGCAGCCGCGGCGCCTCGAGCCCCGACGAGATCACGCCGGCGCAGCCGGCCTCCAGCGCGCGCCGCGCGCGCGACAGCACGAGCTCGGTGACGTCGCACTCGAAGCCGAGGTCATCGAGATCGCCGCGGTCGAGGCTGGTCAGCACGGTGACTGCGAGGATGCCAAGATCATCGCCGGCGGCGTCGGCCGCGGCTTCCATGATCGCCTGGTTGCCGTGCACGGTCGCGAAGTGCACGCCGCGGCCGCGCAGGCCGCGCACCGCGGCGGCGACGGTGGCCGGCACGTCGAAGAACTTGAGGTCTACGAACACCTTCCGGTCGCGTTCGACGAGCCAGTCGACGAGCTCGAAGTAGCCGCCGGACATCATCAGTTCGAGGCCGAGCTTGTAGAAGGTCACGCTGTCGCCGAGCCGCGTCGCGAGCGCGCGCGCGGCGTCGGTGTCGGGCACGTCGAGCGCGAAGATCAGGCGATCGGACGCGGCGATGGACTTGGGCGCGGACTGCATCGGCACTCGTCGGCAACGGATGTGCGCGCATTCTAGCAGCATGCCCACCGGCACCGGCGTGCCGCGCGATCAGCCGTTGCGCCGCGGGTCGGTCAGGCGTTCGTGTTCGGTGATGGCGTAGCGGTCGGTCATGCCGGCGATGTAGTCGGCGACCGCGCGGGCGCGCCCGGCGTCACCGTGTTCGGCCTCGAACCGCCGGGCGTGGCCGGCGTGCTCGTCGGGCATCAGCCGGATCTCGCCGATGAACGCCGCGAACAGCGTCTCGACGACCCGATGGGCCTTCGTCGTCATGCGCAGCACGCGGTAATGCCGGTACAGACGCTCGTAGAGGAATTTCTTCATTTCCTGGATGTGGCCGCGCATCGCGTCGGAGTAGCCTATCAGCGGCCGCCCGGAGACGCGCACGTCGTCGACCGAGCCGGGTGCCGCGGCGTCGAGCAGCGCGGTGCTCGTCGCGACCAGGTCGACGACCATCGTGTCGATCATCCGTCGCACGATCTCGTGGATCAGCCGCCGACCGGTGAGCCCCGGGTGCCGCGCGAGCACCGCGTCGTGCTGCTCCCGGAACAGCGTGATGTCGCGCAGCGAGGTCATGTCGAGCAGGCCGGCGCGCAGGCCGTCGTCGATGTCGTGGTTGTTGTAGGCGATCTCGTCGGCGAGGTTGGCGAGCTGCGCCTCCAGCGACGGCTGGGTGCGTTCGATGAAACGCCGGCCGACGTCGCCGAGCCGGCGCGCGTTTGCGACCGAACAGTGCTTCAGGATCCCCTCGCGGGTTTCGAAGCTCAGGTTCAGGCCCGGGAACTCCGCGTAGCGCTCTTCGAGCGTGTCGACCACGCGCAGCGACTGCAGGTTGTGCTCGAAGCCCCCGTACGGGCGCATGCACTGGTTCAGTGCATCCTGGCCGGCGTGACCGAACGGCGTGTGACCGAGATCGTGCGCGAGCGAAACCGCCTCGACCAGGTATTCGTTCAGCCCCAGTGCGTGCGCGACAGTGCGCGCGATCTGCGCGACCTCCAGCGTGTGCGTGAGCCGGGTGCGGTAGAGGTCGCCCTCGTGGTTGACGAACACCTGGGTCTTGTAGACGAGGCGCCGGAACGCGGTGGAGTGGATGATCCGGTCGCGGTCGCGCTGGAACTCGCCGCGCAGCGACGGCGCAGGCTCCGGATGGCGGCGCCCGCGCGAGGCGTCGTCACGCGCCGCCCATGGCGCGAGCCGCTCGTCGGGGTGGCGGCGCAGCCACGGCTGTGGGGCGTCGTTCATCGCCGCGCAAGCGGCGGCGCCGCGACCGGGTAGGCGAGCGCGTCGTCCAGCGTCGCGGCGAGGACCGCGGCGGGCACCTCGGCGGTGACGAACGCATTGCCGGGAGCACGCAGCAGCACCAGGCGCAGCCGACCGGCGACGACCTTCTTGTCCAGCGCCATCGCGTCGAGCATCGCATCGCGCGCGAGCGCCGGCGGCGCGACCGGCAGGCCGGCGGCGGCCACAAGCGCGCGCACGCGCTCGACGGCAGCGGTATCGAGCCACCCCATGCGCTTCGACGTCTGTGCCGCGAGGACCATGCCAGCCCCCACGGCTTCGCCATGCAGCCAGTGGCCATAGCCGGCCAGCGCCTCGATCGCGTGACCGAAAGTGTGGCCGAGATTCAGCAGCGCCCGACGGCCGTGTTCACGCTCGTCGGCGGCGACGATTTCCGCCTTGAGTTCGCAGCTGCGCCGCACCGCATGCGCGAGCGCGGCATGGTCACGCGCGCGCAGTGCGCCGATATTCGCCTCGAGCCAGGACAGGAACGCCGCATCCATGATCAGTCCGTACTTGATCACCTCGGCGAGTCCGGCTGCGAGCTCACGCTCGGGCAGCGTATCGAGCGTCGCGATGTCGGCGACCACCGCGGCCGGCTGGTGAAACGCGCCGACGAGGTTCTTGCCGCGCGGGTGGTTCACGGCGGTCTTGCCGCCGACCGACGAGTCGACCTGCGCGAGCAGCGTGGTCGGTATCTGTACACAGGCGATGCCGCGCTGGTAGCAGGCGGCCGCGAAGCCGGCGAGGTCGCCGATGACGCCGCCGCCGAGCGCGACGACGCACGCGTCACGGTGGAAGCCGCCGGCTACCAGCGCGTCAATGACCTGCGCGAAGCGCTCGAGCGTCTTGTGCGCCTCGCCGTCGGGCAGCACCAGCGCCTCGACGCGCCGAGCACCGAGCAGTGTCCGGACCGGCTCCAGGTAGAGCGGGGCGACGCGGTCGTTGCTGACGACGAGCACGTCGGCGGCGCCGAGCGTCGCGTCCAGCAGTCCGGTGGCGCCGAGCAGGCCGTCGCCGATGTAGATGGGATAGCTGCGTGCACCGAGGGCGACTTCCAGCGCCGGCGCGGGCGCCGGTGCCGCGCTCACGGCCCGCCCGGGCCGGCGCGCAGCTGCGCCTCGATGTCGCGGGCGACGGCGCTGACGCGCCTCCCGTCGGTCTCGATGACGATATCGGCGATCTCGCGGTAGAGCGGCTCGCGGGTGGCCATCAGCTCGCGCAGCGCCTCCTCGGGGTCCCGGCCGGTGAGCAGCGGGCGCTCGCGGCCGTGCCGGGTGCGCGCGACCTGCTGGTCGATGCTCGCGGCGAGGTAGACGACCGTGCCCCGGGCACCGAGCACCCGGCGGTTGTCGGGATCGCTGATCGCCCCGCCACCGGTGGCCATCACGATGCCGTCGAGCTCGGCCAGGCTCGCGATCATCTCGCGTTCGCGCTTTCGGAAGCCGGCCTCGCCCTCCTTCTCGAAGATGAAGGGGATATCCACGCCGGTGCGTTTCTCGATCTCGTCGTCGGAGTCGTAGAAGTCCAACCCGAGCGCACGCGCGAGATGTCGGCCGACCGCCGACTTGCCCGAACCCATCGGACCGACCAGGTAGATGTTTGCAGGAAGCCCCACCGTCGGGATGATACCCGTCCCGGCGGCGTGAGCACCAATCCGGGTGGGCGAACGCGCCGGCGGGTCCCGCGCGGGACCCGCCGACAGCGCGGGATCACTGCACCCGCGCGCCTTCGCGCAGGATCTTCGGCGTGATGAAGATCAGCAGCTCGGACTTGTTGGAGACGTTCTGCGTGGTGCGGAACAGGT
>PWYM01000274.1 GCA_003567855.1 Gammaproteobacteria bacterium | reverse complement strand
GTCGCCGTGGTCACCAAGCCGTTCGGCATGGAGGGCACCAAGCGCACGTCGATTGCCGACCAGGGCATCATCGAACTCGGCAAGTATGTCGACTCGCTGATCACGATCCCCAACGAGAAGCTGCTGAGCGTGCTGGGTGGTGACACCACGCTGCTCGATGCCTTCAAGTCGGCCAATGGCGTGCTGCAGGGTGCCGTGCAGGGGATCGCAGAGCTCATCACCCGGCCCGGGCTGATAAACGTCGACTTCGCCGACGTGCGCACCGTGATGTCGGAGATGGGCATGGCGATGATGGGCTCGGGCGAGGCCTCCGGAGAGGGGCGCGCGCGGGAGGCGGCCGAGGCCGCGATCTCGAGCCCGCTGCTCGAGGACATCAACCTCGCCGGGGCGAACGGTATCCTCGTCAACGTCACGGCCGGCATGGACCTGTCGATCGGCGAGTTCCAGGAGGTCGGCGAGACCGTCAAGGAATTCGCGTCCGATGACGCGACCGTCGTCGTCGGCACGGTGATCGACCCCGACATGACGAGCACGATCCGCGTCACCGTGGTCGCGACCGGCCTGGGCCAGGCGCATACGCAGAGCGTGCCGCGACCGGCGGCGGTCAGCGCGCCGCGCCGCGAGGAGCCCACGCACGTGCGCCCTGTCCGCCGCGGTCCGGCGGCCGAGCCGAACTACAAGGACCTCGAGCAGCCGGCGTTCCAGCGCAAGAAGGCGGTTGGCGAGAGCTTCAGCGGCACCGATGACGACGACGGCGACCTGCTCGACATCCCGGCTTTCCTGCGCCGCCAGGCGGACTGAGGCCGCACGCGAGCCGGACAGGTCCGGATCAATGGCTGCTGGCTGCGCATTGCAGCCCGCCGACGGCCCACCATGGCGCACTGCCCTCGCGCCGTGGCGGGCCGTCGTTTGTGTTCACGATACGTACCGTGTCATTGTAATTGGTTGATCAATATGGGCTTTATGTAAAACAGGGCATCGCGGCCCGCCGACTGCCGACGCTTCGCTGCGACACTGGAAGCCCGGGGGGTCGCCCGACGCGCTAAAATCTGACAGTCTAGAAACTAACTTTTGCGCACCGTCAGGGTCCGATCAGCCGGGCCACGGCCGTGTTTTGCAACCACGCTCCACCGTGTCACCCACGCGCGTGCCGCCCCTGAAGGCGGTGCCGGGGCTTGAATGACGGGCCGTAACGGACCCGAGCAGAGGGCGAACATGCTTGCACAGCGCACCCTGAAGACTTCCATCCGCGCGACCGGTATCGGTCTGCATTCCGGCCGCAAGGTCTACATGACGCTGCGCCCGGCACCGGCCAACACCGGCATCGTGTTTCGCCGAGTCGACCTGGAGCAGCCGGTGGACGTGCCGGCGATCGCCGAGAACGTGGCCGAGACGACGCTCGGCACGACGCTCATCGTCGATGGCGTGCGCGTGGCCACGGTCGAGCATCTGATGTCGGCCTTCGCGGGCCTGCGCATCGACAATGCATACGTGGACCTCGGCGCACCCGAGGTGCCGATCATGGACGGCAGCGCAGCGCCGTTCGTGTTCCTGCTGCAGTCGGCCGGTATTGAAGAGCAGAGCGCGCCGAAGCGCTTCGCCCGCATCCTGCGCCCTGTCGAAGTGCGCGAGGACGACAAGTGGGCGCGTTTCGAGCCGCTGGACCGCTACCGGCTCAACCTGACCATCGATTTCGACCACCCGGCCTTCCGTCGCAGCGGCCAGTACCGCCGGTTCGAGTTCTCGACGGGGCGGTTCCTGCGCGAGATCAGCCGCGCGCGCACCTTCGGGTTCCTGCGAGACATCGAGATGCTGCGCGCGCGCAACCTCACGCTGGGCGGCAGCATGGACAACGCGATCGTGCTCGACGACTTCCGGGTGCTCAACGAGGAAGGCCTGCGCTTTGCCGACGAGTTCGTCCGCCACAAGCTGCTCGACGCGATCGGTGATCTGTCGCTGTTCGGCTGCAACCTGCTGGGCGAGTTCAGCGGTTACAAGTCCGGGCACGGCCTGAACAACCAGCTGCTGCGGGCGTTGCGCCAGCAGAGCAGCGCCTGGGAAGAGGTGGAATTCGACAATGCCGAGCGTGCGCCGGCGGGCTTTCGCCCCGAGCGCGTGCCGGCTGGCGGTGCATGAGGGCGACCGCCACGGCAACCCGACCTGCCAGGCGCCCGGCGGCGCCAGGCTTTCAGCCGGGCGCGACCTTCACCCGCACCCGTTCCGCAGCGACGCCTTCTGCGGCCAGTGCTTCCAGCAGGCGCGCCTGCTCGAAGTGCAGCCGTGACGCGACCGCCGCAGAGCGCACTGTAATCACCGCTTCGCCCCCGTCGCCGGCGCTCACGTGGCGGACTTCGGCCGCCAGCGCGTCCGGAAGCCGCCTGCGCACGTTCTGCGTCAGCTCAGTGCGCTGCCGCGCCTCGCGGGCCAGGCGGCCGAGCGCTCCGCCACCGCTGCCGATCAGGTCGGCAAGCGACGCCGGATGCTGGCGGCGATCGGACATAACGGGGCTTCCTTCACGCTTCATGAATACTGCGGCAGGGTTGCTTGCCGCTCCCGGCATTGTTGTGCATAGTCGCCGACACGACAATGGCAAACCCGTCGAAAGGCGGGGACGCAAAGCCACCGGTCTAACGGGCGCCGCGCCCAGCGCGGCCTCTACGACAGCGGGGTTACCGAAGGTGCGACAGGCAATGAACCAGGTACGCAGGGATGCGGCCGCATCCGGCCCGACGCTGTCGGCCGGGGGCTCGGCATGAAACTGATCTACCTGTCGCGGCGCGACTCGCGCCTGCGCCAGATCGATTTCCAGCAGCGGGGTACGCTGCTCGTTGCCGCCACCGCCCTTTGCGGCGTCGTTGCGGCGGTATTTTTCGCCGGCATCCAGGCCGGGCAGCACCTGCGCGGAACAGCCGCCGACACCCACCTGGCACACCTCCAGGCCGAGCTCGCCGAGCAGTCCTCGGCGCTGGATACGCTGCGGGCGCACACCTCCGACACGATGGACGCGCTGGCGATGCGCATCGGCCAGATGAACGCCCGCGTCATCCGCCTGGATGCACTCGGCCACCGCCTGACGCGCATGGCTGACCTCGAGGATGGCGAATTCGACTTCTCGAGCGTGCCCGGCATCGGCGGCCCGGCAGAGTTCGTCGGCGACGCGAATCGCATTGACGACGTGCTGCACGCCATCGACGAACTGTCGGCGCAGCTTTCCGACCGCGAGACCCAGCTTTCCATCCTCGAGCACCTGATGCTCGACCGGAACCTGTACGACCGGATGCAGCCCAAGGGGCGGCCGGTGGGCTCGGGGTGGATCTCGTCGCGCTTCGGCCGCCGGACCGACCCGTTCACCGGCAAGCCGGCCTTCCATCGGGGTGTCGATTTTGCCGGTCGCGAGGGTTCTCCGGTGCTCGCCGTCGCCGACGGCGTGATCGGCTTCGCCGGCAGCCGCCGCGGCTACGGGCGCATCGTCGAGATCAACCACGGCAACGGCTACGTGACGCGCTACGCGCACAATAAGAAAAACCTCGTCGAGGTCGGCGACACGGTCGCCAAGGGCCGCAAGATCGCCCTCGTAGGCGCCTCCGGCCGGGCCACCGCGCCGCACGTGCATTTCGAAGTGCTGCGCGACGGCCGCCCCGTCGACCCCCTCAGCTACATCCGCGACAACCGCTGACGCGCGCGGAACCGCGGTTTCTTGAGAGGGTCCGTCCCTCTACAATAGTCGTTTTGGCACGCTGCGGCGTCGTGGGCCGCATGGCTGGCCCGGCGCGATGCCCTGCGGCGTGTCGTGACGGGG
>PWYM01000182.1 GCA_003567855.1 Gammaproteobacteria bacterium | reverse complement strand
GAGATCAGCCGGTGGCGGCGACCGCCTCCGGCAGCCGCGCGGCGCCGTCCAGTGCCTGTTCGAGGTCTGCGACCAGGTCGTCGGCGTGCTCGATGCCCACCGACAGTCGCACCAGAGTATCGCCGATCCCCGCCGCCCGGCGCGAGCCCGGATCCATCGGCGCATGGGTCATGCTCGCCGGATGGCACACGAGGCTTTCGACGCCGCCCAGCGATTCGGCCAGTGAGAAATGACGCAGCCCTTCGAGGACCGCGCGGACCTGCGCCTCGCCGCCGTCGAGCGCGAAGCTGATCATGCCGCCGAACCCGCGCTGCTGGCGCTTGGCGATCTCGTGGCCCGGGTGAGCCGCACGACCCGGGTACCAGACCTCGCGCACCAGCGGGTGCGACTCGAGCAGCTCGACGAGCGCGTGCGCGTTGGCCTCGTGGGTGCGCATGCGCGAGTGCAGCGTGCGCACGCCGCGCAGCGTGAGGTAGCTGTCGAACGGCGCGCCACCGAGGCCGAGGGTATTCGCCCAGTCGGCCAGCGTCTCGTGGAGCTCGGCCGTCGCGGCGATCGTTGCACCGCCGACGACGTCGCTGTGGCCGTTGAGGTACTTGGTCGTCGAGTGCACGACGATATCTGCACCCAGCGCGATCGGCTGCTGCAGCGCCGGCGACAGGAAGGTGTTGTCGACCGCGACGAGTGCGCCGCAGGCCTTCGCCCGCGCGCTCACGTCGGCGATGTCGACAATGCGCAGCAGCGGGTTGCTCGGCGTCTCGACCCAGATCATCCGTGGACGCTCAGCAATCGCCGAATCCAGCGCGGCGGGGTCGGTCTGGTCGATGAAGCGCACGCGGAACTGGCCGCGCCCGGCGAGATTGGAAAACAGCCTGAAGCTGCCACCGTAGCAGTCGTGCGGCACGACCAGCAGGTCGTCCGGCCGCAGCAGCTGGCACGCGAGCAGGATCGACGCCATGCCGGTCGCGGTGACCACGCCGCCGGCGCCGCCCTCGAGCGTGGTCAGTGCGTCGGCGAGCGCATCGCGGGTGGGGTTGCCGCTGCGCGTGTAGTCGTACTGGCGCTTGTCGCCGAAGCCGGCAAAGGTGAAGTTGCTGGAAAGGTACAGCGGCGGCACGACCGCGCCGTGCTGGGTGTCGGATTCCAGTCCGGCACGCACCGCGCGGGTCTGTCCATGGTCGGCATCGGTCATCGAAGCGGCTCCTCGCAGTTCGAACTCGCGCGGTAACGGGCCGCGCCCGGGTCCCATCGAGTGACCGGCGGTTCAACTGCCGAGGAAAGCCATGCACCAGGCCGAACGGCCTATCATGACCCTCATCTATCGGCGAGGCGGACATTGTCCGCTTCCCGCAGGAGTTGGCACCTTTTCGGGGGGGTGAGCCCCGATGGTTGCCCCGGCGTCACTGGGCCTGTCCCTCAGCCGGTCTCGATGAGTACTCCCGAATCGTAGGGCCGCGGCCGGCCTGGCGTCAACCGGGTTGTGCAATGCGGCAGGATGTATTAATGTACTAACACGTTAATACATTGGTACGGATGCCGAACCCGAGCCGCGATGAAGGACCACCGCCCCCGCGAACCCGCGCAGCAGGCGCGCGACGAGGCCGAACTGTTCCGCGCGCTGCTGGCGCTGCGTGATGGCGACGAGTGCGGGCGCTTCCTCCGCGACCTGCTGACGCCGGCGGAACTGCAGGCGATGGCCGACCGCTGGCGCGTCGTGCGCCTGCTCGACGAGGGCCTGCCCTACCGGCGCATCCACGAACTGACCGGGGTCAGCGTGACGACGATCGGACGCGTCGCGCGCTACCTCACCCATGGCAACGGCGGATACCCGATCGCACTCGAACGCTGTCGCGACTGAACAGGGACATTGCAATGACCAGGGACGAAGACCGCAGCCGCATCAAGATCGCGGTGCAGAAATCAGGCCGCCTGACCGACCACTCGCTGGACCTTCTCGCCCGCTGCGGCCTGAAGTACACGAAGGGGCGCGACCAGCTCATCTGCTACGGCGAGAACCTGCCCATCGACGTGCTGCTGGTACGCGACGACGACGTGCCCGGGCTCGTGCGCGACGATGTGTGTGACCTCGGTATCGTCGGCATGAACGTGATCGAGGAACGGCGCCTGGACTTCGCCGCGGCCGGTGACGACGCGCCGTTTACCCACGTGCGCGACCTCGACTTCGGCCACTGCCGGCTGTGCCTCGCGGTGCCCGAACAGATGGACTGGAACGGTGCCGGTGACCTTGCCGGCCGGCGCATCGCGACCAGTTACCCGCATATCGTCGCCGACTACCTCGCGCGGCATGGCCTCGACGCCGAAGTCGTGGAGTTCTCGGGCGCGGTGGAAATCGCGCCCCGCCTTGGCAAGGCCGACGTGATCTGCGACCTGGTCTCCACCGGCGGCACGCTGCGGGCCAATCACCTGCGCGAGGTCGAGACGGTGCTCGAGAGCGTCGCCGCGCTGATCCAGACACCGAAGCCCGTGTCCGCGGCGAAGGCCGAATGGATCGAGCGCCTCAAGCAGCGCATCGAGGGCGTGATCCAGGTCAGCGAGAGCAAGTACATCATGCTGCATGCCCCGCGCTCGGCGCTGGCGGCCATCACCCGCCTGCTGCCCGGTTCCGAGGCGCCGACGGTAATGCCGCTCGAAGGTCGCGACGACAAGGTCGCGATTCACGCGGTGTGCCGCGAGAACGTCTTCTGGGAGACGCTCGAGGACCTCAAGCGCGCCGGCGCGAGCTCGATGCTCGTCCTGCCGGTAGAAAAGATGATGTACTGAGGGTTCGCCATGCAGATTCACCAGTGGAACGCGCTCGGCGCGCTCGAGCGCCAGGAGCTGCTCGAGCGGCCGGCCAACCGCATCGGCGCGAAGCTGCGCCGTACGGTAGACGAGATCATCACGCGCGTGCGTGCCGAGGGTGACGCCGCGCTGTACGCGCTGACCGAAACGCTCGACGGCGTGCGCCCCGCATCGCTGCGGGTGCCCGCTTCGGCAATTGCCGAAGCCGACGCACGCCTGCCGCGCGCGGCGCTCGACGCGCTTGAGACCGCGATCGCCAACGTGCGTCGCTTCCATGCCGAGCAACTCCCGCGCGATATCGACGTCGAGACGATGCCCGGCGTGCGCTGCCAGCGTGTCTCGCATCCCCTCGATGCTGTAGGGCTCTACGTGCCGGCGGGCAGCGCACCGCTGCCGTCGACGGCGGTCATGCTCGCGGTGCCGGCGCTACTCGCAGGTTGCCCGCTGCGCGTGCTGTGCACGCCACCCGACCGCGACGGGCAGGCCGACGCTGCCGTCCTCGCGGTGGCCCGGCGCTGCGGTATCGAACACGTCTACACGCTCGGCGGCGCGCAGGCCGTTGCCGCGATGGCCTATGGCACCGAGTCGGTGCCCAAGGTCCACAAGATCTTCGGCCCCGGCAATGCGTGGGTCACCGCCGCCAAGGGCGCGGTCGCCGACGACCCGCGCGGCGCCGCGCGCGACATGCCCGCCGGCCCGTCCGAGGTGCTGGTCATCGCCGACGCCAATGCCGACCCGCGCTTCGTCGCCGCCGACCTGCTGTCGCAGGCCGAGCACGGCCCCGACTCGCAGGTGGTGCTGCTCACCGACAGCGCGCTGCTGGCCGAGGACGTCGCCGCGGCGGTCGCCGAACAGGCCGCGCAACTGTCGCGTCGCGACACCATCGCCAAGGCGCTGGCCGCGAGCGCGCTGATCGTCGTCGACACGATCGACGAGGCCTTCACGATCAGCAACGACTATGCGCCCGAACACCTGATCCTGCAGCTCGTCGACGCCCGCGGCTGGCT